>MUGD01000189.1 GCA_002900555.1 Thermoplasmata archaeon M9B2D | reverse complement strand
TACGCGTATAAACCCTTTATGCTCATCCATGATCTTCTTGCAGATAGAGAGACCGAGGCCTGTACCATGACCGATCTCTTTTGTGGAGTAAAAAGGATCAAAGAGACGATCGAGCTTTTCAGCTGGAATGCCTGTTCCGGTATCAGAAATCTCTATAACAATGAAGTTCGCATCATGAAGCAAGACACTTTGGGTGGAAACGGTGAGCACACCGCCCCCAGGCATTGCATCGACAGCGTTCGACAGAAGGTTATTGATCGCCTGCGTTATCTGATCTCTGTCAAGCAATATGTCCCTTAACGACAAATCAAATACCGTATTGACAGTAATCGACTGTTCTTTGCATGTGTCAGAAAAAGTGTGGAGGGAATCCTCGACAACAGCGTTTGGTGGCGTAATGGAGAGATGATATCTGGCTTCCCTCGAAAAACTGAGTACATCCCTCAGAATTCGCTCGAGGCGTCCGGTTTCAGAGACAATGAGGTCGATATAATCCTTTTCTCTTGTATCAGGCCGTATTCGCTTCTGCAGTCGTTTAGCAAACCCCCCTATTGCGGTAAGCGGGTTTCTTATTTCGTGGGCAACGTCAGCCGTTATTTTTCCCAGGGCCGAGAGCCGTTCTGCCTTTATCAGCTTTTTTTGCAGGCGATTCGATTCGTGCAAAGATTTCAGAAGCTCGCAGTTCAATGTTTCGATCTCCTGTTTGTCCTTTCTCAACTGGTCCGATAGGAATCCCAGAGGAAGCGCTATGAGGTACAGGAAGCCGATACGGAGGACGAAGTCGGCCCAGTGGAGCGTTATAAAATCAAAATTGCCGCTGAAGAGATAAAGAATGGATGACACCGTAGCAACACCCAGACCAAAAATAATGCCGAAATAAAAGGAATGCAATGCGGTTAAAAAATAAAGGGCGATAAAGAAATTGCTCTCAAAGCCTCCCGAAAAACCGATAAGAAGATAGACCACAGACAGGTCAAAGAGGAGAGAAAGGGCATACAGGACCCTCTTTCTCTGAAAGAACAGGACCAAAAGAACATAGAGCGCGACGCAGTACAATGCGAAGTAAGATACGATGGATTTATATGATTCTGCCAAAGCAGGGTCAATATCTGCGAATAGAATCCAGGAATACAGCGTGCATAGTGCTGCTATGCGCAAGAGAAGAAATCCGGTATCGGCGAATTCGACATTCCTTCGAACGAAGGCTATTTTATTCTTTATACCTGTAAGAATCGTTTTCATAAATCGCAACTCACTATAGAAAATATTTTATCTACATACCTTATTATCTCATGTAATCAGCGATACGAAAACATTGATCAGATCATTATTTTAATTACACAAATTCCCCCCTGTCAGGGCTAAGGTGCTATCGGAGGGAACATGCTGATTGTAATTTTTGCCACGAGCTTGCATAACTGAATACCTGGAACCTAGTGTAAATAAAGAAATATTATATAGGGATGGCAATGGAGACAGACTGAAGCAGGCAAAAATTCAACAAAAACAATTGAAAAAACTTAAGAAACCGGCTTACGCATTCTTTTTCTTCATTGAAAAGATCAAGCAAAAATGATTCAAGCAAGAGTTTCATATTCTATATATAGATGTTAAATTAATTTATAATGGATAACATATAATTACAAAATGAGTATTTATATATAAATAATTGATTTTAAAGCAAAATAATACTTGACTTGTCAAAAAAAGCATGATATATATTTCTTATGGATAAAATCAAAATAAATAGCTTTCAAATGAATTACGTTTAGATTCTAATGAAAACATTATTTTATAGTTTTGGGGGCGACCATATTTGTTCACTGAAAAAAAGCGGGGGTAATTTTTGTGTTTTTTCCAGTGCCGGGGCGAAACCGGCTCAAAGGAGGACTGTTATGAAAGGCTGGGACTTTAAAAGAGGGAAGATTTATGTATTTATTTTTTTACTGTGTTTAGTTTTCGCATCAACAGCATTTGCCGCTTCAACAGAGTGGGTAAGTGTTACGGCAAATGGGTACAGTAATGGTGCATCGATAAGCGCTGATGGCAGATATATTGCATTTGCCTCTTCCGCAACAAATCTTGTTCAGAATGACATCAACAGAACATGGGATGTGTTCGTCTTTGACAGAGAAACCAGGATCATCGAAAGAGTGAGCGTGGACTCTCAAGGAATTCAGGGCAATTCATTAAGCATCAATCCGTCGATCAGCGGTGATGGAAGATACGTGGCGTTTGAATCGTACGCTTCAAACCTTGTTCCGGATGACACGGGAAACAAGCTGGATGTGTTTGTCCATGACCGGCTAACAGGAGAAACGGAGCGGATCAGTGTGGACGCCCTGGGAATCGGTGGGAATAATTACAGTAGAAATGCTTCCATAAGTGAAGACGGCCGCTTTATTGCCTTTGAATCGGCAGCAAGTAATCTTGTTCCCGGAGATAGCAACGGAATGTGGGACGTGTTCGTCTATGACAGAGTGACTGATAATGTTGAACTGATAAGTGCTGACCATTCTGGCATATCGGGAAAAGGTTCAAGCATCAAACCGTCTATAAGTGCTGATGGGAGATTTGTGGCATTTGAATCATATGCGTACAATCTTCTGGCAAATGATACTAATATGCTGAAGGTGTTTGTGTATGACCGACATGATAAAGTTATGGAGCTTGTAAGTGTGAGCAGTAATGGGGAGAAGGCTAACTCCGCAAGCATGAATTCCTCAATCAGTGGTGATGGCCGATATATCGCATTCAGTACGAACGCTACTAATCTTGTTGAGGGTGATACAAATTCCATTTCGGACGTTTACCTGCATGACCGGATGACCGGAATAACCGAAAGAATAAGCACTATAAATGGAGTAGAAGGGAATGGCGCAAGTGATTTTCCTGTTCTCAGCCCGGATGGTAGATATATAGCGTTTGAGTCAAAGGCATCGAATTTGATCCCGGGTGACACAAATGGAACGGCCGATGTAATTGTTCTGGACAGAGCACAAAACATGCTTGAGCTTGTCAGTGTCAACAGCGACGACGATCAAGGAAATTCAGCGAGTGGGAAGCCTGCCATTAGCCAGGACGGCCTTTTTATTGCGTTTGAATCGAATTCAACAAATCTTGATCCGAGGGACAATAGTAGTGGTTTCGACATTTTTCTCAGGGAAAGGATGCCCGATAATGCTTTACCCATTGCCGACGCTGGCGCTGACCAGGTAGTGGACTGTTCCGGCGTGGACGGTACCGAAGTGATCCTTGACGGATCAGGCTCATCGGATCCTGACGGGGACGAATTGACTTATGTGTGGTACAATCCGATCATTGGATCTGTAACAGGAATGACGCCAACTGTTACTCTGCCCCTTGGGATATTCGAATTTGAACTTACCGTTGACGACGGAAATCGAGAGACGGCATCAGATACGGTCATTATTACCGTTGAAGATGTGACTCCACCCTCAACCACGGCGGTTATTACAGTGCCCGCCGCGGCGCTCATGTTACAGAGTGCAGGTGCTAAGGAATGGTACAACAGCGGCGTTGAGGTGCTGCTTTCGGCGACAGACAACTGCGTTGGGTGTGAAACAATATATGCGGTACTGGACGGAGTCATGTCCGAAGCGAAAGGATCAACATATAACATCACTATAGTTAAAGATGGTATTCACGAGTTAGTTTATTGGTCAGTTGATGGAGCGGGGAACACCGAGTCAAAGAAGAGCCAGATTGTAAAAATAGATAAGACCGCCCCATCATTGAGCATAAGTGTTGATCCGAAATATCTTTGGCCGCCTAATGGCAAGATGAGGAACGTTGCAATACAGGTCCATGCTTCCGATTCCTCCCCGATTCAACCTGTGAGCATCGAGATAGTTGATGAATACAGGAAGATTGAACCTGATCCAATAGAAGGGTTGAGCGGAACGGTAAAGCT
>MUGD01000188.1 GCA_002900555.1 Thermoplasmata archaeon M9B2D | reverse complement strand
TTTGAGTGTGCAAGAGCTGTAATTATTGGGCTTTTTCCGTACGATTCAATGGAAAACCCTTCAAGGCTGGATTTCAACACATCGAGTTTTTCGTTCGTAAGTCGAGTTATCATTGCTGCATCATGAGTGTTTAGAATACCCAAAACTATTGACGCGATATCTGATGCATCCTTTGATTCAGCGAACACAACTTCTGGTACGCCACTCCGTGTTTCCCTATCCAAATCAATCGTGGCTATACTCCCAATTTTGTCCAGTGATATCGTCCTGAGCTGTTTCTCAGCCTCATCGACTGTTACTTTTCCTGAATTGAGGTCCTCTAGGATTTTTTTCAAGTCGGTCATGAAACGCACCTAATATAGTATGGTCGCTCTATCAGGAGAAACTTTAAAGTTGGTGTTGTGTTGAATGAGCATGCTGTGTTGATATATCAGCAGAGGGGCGACCTTTGATACAGATTATTGAATACCTATCAGACCCGCTTATCATAATTATTCTCATCTGGTTAGCTGCGATTATCATTGGTGGAATTTGGGCAAGAAAGCCAAAAGAAAAAGCAGCTCCGCCTAAAAAAGGAAAGGCCAAAGGAAAGAAAGCCAAACCCGTCAAATTCAAAGGTGCTATGATGAAGCAGATTGGAAAAATGATAAGTGAAACCGAGAAGGAAAAGCCACTCTCCGTGCCTTCAGTAAGGACACGACAGGAGATAATTACGCAGTTGTTTGAATCGAAGATGAATCAGGTAAATCTTACACCATCCACAGATAGCGGCTATGTTCCTGTTTCATATACTCCCTTAGCACGATTTCTTAAAGACCGAGGAGTGGCTGATGATACAATTGATGCAATTCTCGCAGGTCTGATGGAGGAGGAGCACGAAGCTGAGGTACGAGATATTATCGATGCAGCTGCTGACTCTCCAGAAGTGAATCTCATTGGACATGAATTAGATGAGGCAAAAGATCTCGCTGTAGTTGAGTGGAAGAGATTACGGGAATCTGCGAAGATGTAGGAGGTCATTCTTAGAATGACTGAGCTATTGCATATGAAAGATAATTATTTGAAAGAATTTGATGCTCGAGTTCTATCATCTGGTTCGAACTATGTCGTTCTTGATCGTACAGCTTTCTACCCTGAGGGTGGTGGCCAATCCAGTGATAAAGGCTCACTCTCAGATGGTTCCCGAGTTGTCACTGTGACATCGGTTAGAAAGGAAGAAGGTGAAATACGACATAATTTAGATGGCGATTCCTTTGTAACAGGGACTGCTGTTCGTGGTGAGATTGATTGGTCTTCTCGTCATAGGTGCATGCGTTTTCATACAGCACAGCATATTCTGTCGCGTTATCTCCAACTGAATTACAACCTCGAAACTGTTGGTAACAACATCACACCGGATGAGAGTCGAGCTGATTATTCACCTCTTGAGTCCTTCGATGATGAGATGAAGAGGAAGGTAGAGACTGGCGTTAATGCTATCATTCGACAGAATCTAGAAGTGGAAATCAAATTCTTGCCCCGCAGCGAAGCAATCTCCTTTCTCGAGGAGCGTGGATATCAAACACGATATCTTGAGATGGTTCCTGCTTCTGTAAAGGAATTTCGGGTTTTGATAATCGGCGATTATGATGTTGCATCCTGTGCCGGTACCCATGTCGCCAATACAAGAGAAATTGGTGGAATTCAGATTGGTAAATCAAAAAATGTGGGTGCAGGAAAGCGTAGAATATATTTCGGACTACTCAACCCTTGAATGGTACAATTTCATAACAGGACCAACAGTTTTATGCACCATCACACAGTCTATAGTAGTGTTAGCATAATGAAAGCGCTCGTGCTTACTGCCGGAGAAGGTCAACGGCTAAGACCGCTGACAACAAATCGCTCAAAATCGATGTTGATGATTGCAGGAAGACCCGTACTACAATACATCATCGATAGCCTTGTAGAGAATGGAATTAATGACATTATCATGGTCGTTGGGCATGGACGTGAGGAACTGATTGACCATTTTCAGATGGCTGGCGACGAAGGAGTGAGAATTAGATATGTGATTCAGCACAAACAGGAGGGCGCTGAAAATGCAATTCTCACAGCAAAAGAAGAATTAGAATCAGAAGAGGAGTTTCTTCTTGTAAATGGTGATGTTCTCGTTGATCCTGAGATGGTGAGTAGGACTCTGAAGAATCATGAAACGACTGAATCTGACGTCACAATGCTTGTAACATTGGTATCAAATCCTGAGCAATTTGGCACCGTCAAGATTGGTTCCAACGGTGTTGTCGAGAAATTAGTTGAGAAGGGTGGTCCAGATAGATACGTTAGCAATTATGCTGTCGCTGGTGTATCTGTTTTCAATAACAAGACGCTCTCACTCCTCGAGAAGCATGGAAAAATGGAGAAGACCTTTGAAGAACTGATAGGCATGGGGCAAAAAGTTTCCGCCGCAGTTTGGGAGAAAGAATGGGCAGAGTTCACTTGGCCGTGGGATATATTGAACGCAAATCGTATTGTAATGGACCGGCAGCTTCGAGGAAAAGGAAGTTTCATTGCGGAATCTGCTGATATCCACTCAAGTGTTGTCATTGAAGGTTCTGTGTTTATTGATGATGGAGTCATCATTAGACCAAATACTACTCTAAGTGGTCCTATATATATTGGAAAACGTGTTTACATTGGAAATAATTCGCTTATTCGTGACTATAGTAGTCTCTGCGATGGAGTGCGGATAGGATATGCAGTCGAGATGCGAAATAGTATGATTTTTGAGCGAGTGAATGTTGGCAGGATGACCTATCTAGCTGATTCAATAATCGGAGCTGATACATGCATTGAAGCTGGAGCTCAGCTCTGGAATTGGCGACCTGGAGGAGAACCATTATTTCTGGAAAGCAAGGATGAAAAGGTACAGGTGCCTCAGCGGAAATTTGGAGCTATAATTGGTGATAATGTAGTGATTGGAGTTAATGCATCAATATTTCCTGCGACCAGAATTGGCGAAAACAGCATGATTTCTGCTGGATGTGTTATCAAAGAGGACATTCCTGCGAATAGCGAAGTTATGCTACAGCAAAAGTTGCAAATTAAGGAACGCACGGATCTCAAGGGATGTGATTAGTTCTTCCTAAATTAGTACTTACCAATTTCCTGTCCGTTATGGTAAACATGAGATATGCCGTTTCTTATGACGATCTCTACTTGTGAATCATCTATATTCCCTTCTACAGAAAACAAGTGCCCATCTATAAATATCTCAGATTTTCCATTTGTCTTGAGAATTGACAAATCGTGAAGTGGCAATAGGTGGTCCTTTTTCATCTTCGGTACTAATCGCATCTCTGCCAGAAGAGCATCTAGCTGAACCAACTCTTCTTCATTGAGATGTGATCGAATCGATCTATAACCGAGATACATGTCCTTTCCATGACTAATAACATAGTCCTCATATTTACCCGTCATCGCACGTTCTACTGCGAGATACGGTCCAAGCCCTCTTCGAATAACATCAAGATCTGTACTTTTCTCAATTCTATTATTTGCATCTTTGACAGGATGACTGAGTTCATGTGAAAGCAATCCAAGTAGTGCAGCTTCGTGCCATCTTTTTGTCTTATGATTGCATGTGACTGTTATTCTTTCTCTATCTGGGTTCCAGCTCACACTCGCGAAACAAGACATTCTACGCCATCGCGAAACAATCTTACTCATGTCAAGCTCAGGGTATGCTACATCTATGAGTTGCTGAATCAATATATGGAGATTCTTTTTCCTATCCATATTCTTTTCTTCCTAATTCACAAAGACTGACTAATGAGCACCTTTAAAAGTCAAACTCCGGTTTTTCGCTTCGACCTAGTCAGTTGTATCTAGGAGAGTAATTACTATCAGCAAGAAGAAGTGGGGCAAATCAGCCACCAAAACCGAGAAAATAATCCGCGACGCTGTTCCTAAGCCTGATG
>MUGD01000034.1 GCA_002900555.1 Thermoplasmata archaeon M9B2D | reverse complement strand
AAAAAAGAATCATTGGACTGCGACCTGGTGAAAAAATGTTTGAGGAGCTGATGACAGAATCGGAAGCAGCAGTCGCCTTTGAAACCGATGATATGTTGATTATTCCTCCACAATTGTCGATGCCAAGCATCAACTACACTATCTTAGATTATCCAAACGCACGACAGTGTAGTATGACTCGCTATTCGTCACGTGATCTACAACCGATTTCAAAAGAGGAAATCAAACGGTTACTATTTTTATAAATCTATGGTTTCAATAATAACTTTTTAAAAAAAATAAATTTTTCGAATTCAAAACATTATTATAGAGGAACATTGTTATAAAAGTATAGAATGGGGAGGATATCGATGAGTAGAAATCGTAGAAAAAAAACCTTTGTTTTTGGAATTATTTTTCTTTTTATAGTAGGAATGTTTGTCCCTTGTTCCCAGAGCTTACGAAAGCAGATGCAAGAGAACCCCCTGAAGAACAATGAACACATCGATACATTACTAAAAAACGGAACAATCACCTGTTATACTTTTGGAACAACAAGTAGCGATAAACAAGAAAGAATTCTTTCAACCGATGAAGCAACACTGATTTTTAAAACATTGGATGAACTGATATCTGAAATCACACAAAATCCTTACAACAAGAAAACTCAATCTTTGAAAATCGCTCTTGTTGAATTGTTAGATGAAAAAGGCTTACTTCCAAACAGTGTTTCGAAGGAAACATATCTTTCCTTACTTAATCCAAAATGGGTCCAGCAATTCCAGAACATGAAAAAACAATCCATATTTTCACAAGCATTCATGAGCAGAGGAACCACAGTACTCTGTAGTGTTGGTGGCCAAGGAAGAGGATTACTTGTTCCGTTATTCTTGCTTCCACGACCACGTATCACGATGCTTTGGTTCGGAGATGGGGCTACTCTTGCGGCAAACCTGCTCACCAGCAGAGGATATGCTGCAGGAGGAGTCCAAACTGGGTTTACACTTGGGTTCATGGGAATTGGTCTCTCGTATGCACTCCCTGGTTATAGCCTCTATGGATTCATCGGCTATGCACTCCTAGCAACGACATCCGCGGAATACGTCGAATATTATCCACCAAATAGAGCACCAGAGATTTCTGATGTTCAACCTCTTGATGGGCAACAAAACGTCCCTCTTTCTCTTACTGAGTTGCAATTTCGGATTCAGGATGCAGATGGTGATCTGATGAGTTATTCGGTTACCACCGAACCTGATATCGGATCTGCCAGTGGCAATCTGAAACCTTTTGGGGTTTACAAGGTTCCTATATCCGGACTGATGGATTTGACGAGTTATACCTGGCATGTTCAGGTGACGGATGGGAAGGATACCACGGAAAAAATCTGTCAATTTACCACAGAAGCGATAGCGCCTATTATTTCAAACCCACTGCCAGCAGATGGAGAACGAGATGTCCCTATGGACCTTCCGCAGCTTCAATTCACCTTGAAAGACTATCAGGGTGATGCGATGGAGTACACCGTGGAAACATCACCAAACATCGGTTTTAAACATGAGACCGGTGTTCATAATGGAACCTATACTATCCCTATCAGTGGGATGACCTACGGAGCAACGTATAGATGGTTTGTCAATGCCACTGATGGAGCCCATTGGACACGGAAGGTTTTTACTTTTGAAACTGGGTATCCCTCACAGTTCAATCCTTTTGACTATGGATGGTCGTATCGAAAACAGATAACCATTAACCATACCCACGTTCTTGGTACTCTCCAGAATTTTCCAGTCCTTATAAGTCAAAGTGATGCTGATCTTTCATTAAAAGCACAGGCCGATGGAGGCGATATCATGTTCATGAATGATATTGGGGTGTCCACTCGGCTGTATCATGATCTTGAATCCTATGATACGTCATCTGGGACACTTATCACGTGGGTGAAAATACCTGTTCTTTCTTCAACAACCGATACGGTGTTTTATATGTATTATGGAAACCCGGATTGTATCGATCAAGAATATCCCGAAAAAACCTGGGATGCAAATTATCGGGGCGTGTGGCATTTAACTGAATCAACTGGACTACGTTTTGATTCCACAATCAATGATAACGATTGTACTGCATCTGGCACAACCCATACTACTTCAGCAAAAATAGGTGGTGGGGAAATATTTAATGAACGAACTGATAGCATATATACAAATACGAATATGATTGGCTTTTCTACTTTTACAATTGAATGTCTTTTTTCATTCGATAATAGTGTTGGAGATACTGATGATAAACTTTTCTCTATCCCAATTAATCGTCCAGGGGTTGCACGATATTCTGATAATAGATTTCAAGTCTGGGTCGATGGTCATAATCAGATAATAACGAGTACTCATACATTTGCTGATACTGACTGGCATTATGTAGTTCTTGTAGCAAATGGTTATCAACTTTTTCTCTACGTCGATTCCATTTTGGAAGGGAGTGCACCTTGGGCGGGTTCATCAGGTACATCGAGTTTTTTCTTAGGAGACAATAGTATTAATACTGATACATTTTTTGGAACAATAGATGAAGCACGTATTTCTGATATCGCAAGAACTTCAAATTGGATTAACACTGGATATAATAATATATACAATCAAACAGAGTTTATAGAAGTTGGACCTGAAGTACAAGGGCCATAAATTTTTACAGATACTTGTTTCTATCCATACGGAGAATTTTTATAAAAAATTTCTAATTTTTATTTCGTCGAAAATGACCTGCTCAAGTCGTCGGTAGTGATATGCTCAGCGGTATAAATAGAAGTTAATATATTACATGTTTAAAATCTTGAATGTAGACAAAAAAACTATTGTCATCATTTAGGATAAAATTTATGAACACTTTAGTATTGAAGAAAAATTAAAAAGGTGAAACATGAAAAAAGCATTTATAACTGGGGTTACAGGTCAAGATGGTTCCTATGTAGCAGAACTTCTATTAAGTAAAGGATATGAAGTTCATGGGTTGATACGGAGAGCAAGCACATTTAATAGAGAACGAATCGAGCATCTCCATAAATATCACGAAAATGAAGATAAAGGATTACTTCTGCATTATGGAGATATGACTGATGCGACGAGTCTTCTGCATATTTTAAGGGAGATTGAACCGGATGAAGTATACCATCTAGCTGCACAATCACACGTACAGGTTTCTTTTGAAGTACCTGTGTATAGCGCTGATGCTGATGCGATTGGAACATTACGCTTATTGGAAGCGATTCGTTCGACAAATCTTATCGAAAAAACAAAAATATACAATGCTTCGACAAGCGAGTTATTTGGATCCTCGCCTGAGAAACAAAATGAAAACACCCATTTTTATGCAAAATCCCCCTATGCTGCTGCAAAGTTATATGCACATTCGATTGCAATCAATTACCGCGAAGCATATAATATGAAAATATGGAACGGAATTTTGTTCAACCATGAGTCTCCTCGTAGAGGGGAGAACTTCGTTACAAGAAAAATAACTATTAGCATTGCAAAAATTCTTGCAGGAAAACAAAAAAAATTGTACATGGGAAATATGAATGCGATGCGTGATTGGGGGTACGCACCGGATTATGTCGAAGCAATGTGGATGATGCTTCAACAGAATAAACCTGATGATTTCGTTATCGCAACAGGTGAAACACATAGTGTACGGGAATTCATTGAACATGCGTTTGCAGAGGTGGACATATCAATAGAATGGGTAGGTAGTGGTGTTAACGAAGTTGGGATTGATAAGAAGACAAAGCGTGTTTTTATAGAAATATCACCAGATTATTTCAGACCAACGGATGTGGATTGTTTAAAGGGAGATTCAACCAAGGCACGAGCGATTCTTGGATGGAAACCAAAAGTAGGTTTTGAAGAGCTTGTTAAGATTATGGTTCACGCGGATCTTAAAAGAGAAGGAGTAAAATTGCATGAAAAGTAATAAAATAAAAAATAGTCGCCATTTTCTAAATCAGATTTTTTTTAGATAAGGATGAATAAATTCATGAAAAAGGCATTTATCACTGGAATAACTGGTCAGGATGGATCTTATCTTACAGAATTACTTCTTGATAAACATTATGAAGTGCATGGGTTGATTCAAAAATCAGTAACACCGGCCACGTCTCATTTTCAAAAACTATCTCTTGACGAACGTTATGATATCAATAAAGTTATGCTTCATTATGGAGATATAACTGATTATCGTTCACTGTTAAAGATAATAAAACAAATTCAACCTGATGAAGTGTATCATCTTGCTGCACAATCCGATATACAAATTTCTTTCGAAAATCCTTTAGAAACAGCGGATATAAATGCATTAGGTTCATTACGAGTATTTGCTGCAATTTATAACTCTAAATGCAATGCAAAAATCTTTAATGCATCTTCTCGAGAATTGTATGGATCCGCTCCATCAGAATACCCGCAAAACGAAAAAACTCCGTTTCATCCTGAATCTCCTTATGCAATCGCAAAATTATTTGCGTACCATTGTGCGATATTTTATCGTAATAAATATGGACTTAAAATATGGAATGGTATTCTTTATAATCATGAATCACCACGGCGAGGGGAGAACTTTGTCACTAGGAAGATTACCCATGGTATAGCTCGTATTATGACAGGGAAACAAAAGGAACTTGTTTTAGGGAATCTTAATGCTATGCGTGATTGGGGTTATGCACCTGATTATGTAGAAGCTATGTGGTTAATGCTTCAAAGCAAGAATCCAGATGACTTTATAATCGCTACCAGTGAGATGCATAGTGTCCAGGAGTTTCTTGATGAAGCAATGACTTGTGCTGGTGTGCGTGTTCCTGTGAAAGTATCAAAGAATTTTTTACGAATATCTGATGTTAACCATCTTTGTGGTGATTATCATAAAGCAAAAAAAATATTAGGATGGAAACCTAAAACTACATTCAAGAAACTTGTACGTATTATGATGGAAGCGGATATGAAAAGGGAAGGATTATGAAGCCGTTTACTGGATTATTCAATAAACCAGAATTTATTGACCGATACAATACGAATAAAGAACAAGCAGTTGATGTAATCATACCAATTGTAAATACAAATGGTTTATTTGAACGAAATCTGTTATCATACTATAAGGAGATTCCTATTAGAACTCTGTTTGTCGGTGATGGTGGTTGTGTTGATGATTCATTACTAATTCTTCAGAAATTTCCAAGAGTAAAGATACTTAATTGTCGAGAGTTTAAAACCTTAGGTTATTGTATCAAAAAACTTATTGAACAGGTTGAAACTGAATTTTTTATTTATCTTCATTCAGATACTTTCTTACCAGATGGTTGGTTTGATTCAATGAGAACACATACAGGAGAATTTGACTGGTTTGAATGTAGGGCTTATTCAACTATCTTGGCTGTTTATATTGATAGTTATGAAGATACTGCAAAAAGAGCTTTTTCCGGTTCTCAAATGGGAAGATCGTCGTTGCTAAAAAATGCTGTAAAATCTATTGAAGACGATTATCTCTATCGAAATGAAGATATTGTAATCCGGGAACTTGTTGAAAGACAGGGCGGTCAATACGGGAAGGTCAAAGATACTAGCTATTATCATGAACAAATCTTAAATCAGGATATGATTGAGTCCGTGAGTATAAATAAGAAATATGATCGTGAGAAAGAAACAAGGATGTTGATATGGCAAATAAGAGGCATATTGAAATACACACCTTTGAAACCATATCTATTAAAGATACTAATTGCATGCTCTTTAAGATTGATTAAGACAAGGCTGAGAAAATGATTCTTGATCTTGGATGTGGTGAAAAGAAGGTTGAGGGAAGCATTGGTGTGGATAATGTGGCTTTACCTGGTGTTGATGTCGTCCATGATCTCAGTATCTTTCCTTATCCATTTAAGGATGAGTCGGCAGATGTAATTTATCTAAACAACATCATCGAACATTTGCCTGATACAATTAAGGTTATGGAGGAAATGTACCGAATACTCAAACCAGGGGGATTATTGCATATTGAAACCGTTTATTGGAACCACAAGGATAGTATAAGTGATCCTCAACATAAATCATTTTTTAATGAGACAACCTGGGAATTTTTCACAGGAAAAAGAAAAACTTATTATACAAAGGCACAATTTAGGATGGAGTCGTTTAAATATACCTACGATTATCGGACAAGAAAATTATGCTTAGGCATTAAACCACTTATGAATGTATTATCATTTTTTTTATGTAATATTCGCGCTGGTATGATTGTGGAATTACGCAAATGATAGAAAAATAAAAACTAAATTATTTCAAGAAATTGTATGCTGGATAATCATCAGAATTATAAAATTATTACCTAATTTTTTCTTTTCCATCTATATATTACTACAATCGATATTGCATATAGTATCAGAATTAATTCATAACCCGGTGTTTCTTTTTCTTCGCTATTTTGGATTTCAATCAATCCTTCAGTACTATTGTAAGTATATTCCCAAGTACCATCCTCATCTATGTCTAGTAAATATGTTTCGTCATACTGTCCTACTATCGTTTCATTTCCGGTATCGTTAGAGTAGAATAGATCGTATACCCCATCATTTGTATCGTCGATAAGATATCCGATTTCCTCGCAATACTGCACATCTATAAGGACGATAAGATTTGCTGATTCAGATTGCCCGTATGTATCATATGCTTTACATGAGATAGTGTAAACCCCTGCGTCCATCCAGGAATGGTTCATTATGCATGTCATTCCATTGGGTAAGAGGTCACTTGTATCTGTTGAAGTGTCTCCCCAATCAACTGTAAATTGAAGCATATCGTCGTTAACGCTCGTCGAAACTAGAGAATAACTATAGGTTGTGTCTTGATTTCCTATTGTTGGACCAGATATAAGAGGAATTGTTGGTGGAGCAAGAGGCTCTGCTGTTGAAAAGATTCGACAATCTGCTGTTATATGATAGTCTTCATCTGATCCTCTTGTACTAAATTCGTAATATCCTATGCCATTTGGAAAATCAAATTCCCATTCGAAAGGCTTGTCTGTATCAACTTCGTACTCATGCCAGCTCTCTGCTTGTGACAGATTCCTGGACATATTAATGGCATAAAAGGCATTACTTGTATATGATAAAGCGAAGATACGGCTTCTATTTGTATCAACCCACTGCATATGGGAATTAACTGTGATACTGGGATGAACGTAGTACCCAGCTTGGAACATTTTATATGGGTCAGCAATATTAAACACTGTGAGTCCAGAATTGTTGGTTTTGCCGTTATAATAACGCACTGCTGCCCATTCGCCATAATAATCTGGTTGAAACTCCCCGGTCCCATAAGCATTCACATCGCTAACGATAGTCCATGCTAAAGGATCGCTGATATCTAAAACCGTGAGTTGACAGTTATTATCTATGGTTGTCCTATTCATTGTAATAATGTATGTTTCCTTACCGCTGTAGGGATACCTCATGGACATCTGTTTCGTTTGATTCATCGGTCTTTCTGGTAGTTGATATCCAACATACACCGGTGCGTGAAGATTACTAATATCGTGAATCGTTACCGTTGTGTTGTCGCCCCACTTTGAAGTGTACAGATAGCGATGTGTCGGGTCAAACGTTGGGTTTAGCATCCACTCTTGAAACGTACCAATTATAGTCTCGCTAAGGTTTACGATGTCAGTTGGATTTGACGCATCGAAGATAGTGAATCTCGCTATTGGGGCTTGTTCTGTAACCACGACAATGAGATTACCAGTTTCGTTAATAAAATAATTTAGGTAACCAAGTGTTGTGAATCGTACATTAATTGCTTCTGAATCTAGTATTGTAGGTGTTGTAGAGAGGTTTACAGAGAGAGTTAGAAACATCGTTTTTTTACTTCCTGCGGTGGCAAGAAGGATGTTTCCATAGTTTATTCCATTATAGGACCAATTGTTGATTACTTTAATACCATGAATATAGGCTAAATTTGTTCTATCCTTCAATTGTGTGATTTTTGTCAAATTCCAATGTGTTGATACATCATAGATTTGAAGTGTATGAGATAAACGGCAAGCAATATACATCAATTGATTTTCTTCGTCAAACCAAAGACGTTGCGGGTAATACATATCTATATCCTGAGTCTTTAGAACTGCGTCAGCTAATGTGAGGTCGACGTAATCAGCCCCAGGGTCCCAACTACTGATATTATCTTTGCTATACCGATAATATAGTGTAACATCTGTTTCAGATTCGTTCGTCCATGCTTTAATAGTGGCTGTTGAATTTTGGCATTCATATGGGCCGTCATAGCTTGCTAAGGTTTTTACATCAGGAGAGGGCATACTGGCTCTGTAAGGGACGTGTAAAACAAGAAAGAATAGAACGGTCATGGTTAAAATAATATGAAAGAATTTTTTATATCTTAAAAAGTTCATAAGAACATCTTCTTTTTTCATTAAAGTGTCAAGTTTTTTTCAAGGTCAAATGAGATATCCTACATAGCATGATTATATTTATCATTTACGATTTTCTGAAAACGATATACAATTACTTTTTCTATAATTTTTCCTTTAGTTTTTTTTAATTGTTTGCATACGTAAACCAAAAAGACAATACGAGAGTCTATGGACTTGTTTATTTATTTTTTTTCGATACCTCTGTATCCCCTTTTAGTTCAGATTTAACATAGTGCAACATTTTTTTTATGTTTAGAAGATCAAAGAAGAACGTTAAGTCTTTTCGTGTGAATTCCCTGCATAAAAAAAGAATCGAGAGATAAATTCCAAGTCCTATCAGAGCATATAACAAAAGTATATACCATCGTTCTATCGGTAAAAATATCATGAGGTAATAAAGCAAAATGCCCATTATGCTTGCCGAAATAAGATGCAGCAAGATTCTGGAATTAAAACTGTTTTTTACAAGCTTCCAAGCCGCATATCTACAATAGATGTACCCTGCAGTATAACCAATGACAATAGCGATAGAGGCTCCAAGTGAGCCTAAACCAAAGAGTTGAAGGTTAATACTACTGATGTCTTTTGGAATGAGAATGATATCAAAGAAAATTGTTACACACATGATAATCAGAAATCTATTACGAGCCAAAGCAGGTTTATTCATCCCAATAACTTCGTACATATATGGTTGGGATAATGCTTCAAAAATAACAAACAATGGCAGAATCATTAGGATAGGTACTGCTGGATAAAACGATGAGCTAAGAAAAATACGTACCGTTGGTTCAGCAAGCACAATCATTCCGCAGACCATTGGGAATATTAGCATGCTAATATATCGTTCTGAAAGAAGAACTGTTTTTTTAATATTATCAATGTCTTTATTAGAATGATAGGTGGAGATGGTTGGAAGCAGAAGAGTTCCGACAGCAGATGAGGCGACTAAAAGAAATTGAACAATCCTGTAACTTGCAAAGTAATACCCTACCTCTAGTGAGTTCCAGAACAACTGTATGATAACCTTATCAGCGTTTACAATGATGGTGTAGGATACTCCCATAAGGATGAGTGGTGTTGCAAAAACCAAATAATTTGAAAAGTATTCCTTTGTTGGTTTTTTGATATGATATCCTCTGAAAAATAAGATTAAAACAAATAAAAAAATAATTTCTCCGAGAACATAGGTACCCGCTAATGCAAGTGCACCAAAACCAGAAAGGGCGACAAAGATTATCGCGGCAGTGCGTGTTGTTGTCCCAACAATCAGTGGTATCTGCGCTTTTGCTATTTCCTTTGTTGCAATGTATGTATAATAAAAGAATCCTCCGATGCTATTGACTATATAATATCCTAGAATAATAAATATAGCAAGTTCGTGAGTTGAAGATTCGAACCCCCGTCCAAGGATAAATTTCCAGATGACGACCGCTCCTAAAACAAAAGAAGCCAGTAAACCTATGAATCCAAGTTTTGAGATAAGATAGGTTCCAAGACAGGTTCCTTTGTCTTTTCCTTCAGAGATTCGCTTTATATGCGCAGAGCTAAACCCAAGATCAGCTAAGATTGTAAATAAACCGACAAATCCCATCGCAAACCCAATAATCCCATACGCCTCAGGCCCCATTTCACGTGAAATAAAATATAAGGCGATGTACGCAAGAAGTCCATCTAACAGATTCCCAGATATAATTAATAAAGATTTTCTTGCTATCATTGGAGGTTCAACATGTAATAAAAATGATCTATATTAAATAACTGGACCGAGAAAAACAGTTGGTTTTTTATCAATCCATATGTTTAGAGGATTTTTGCTTGAGACGCAACTTCCCCTTTGATAAAACCAGCAGGTCCGATGAACACGTTGTTTCCAATTATCGATCCGATATTAATCGTTGCGTTTATTCCAGTCTGGACGTTATCACCTATAATGGCTCCTAGTTTTTTCCGTTTCGTCTCGATTTTTTTACCATTTAAGGTTACTGTTATATTCTTTTTGTCAAGCCGAAGGTTGGCAATTGTGGTTCCTGCCCCAAGATTGCAGTGGTGTCCAATGACAGAGTCGCCGACGTAATTGAGATGGGGGACGTTACTATAGTCCATAATAATGGAGTTTTTTACTTCACAGGCGTTTCCAACATGACAGTAATTCCCAATGGTCGTATATGGTCTGATATAGCAATTCGGACCGATGTTACTGTTGCTGCCAATCACGGCGGGTCCTTCGATGTAGGTGCCTGACCGAATTAGGCTGTCTTTACCTATTACGATGCTTCCTTTTACAATGACATTCTTTTCTACGGTCCCCATAATCTTTGTCTTCATCTTTTTTAGTAACTCCTCGTTCGCATCAAGCAGATGCCAGGGATAGACGACATCTCGCCATTCATTGAGGAACATCGCCTCCATTGGTTCCTTTTCTATAAGCATGTTGATGGAGTCGGTGATTTCAAACTCACCTCGTGGTGATTTTTCCGTGTTTCGAATACAGTCAAATATCTTTTTGTTGAAGTGATACAGACCGGCGTTGACAACGTTGCAGGAGGGCCGTTCCATTTTCTCAGAGATTTTTACTACCTGCTTTCCTTTGAGTTCCACAATCCCATATTCTGTTGGATTGTCGATTTTTATTAACCCTATCGCATTTCCTTTTTTTGTCAGTTGTTTGATGTCGTTGGAACCAAAAATCGTATCACCGCACAGCACAAGGAAATCTCTGACGAATGGTTCGACTGTTCCGATTGCATGGGCAGTCCCCATGGGTTTTCCTTGGTTAACATATCGTATTTTGACGTTCCATGGTTTTCCGTTGCCAAAATATTCTCGTACCATCTCGCTTCTATAGCTTACGATAAAGATAAATTCTTTAAGTCCAGCTGCACGAGCATTCAGCAGGTTCCACTCAAGGATTGGTTTTCCTGCAATCGGAAGCATCACCTTTGGCCGTGTATAGGTAAGAGGATGCATCCGGTTCCCCTCGCCTGCCGCAAGAATCACACATTTCATAATTTTTTTTCTCCTTACTCAACGGTTACTGATTTTGCGAGATTCCGTGGTTTATCGATTGGACATTTCCGGAGATGAGCAACATGGTACGCAAGTAACTGAAGAATAACGGTGATGGGAATACAGGGGAGCACATGAGATCCAGCAGGGAATCGAAGCACAAAATCAGCAAGTTTTTCGGTTTCTGTGTCTTTGTCTTCTGTTATTGCGATGACTTTTGATCCCCGTGCTTTGATCTCCCCGATATTTGCTAATATTTTTTCATAGGTTTCATCTTGGGTCACGATAGCGACTACCGGTGTTTCATCCGTCAGCAGTGCGAACGGCCCGTGTTTCAGTTCACCGGCGGCAAACCCTTCTGCATGGATATAGGATATTTCTTTTAATTTCAAAGCTCCTTCGAGGGCGAGTGGATAGTTGATTCCTCTTCCAATAAAAAAGACGGATTTCGCGTCTTTGAGCTGTTTTGCGATTGCGATTATTTCATTGCTTCGTTGCAGGATATCACGGACGTACCGCGGGAGTGCCTTTAGTTGAACGATGTAGTTGTATAGCTCGTTGGACCCCAGTTTCTTTTGAATCAGGGAGAGTTTGAGTGCGATAAGGAAAAGTACGATGATTTGTGAGGTGAATGTTTTGGTTGCGGCCACACCGATTTCAGGGCCTGATTGCTGGAGGATATACCCGTCAGCGATACGGGTCGCAGTGCTGCCAATGACGTTGGTTACCACAAGTGTTCTGCATCCTGACATCTGTGCTTCTCGCAATGCAGCAAGTGTATCAGCGGTTTCACCGGATTGAGTAATCGCGATAACCAGTGAGTTTTCATTGCGTGTACCGAAATAGCGGTATTCAGAAGCAAGTTCGTTGAACACCGATATATTGGTCAGTTGTTCGATTATGTATTTGCCGACCAGACCTGCGTAAAAGGAGGTGCCACACGCAACAATATGGATGGAAGTGATATCGGTTTTTAGCAGTTTTTCAACCTGTTCAGGGAACGTGATTGTCTCTTCGATTTCTGAGATACGTCCTCTGAGCACGTGATGGACGGTTTCGGGTTGATCGTAAATTTCTTTGAGCATGAAATGGGGAAAACCGGATTTCTCAGAGTCTTTTATATCCCAGGTGATAAATTCTTCTTTTTTTGTGATATGCTTTTGGTTTTTATCAGAAACACTAATCGCATTTGCAGTAATCACACAGAGGTCCCCATCATTAAGGAACATGACACGATTCGTGTATTTCAAAAACGCAGTGATGTCTGAAGCAAGAAAGTTTTCGCTGTCCCCGACACCGATGACAAGTGGGCTTTCTTTTCGTACACCGACGATTTTCCCGGGTTCATCCTGGCTGACGGCAACGATTGCGTAGGATCCCTTGATTTTTTTTGTGGCAGCAATCAATGCATCCTCAAGGTTACCTTTGTAGACATCATCGATGAGATGAGCGATGACCTCCGAGTCTGTTTCAGAAAGAAAGATATGACCTTTCTTTATTAATTCCTCCTTGAGTGTGTTGAAGTTCTCGATGATTCCATTGTGCACGATGGCGATTTTTTTATCACAACTGAGATGTGGATGTGCGTTTTCTTTTGTCACGGTCCCATGGGTCGCCCAGCGAGTATGGCCAACACCAGTGGTTCCTTTCAGGGCTGGGATTTGTTTTTCTATTTTTGCTATCTCCCCTCGGTCCTTATAGATCTTTAGTTTTTTATCAACGATGGCTACTCCCGCTGAATCGTATCCTCTGTAATCAAGTCGTTTCAAGGATTCGATTAAGACGGTTCGTGCATCTCGAAATCCAACATAGCCAATGATTCCGCACACGTTATATCACTTTACTTTCACTTGGAATGTTTTTTATGATATGTTTCATCGGACTGATTCTGCATTTTCTGCCGATTATCTTTCCTGGGTCGACGACGACATGGCTTTCGATGATGCAGTCTTCTCCGACCATGGCTCCGATGGGTCTTTCAAGTTTTTTGAACTCATTTTCGATTTCGATGGTTGTTTTCCCTGGTATCGTTGAAAAGCTGTCCTTGATAATACATCCTTTACCGATGATGGAATGCGAGATGGAAGCGGCTGAAGCGATGTGTACATCATTCATGATGACACTGTTTCGTATTTCACTGAATGGATGAACCACGGTGTTGTTTCCGATGCTTGTCGAAGGGAAGATGCACGCATGGGGCCCTATTTCACAGCTGTCTCCGATGACGACTGGTCCAACGATGTAGCAGCCCCCATAGACTTTCGTATGTTTTCCTATGTATACAGGACCTTTTATGGTGACGCCTTTCTCAATGGTACCGCTTGTTGATTCGTTTGTTGTTTGGATCATCGCCTCATTGACGGCGATAAGGTCCCAGGGGTAAACGATATCCATCCATGATTTCGCTAGAAGCGTGTTGATGTGTTTTCCCGTATCGACGAGTATTTGGATGACGGATGAGAGTGCATGAACCCCTTGCAAGTAGCATCGTTCGATGTCCCTAAAAACAGTTGGGGGGAGTTTGTAAATCCCTGTTGAGATGTATTTACCGACGTCTTCTTTTGGTTTTTCGACGATGCGGCTGATGTTCCTGTTTTCAACAAAGACGACCCCGTATTTTGATGTATGTGGATGTTCTTTTATCAGCAGTGAGTATGCTGCTTGGTCTTTTATGAGACGTGCAATGCTTCCTGGGTCAATGATGTTGTCCCCTGCCAGGACAAGAAACGGGTCTTTTATGTGTTTTTTTGCTTGAAGGAGCGCATGGGCGGTTCCAAGTTGTCTGTCCTGGGTGACGTAGGTGATTTTGACGTTCTTGTAGTCTTTGAAGTACTCCATGATGACTTCTTTTTTGTATCCGACGACAACGATGATTTCAGTTATCCCGTTTTTTTTGACTGCGTCGAAAACGTATTCGAGCAATGGTTTGTTGGCAACAGGGAGCATGACTTTGGGCATGGTTTCTGTGAACGGTCTGAGTCGTTTTCCTTCACCTGCTGCTAAAACAACCGCTTTTTTTATCATAAGTTTCACTGGACTGTATCGTTTTGTTCCTTATTTGACTTTTTTCTTTGCCGCTTTTTGATTTCTATTCTTTATGGTTGACTCTATTTGTTTTAAAAATTTATAAATATATCTATGGTTTTTTAGAAGTAGTTGCAGGTGCACTCATTGGTTTTTCCGGTTCTATCTCTGTGGACTATCCGATGACCTGGACGACATGTTTGTTTACGATAAGGAATTCCACGAGTTCTTGTGATTTTTTTAGTTTGGTTAGCAGGCTTGAGCTAATTGAGTGTTTGAATCGTGAGAGGACGCGGCTTCCGCTTGGTCCCCAGCTGCCGATTTCTACATATTCAGCGTTAAAATCCTTTACGCCTCCGAGAATGGTGAATGATTCTGTGGCCATGCGAAATGAGCAGGTGGAACATTCGACAATAGTCCTGTATGGGGTGTACGCGTTGTTAGGGTCGTCGATTGGTTCTACCTGAACAATGGTTAAAAATCCCTCACAGTGAGGACAGGTCATACTTCGTGATGTCGTTTGTGTCCAGATATCCTCTGCAACTGTTGTTTTTTTATATGTCATCTCTCCTGTCTCCATTTGTCCTTGTTCTCCAATCCTTATTATTATACATGCTTCTTCCATATATACTTTTGCTTAAAAGTAAAGAAAAAAGACGAAAAAGCATTTGTACGGAAGAATAATATTGGAGGGCATAGGTTGTAGCCAGTGTGGTGTTATGAAAAGGATTACGTTTCTATCGGATTTTGGCACCAAGGAGGGGTATGTTGCACAGATGAAAGGGGTGGTCTGCAGTATCACGGATGCACGGATTATTGATATCACCCATGAGATTTCGCCTTATAATGTCCGGGAAGGTGCGTTTATCCTGTGGACGACCGCACCGTTTTTTCCGCTAGGTACCATTCATGTTGCAATCGTTGACCCTGGTGTTGGGACCGAGAGGAAAGGATTGGTGATCACCACGAAAAAACAGATCCTTGTTGGGCCTGATAACGGATTGCTTTTGCCGACCGCACATCTTCTTGGTGATTTTGTTGTCTATGAGATTACCAATCCTAAGTATATGATCCATCCGTTGTCTCGCACGTTCCATGGTCGCGACATCTTTGCGCCTGTCGCTGCGTATATAGCTCGTGGGGTGCCTTTTGATGAGATTGGTACGCAGACCACACATTTTGTCGACCTGCAGTTCCAGCTTGGGGAACATCAAGGGGACCGGATTGTTGGGAAGGTGCTATATGTGGATCGGTTTGGGAATTTGATGACAAACATCCCCCAAGAGATCCTGCCCAGTGATATCGAGCAGAAGAACATATCGGTGGTTTCTGGTGACCATCGGTGGGAACAGGTTCCCTTTGTTTCCTCATATGGCTTTGTAAAACAAGGGGGCATGCTGTTAACTATCGGAAGCAGTCATTTTCTTGAGATCAGTGTCAACCAAGGGAACGCCGCGCAACTGCTGGGTATAGGTGTGGATGCGGACATCCAGTTTCTCTTTCGTTAGACTGTTTTTCGTTTTGCTCTATCAAGGGTGGTGTATGCGTTTTCTCCGATATAGTATAATGGGTGTATCTGGTCTGTTCGTAGCAGTTCGTCAGTAAAAGCGTTATCGTCGGCAGAGACTGCGACAACCTTCCCGACGAGAAGGCTATGGTCCCCAAGAAACATGCTTTTTACTAAGGTGCATTCCAGGTGTGCGTATCCTTCTTTAATCAACGGTGTCGAAAGCTTCGTTGATGGGACAAGGGTAAGGCCGGTTTTGCAGAGTTTATCGGTGGTTTTTCCTGTGTGGGTTCCGCAGAAATCCGCCACCTCCACAAGGGAATAGGGGATGAAGTTGATGACGAACTCCTTGCTTTTTTTTATCAGTGCATACGAGTATCGTTTTGGGGATACGGATAGTCCATACAGGGGTGGATGGCGAGAGATAGGGGTGTGCCATGCAAGGGTAATGATGTTTGTTTTGCCTGCGGTATCGTTGCAGGTGACAAGTATGGTTTGCATCGGGAAGGCGTACTGATAGTATTTTTCTATATTTCCTTTAACTTTCATTTGATTCCTCTCCTTGATTTGTTGTTTGTAGGATTGCATCTAAAAGCCCATGGGCGTAGTTGATGCACCCAAACGCGGTGAAGTAGTCTTTTTTCTTGGCATAATATTTTGTGTCTTCGTAGTATTGTGATGCGAGTTCGACGATTTTTTTTTGAGGAGTGGTGAGTGTTTTTTCGTTGATGTGTTTTATGTTTTCCTCGAACATTTTGATATCTTTTTCTATCCGTGTTTTTTCATTCATGGTTCTTACGGTGACGGGAGTGATTGTGAGGAAATAAATGTTTTCCCTTGACCTATTTTTATCGTTTTTTAGCCGATAAAATATTTTGTCGGATGCGAGACGACAAAATGCAAAGGTATTTAAACCTACAAAACAACGTTTTTATTAATATTATCTTATAAAAATGGTGCACTGTGATGAATAAACCCCGTTCGCCTATCGACAGAAACATCGAGACCGCGGTCCATGAATTGCTCGATTCCCGGGCAGAAGCTCGCATCTATATCTATCTTCTTCGGAAGAACGGTGCACGAAGCGAGGAGATTATCCGAGGCACCAGGCTTCACCCTAGCACCGTCCGAGAACTCCTTTCAAAGATGCATGAGAATAAAATCATTTTTCGGCAGAAAATCAAAACAGATCGTATCGGAAAAAACCCATACAAATATGGCGCTGTCTCTCCTATTGTCCTCCTCCAACGTCGCGTGAAAATCATTGAATCACGACTCAATAAGATAGCAAACCTCAGTGGAAAAACGGAAAGCACCAAATACGTACACATCATGATTGGAAACCAAGGGGGTGAACAATGAACGTCGTACATCCCTTAGCAAAACTCCTTGTAAAACGACCAAAAACAGTCATCATTGTCTATACGATTATTACCATCATCATTGGTCTGCAGGTCAGAAACGTGTATATGCAGGCTGACTTGGCTACCTTTTTACCCAAGGACGATCCAACCCTGCAGCTCTGGACGAAAATTAACGAAGAATTTCAGATAGGGTCCACCATCATCATCTATGTCGAGGCTGACGATATCCGGGACCCCTACGTCCTACGTGAAATGGACC
>MUGD01000033.1 GCA_002900555.1 Thermoplasmata archaeon M9B2D | reverse complement strand
TTTAGGAAGCACCACCCATTCTCTCAAACTTAGCAATCAGCATCTTCGGGTCGCATTACGAGAAACCAATCGAACAAAGAAAATCACCTTATTTCATACAGAAGACGAGTTCTGTCTAAAAACACATATGGATAAAGAACAGACACTTATCGATCATATCAGATGTAGGCCTGCTGAATGCGAGGAAACCGCTCTAAAGAACATTCTTACCAACGCAGCCGGTCTTTCCTCACCTATACATATCTGCCACCTCTCCTCCTGTGAAGGATTTGAGATGATTCGGAAAAGACCACACAATATCAGTGTTGGGGTTACACCCCATCATCTTTTCTTTGATGTTCAAAGCATCAAAGCTAAACAAACGTTCTTTAAGGTCAATCCTCCCATCCGATCAAGCTTTGATCGCGATACCCTCTGGTATGGTGTGAACCATCGGCATATAGATATCATCGAATCAGATCACGCTCCCCATACAGAAGAAGAAAAAAGCGTCGACTTCGACAGCGCCCCCTCAGGACTCCCTGGAGTTGAAACCCTCTATCCTCTCTTACTTTTCGCTATGAAAAAGGGAAACATCGCCCTTGATACGCTTCTAGCTCTTCTCTGCGAACGACCTGCCAAGTTGTTAGGTATTCCAAAGGGAAAAATCGAGATCGGCAGAGACGCAGATTTCATTGTTGTTGATTTGAAAAAAACCGAAAAAATAGCAGCAGAGAACCTTCATTCAAAATGTGGATGGACGCCGTTTGAAGGGTTCTTGGGAATCTTTCCATCTATGATGTTCATCAGAGGAGAGAAGGTGATAGACGATCATCAACTCCTTGTGAAACAAGGTTTTGGAAACTGCATCGGAGTGTAGCGTATGCTTGACTTCTTACCACAATGGTTTCAGATCTTCTTTTTTTCCATGGTGCCTTGGCTTGAGGCACGATACGTCATACCCTTTTCCATGATACACTATGGATGGGAGTGGTGGCAGGCGTTCCCGCTTGCGATTGCAGGAAACATCTTACCAATCCCCTTTATCCTGCTCTTCTTTCGGCATGTTGAGCACTTTCTTCGAAAATACCCGTTCTGGGTAAAAATCATGGACTGGCTCTTTGCTCGGACACGCAGGAGGGCAGATGAAAGAATCAAAAACTATGAATATCTTGGGTTATTTACCTTTGTAGCGATACCCTTGCCGTTTACAGGTGCATGGACCGGTGCGTTGGTCGCGTATCTGTTTAATTTGAAATTCTCTAAATCGTTGCTTATCATCTTTCTTGGGTTACTTCTTGCTGCTGTGATTATGGTTGTTCTTACCCTTTACATCAGTTGGGCGCTTGCATATCTTGGGATCAACATCAAGGGATAATGTATGGATGAAAAATTCAAACAGCTCGCGTATCAAATTATCGAAAAAATTAGCAAAGAAGTTAAAAAAGAAGCGAAAAAAAATTTTTATAAACTCGGGAAGATCGTCGGAATCGGTGCGGATGGGTCCACAACAGCCTATATCGATACCGTTGCAGAGGACATCGCCCTTAAGGAATTGGAAAAATCACAGACAAAGGTTAATTTGCTTAGCGAGGAGAGAGGATTTATCGATTTTGGTGGCGACTATGTATTTGTATTAGATCCGATAGATGGTACACGCAACGCATGCCGTGGTATCCCTTTTTATTCAGTCTCCCTGGCTATCGGCACCTCCAGAATCAGTGATATCGAATACGGCATCGTGAAAAACATCCCGACTGGGGATGTCTTTTCTGCAGAAAAACACCGGGGAGCGTACCTCAACAACAATCCCATCCATGTCTGCGAGATGCCTTCTCATGAATTACTGTCATCCATCTCTCTTGGGAAGACCTATACACCAAAAGCTGGCGTTCTATCAAAAAAAGGGAATGTGCGATCATTAGGCTCCGCATCCCTTGAGATGTGTCTTGTGGCTGGTAGCGCTCTTGATTACTATTTTATCGGGAAAAACATTCTTCGAGTGATAGATATCGCCGCATCCACCCTGATTGTTCGCGAGGCAGGAGGGTTTGTACAAACGATAACTGGCGATGATCTTGATATGGAATTAAACATAAACGAGAGAACCAGCGTCCTTGCCGCATGTTCTGAACAATTAATCTCCGAGATTCTCCCTAGGACATAAAACATTTATACATCTGGTGTTCTTTTCCCCTTGATGACCATTGCACAGAGAATTATAGACCTTTCGAAGAAAAAGAAACTGCATTTCGCGCTTCTTGACCCTGATAAACAAACACCGAGGGTCGCAGGGGAAATCGCCAAGATTGTTACTGACGCGGGGAGTAGTGCCATCATGGTTGGTGGGTCCACCTTGTTGTCACAGAAACAGGTGGATGAAACCGTACAAGCAATCAAAAAAACCTCAGATCTCCCGGTTATCCTCTTTCCCTCTGGGGCTAAATTCCTTAGTAAATACGCTGACGCGGTTTTCTTCATGAGCCTTCTGAACTCCAACAATCTCGGGTACGTCATCAGGGAGCATGTCAAAGGGGCACCGTTTGTCAAATATTCTGGTCTTGAGCCTATCTCCATGGGATACGTCATCGTTGAACCAGGAATGACCGCGGGGCGTATCGGACAAGCTGATTTAATCAAACGAGACGATCCTGCAACCGCAGTTGGCTATGCTCTTGCGTCAGAGTACCTTGGTATGAAATTTTTCTACATCGAAGCAGGTTCTGGAGCGCCTACACCGGTTCCTGATGAGATGATCCAAGCAGTGAAGGCTGACCTGTCAATCCCTCTTCTTGTCGGTGGCGGCATCCGAAGCGCACAGACTGCGAAAGAAAAAGTACGCGCGGGAGCAGACATCATCATCACAGGGACTGCCATTGAAAAGGACAAGCATTTTAAAACAACACTTGCGGATATCATTGCCGCCATAGAAGGACGGTAGGATATGAGATATTTTGTAAGCATCGGAGGTGCCTCCGGAAGTATTTATGGAATCAGATTATTACAAGAACTAAACAAACTGGGACACGAAGTCCATCTTGTCGTATCAGAGGGAGCAAAAAAAATTCTTCAACATGAGACGACCTATACGTATCCCGTCATCAAGACCCAAGCACATGTCGTCTACGAAAACGATGATGTCTATGCTGGTCCGGCAAGCGGATCCTTTCATCTTGACGGTATGATAGGTATCCCCTGTAGCATGAAAACACTCTCTGCCATCGCAAATGGTTTTGGTGATACCCTCACGTCACGGGCAGCAAGCTGTTGCCTAAAGGAAGGAAGACCGTTGATTCTTGTTCTCCGCGAAACACCACTTGATTTACCAGGGATAAAAAATATGCTTGCGGCAAAACAAGCAGGGGCGGTCATTGTCCCTGCGATGCCTGCGTTTTATCACAAACCAGAGAAAATCGAAGACCTTGTGAATTTCATCGTTGGGAAGGTCTTTGATCAACTCGGGATAGAGCACTGCCTTTTCAAACGATGGAAATAAGGAGTGGTATGTTTAATGGAAATAACCGCGTGTCCGAATTGTGGGAGTAAGAATATCGGTATTGGAACTCTTGGCGATGGCATTATCTTTGGTTTGTCTTCATGGAAAGAGGTCTGTCGGGACTGTGGTTATCAAGGAGCCTCCCTTGTCTTCGAGTCGGAGGATGCTTATCAGAGGTTCCTTGACGCGTTATGTAATAAGAAAAAACCACAGCAGCTGAAAGAAACAGATGAAATAAAAGACAACAAGTCATTTGACGTAGAAAAACAGACGAAAGAACAAGAAGAGATAGCAGAGATGGGTAATCAAGAAGACACCATTTTAACTTCTCCTGCAAAGAAACGCTATCTTCTTGAAATTATCGTAGCAATTGTTCTTTCTATTGTCTTTTTTTTCCTCATATCTACAGGCAGCTTTTTTCCTTCCTTGCTTGAATATTTACTGGGTGGTTTTGTAGGGCTCGTAATTTTTTTCTTTTTGCTTATTGTCCTTTTAGAGACATTATACAAAACTCTCCGTCCAAAAAAAAAGTAGGACTATTCTTCGCACAGCTGTATAAAATTCTTAAAGATTTTATCTCCGAATTGCGTATGCTCTACCTCAGGATGAAACTGAAGGCCATAGAACGGTTTTTTATTATATCGCATCGCTTGGATTTTACAATTCTCACTTTCCGCAAGTGTAATGAAATCCGGTGGTAAAACCGTCACCTCGTCATTGTGTGATTCCCAGACGATTGATTTTTTTACCACCCCTTTGAACAACGGGTCATCCTCAACACATAACGTTAGTTCAACCTGTCCAAACTCGGGTAGCGTTGATGGTTTTACCATACCACCGAAATGACGTGCCATGAACTGATGCCCTGCGCATATCCCAAGAATCGGGAAAGATGCTTTGTCAAGGTATTCCGCGCAATTACCAAGACTACTATCCAGCCCTATTCGCGGGGCACCGCCAGACAAAACAAGTCCGTGTACGTCTTCATGTTGTAAATCCTTAAACAAGGTACTATTGGGGACAATGCATGTCTCTACCTCAAGGTCGCGAAGCGTTCGCCATTCACGATGTGTCCATTGCCCGCCATTGTCGATAACATAGATACGGACCATACGGCTATTCCCACTCTACAGTACCCGGTGGTTTGTTTGTCACATCATAGACAATCCGATTTACCTTCTCTTTAAGAGTATTGGTAATTTTCGTTGAAATTTCATCAAGCACTTCATGTGGGATTGTACTATAATGGCAGGTCATCGCATCAACACTCTGCACTGCACGAATCGCAATCGTATTGCCATATGCTCGTTTGTCCCCATGTACTCCAACGGTTCGTATAGGGATTAACACTGCAAAATACTGCCAGGGGCGTACCATGATTCCTTGCTTCGATGCACGTTCGATCTCCTGTTCAACAATGTCGCATGCTTCTCGAACAAGTTCGGTGCGTTCTGGTGTTGCTTCACCGATGATACGGATGGCAAGTCCCGGGCCAGGGAACGGCTGTCGCTCAGACACCTGTAACCCCAGGGTACGGGCGACTTTTCGCACCTCGTCTTTGTACAAATCACGCAGAGGCTCTACAAGCGTAAGTTCCATGTCCGATGGTAACCCCCCTACGTTATGATGGGATTTAATGGTGTCACGTAACCCCCCGCCGGATTCAATCCAGTCAGGTGCAATGGTCCCCTGAACAAGATACTCGATTTTTTCCTTTCGTGCAACGTTTTCAAAGATTCTGATGAACTTTTCCCCGATGATTTTTCGTTTCCTCTCCGGATCTTCTACACCTTGTAAGGCAAGGTAGTACTCCTTGCTTGCGTCAACGAACCGATAATTTAATGACAGGTCCTCCATCATCTTTTTCACCTGTTCAGGCTCATTTTTACGCATATACCCGGTGTTGACGTGGACAGCAATAAGGCCTTTGCCAATAGCCTTGTTGACTAACGCAGCGCAGACGGTACTGTCCACTCCCCCAGAGAAAGCTATGAGCGCTTTTCCCTTGATTTCTTTTTGGAGAATTGAAATGGTTTTTTCTATGAATTTCTCTGCGTTAAACATCTGTTAAAACCTCTATTTTGACACAGTCTTCTCCCGCATCTTCTTTCGGTAATTTAATAATTTTTTTCCCAGTTTTTTGTCACGGACTGCAAGAATTTCCACTGCAAGCAATGCTGCGTTTTCTCCCCGGTCCAGTCCGACTGCCCCGACGGGAATTCCAGGAGGCATTTGCACAATCGAAAGGATCGCGTCGAGATTGACTTTTCCACTCACTGGGACCCCTATGACGGGTTTAATCGTATGAGCGGCAATGGTCCCAGGGAGCGCAGCGGAAAGACCAGCGATCCCAATAAAGATGTCTGCATCGTTTTTCTCGACAATGCCTCGTAACATCTCTGGTGTTCGATGCGCGGATGCAATCCTGACATCATAGGAAATTCCAAATTCCTCGAAGATTGCTTTTGCTTTTTCTGCGATAGGCATATCAGAAGATGACCCCATGATAATCTGCACTTTCATAGTCTCACAGCAGGAAATATCATCACCATATAAATAGTTTGAACCTTGTTGTTTTGCTATCGTAAACTAATTATAGCCCATCCTAATGTTGAGTTCTCAAACTAGGATAAACCATGAAATTAGTCATTTGCGAGAAAAACATCGCAGCAAAAAGAATCGCGTTCATTCTGTCCAGTGGGAAGGTTAAGAGCCAATATCTTGGAAAAATACCTGTCTATTCATTTACAAAAGATAATGAGCCATGGGACATTATTGGTTTAAAGGGTCATATCATCAACCTTGATTATCCAAGTGGTTTTAATCAATGGGCAAAGATCCCTCCACATAAACTCATCGAAGTGGAACCCTGCAAGAACGTAAGCGAAAAAGGCATCGCATCAGCATTAAAAACCCTTGTTAAAGCGACTCCTTTCCTCATTGTTGCTACCGATTTTGATAGAGAAGGTGAGCTGATCGGTGTTGAAGTTGTGGATCTTCTAAAAAGTTATAATCCTACCATCAATCAAATAAAACGAGCGAGATATAGTGCTATTACCCCCTTTGAGATAAACACCGCATTTGAGAATCTCACAGAGGTGGACTACAATCTCTCTAGCGCTGGTGAGGCACGTCAGGTTATCGATTTGGTCTGGGGAGCTGTCTTAACAAGGTTTATCTCGTTGACCGCTCGTCGACTTGGACGTGATTTTCTCTCGATAGGTCGGGTTCAGTCACCAACCCTTGCCCTTCTTGTTGAACGGGAAAAGGAGATAAAAAACTTCATCCCAAAACCATATTGGAATCTGCTTGCACATCTTAGGAAAGGCAAACCTTTTGATGCGACCCATGAGCATGGCGTGTTTCATGAGGAACATCCGGCTCAGGAGATATATGAGAAAATAAAAGATTGCAGAGAGGCGCATGTCAAAGAAATAAAAAAAACCATGAACCATGAACTTCCCCCCACGCCGTTTAACACGACTACCTTCATCCAGGCAGCCTCCTATCTTGGTTTTTCTGCGGCAAAAGCCATGAGCATCGCAGAGGAGCTCTATATGATGGGGTTAACATCATACCCACGAACCGATAACACCGTCTATCCCCCATCGCTCAACATCAAAGGTATTTTACAGAAACTATCTGAAGCACATTTTTCAAAAGAGGTCAGAGAAGTCCAAACCAATGGCCGGAGCTATCCGACCAGAGGAAAGCAGCAGACCACTGACCATCCACCGATTCACCCTGTCGATGCGCCATCGAAAAAACTTGGTACAGATCAGGAGAAAATCTATGAGTTGATCTGCCGGAGGTTCTTTGCGACTCTTGCTAAAGATGCGATTTCAGAGACGACGGAAGTTTGGCTTGATATATCCGGTGAGACGTTTACTGTCAGCGGGTACCGACTCATTGAAGCAAACTGGAAACATATCTATCCGTACTTCAAGGAGAAAAGAAAACAGATCCCAGAACTCAGTTCTGGAGAAAACATCGAGATCGTGAAAATCACATTAAAAAAAGACATGACAAAACCCCCTCAACGGTACACGCAAGGGGCATTGATAACAAAAATGGAGCAGCTTTCCCTTGGGACGAAATCCACTCGTCATGAAATCATCAGCAAATTGTATAGTCGTAAATATGTCATGGGGGGAACGCCGACTCCAACCTCCACTGCTATTGCTGTTGTTGATGCGTTGATAAACTGTGATGTCGTCAAACCGAAGATGACTGCCAAGCTTGAAGCTGACATGAACGACATCGCGGAAGGAAAAAAAACGCTAGAAGAAACGGTCAAGGAATCACGGCAGATGCTTACAAAGGTCATGGAAGAGCTGGAACCGGAGAAAGAGAAGATAAAGGAAAACATCAACAACGCGGTCAAAGCACAGAACACCATCGGGCCTTGTCCGAAATGCGGAAAATCACTGATGGTCCGTGTCTCAAAGAAGGGAAAACGATTCGTCGGTTGCACCGGGTATCCGGATTGTAAGAATACCTATTCTCTTCCTCAGCAAGGTGGTCTTACGATGACAACGAAGGCGTGCGATGCCTGCAACGCACCAATCGTCCAAGTGAAGATGAAAGGGCGGCGGTCCTGGGATCTATGCATAAACCCGGAGTGCCCAAAGAAAAAGAAAAAAATAGAAAAAACAGGGTAAGCCTATTTCCTTTTCTTTGGTTTTTTCTTAGCCTTTAGTTTTTTTACTGGTTTTTTCTTGGTCTTTTTTGTTTTCACTGGTTTTTGCTTTGCTTTTTTTCTTGGTTGTTTTTTTGTTTTCCGTTTTTTTACTGTTGTTGGTTTTTTTGTTTTTCCTGGCCTCTTCGTAGGTTTTTTCGGTGTTTTACTTCGTATTGATTTTTGTTTCTTCTTCTTTGATGTACGTACTGGTGATTTTTTTGGTTTTATGATTTTTTTTACTTTTCTCGGTGGCAGTGGTATTTCCTCAGGTACGATAGATTCTTCTTCTATCGGAACAGGCATTTTTAGCGGTGTTTGCTCCTTTGGTTTGACAAATACTTCCGGTGGTTGTTCATCCGTAGATGTTTTTTCTTCAACGATGCCAAGAGGCATAGACTCGATAGATTCCCCTTGTTCCTTTTCCTTGTCTGGCTCAGCGAGGACTTTGGTGACGGAGACGACCTTGTCACCGTCATTTACCCGCATGATCCGAACACCCATGGTGTTTCTCCCTTGTTCGCGGATATCCCGCACTGGGATACGCACGGTCATCCCCTGCTCTGTGGTGATGATAAGCTCGTTGTCATCTGTGACTTGGCTGACGAACACGACGTTTCCATTCCGCTCGTTGGTCACAATGGTTCGAACGCCCTTGCTGCCCCGATGTGTCATCCGGTACTCATCGATTGGTGACCGTTTGCCAAACCCGTTTTCTGTCATGGTGAACAGTGAACCAGTGATGTCAACAACCGTCATTGCGACCACGGCATCCTTCTTGTCTTTCAATCGTATTCCAATCACCCCATGGGTCGCTCGCCCCATAGGGCGTAACTCTCGTTCGTTGAACCGGCAGGCCTGACCGCGAGCAGTGGCGATCATCACCGTTTTAGTCCCATCAGAGAGTTGTACACCCATGAGCTCATCACCTTGCTCAAGTTTAATCGCGATGATCCCATTGACTCGGATGTTTCCATATGCGGACAGAACCGTCTTTTTGATTGTCCCTTTTTTCGTCGCAAAAATAAGATAATGCTTGTCGTCGAACTCATGGATAGGCACCGCGGTCTCAATCGTTTCCCCCTCTTCAAGCCGGGGCAGCAGGTTAATGATGGCTTTTCCCTTTGCGTACCGGTCCCCTTCTGGGATTTTGTAGCCTTTCAGCCAGTAGGCACGCCCATGGTTGGTGAAAAACATTAGATAGTCATGCGTGGAGGTGATAAAGGTGTCCACCACAAAATCCTCCTCTTTTGGTCTGACGCCGATTAACCCCTTACCGCCACGATGCTGCGTCCTATATGTCTCTGTTGGAATCCGTTTGATGTAGCCATCCTTGGTGATTGTCACAACGACCTCCTGCTCCGGAATCAGATCCTCAATGTCAATACCGACTTCACCTTCTACAATCTGCGTACGGCGCTCGTCACCAAACCGGTTTTTAATATCAAGCAGCTCTCGTTTGATTTCATCTAAAATCTTCTGTTTATCGGCAAGCAACGCCTCCAGTTGTTCGATAAGCTCCTTGGTTTCCTTATATTCCTTCTCAACTGCCTCGATCTCCATGCCGGTGAGTTTTTGCAGTCGCATATCAAGAATCGATTTGGCCTGTATCTCGGAAAGCGAAAAACGTTTCATTAATCGGATTTTTGCTTCCTCGACTTCCTTGCTCTGCCGGATGATCTTGATAACCTCATCGATGTTTCGTAGCGCGATCATCAACCCCTCAAGGATATGTATTTTTTCCTTGGCTTTCGTAAGGTCGTAGTTGGTACGTCGGGTGATGACCTCTAAACGGTATTCGATATACTGTTGAAGGATTTCCTTTAGCATAAGTACCTTTGGCTCACCCTTGACAATCGCAAGGTTTAACACACCAAAGGAGGACTGCAGCTCCGTATGCTCAAATAACTGGTTCAGTACCACATCATCAATAGCATCGCGTTTCAGTTCTATGACGATTCGCATCCCCTTCCGGTCGCTCTCATCACGAAGATCTGCGATGCCTTCGATTTTCTTTTCTTTCACAAGCTCAGCAATCGTCTGCAACAACACTGACTTGTTCACCTGATAGGGGAGCTCATGGACAATGATCCGATTCCTTTGTTCTCCCTCCTCGATAGACGTTTTTGCACGGACCATCAACGACCCTCTCCCGGTCGTATACGCGGAAAGGATCCCTCCTCTGCCATAGATGATGCCGCCCGTAGGGAAATCAGGGCCTTTGATGATGTCCATCAGCTCGGTTGTTGATATCTCAGGGTAATCGATCATCCGGATGATGCCATCAACAACCTCAGAGAGATTATGCGGTGGCATGTTCGTCGCCATCCCGACCGCGATACCGGATGACCCGTTTACCAGCAGATTTGGCAATATCGCTGGAAGGACCTCCGGTTCCTTTAACGTGCCATCGAAATTATCCCGCCATTCCACGGTGTCTTTCTCGATGTCCTGTAGCATGAGTTTTGTTATCTTTGCCATCTTTGCTTCTGTATATCTCATAGCAGCAGCTGAATCGCCATCGACACTACCGAAATTACCTTGACCTGCGACCAGAGGGTATCGTAGCGAGAAGTCCTGTGCCATCCGTACGAGCGAATCGTACACGGCTTGATCGCCGTGCGGATGGTACTTCCCCAGCACCTCTCCGACGACCCGAGCGGATTTCTTATAGGGTTTCTCATACCCCATTCCCATCTCGTTCATCGCATGCAGGATTCTTCGATGAACCGGTTTTAACCCATCACGAATATCAGGTAACGCCCGGCTCATGATAACACTCATCGAATAATCTATGAATGCCCGTTTCATCTCTTCGTTAATATCACGCGGTTGATCGTTCTTCTTAGATAGTTCCACCATTTTTCATCACCTTAAATATCGAGATTCTCCACGTCTTTTGCATGTGTTTCAATGAAATTCTTCCTTGGTTCGACTGCCTCACCCATCAGAATTGTGAACAGTTCATCTGCCTCCACCGCATTCTCAATGGTCACCTGCATCATCAGACGGCTCCCAGGGTCCATGGTTGTTTCCCAGAGCTGATGCGGGTTCATCTCCCCCAGACCTTTGTACCGTTGTATGCTTAACCCTGTTTCTCCCAACTGTTTTGTCTTCTGCGCACGTTCTTGCTCCGTATACGCGTAATCTATGGCCTTTCCTTTGGTTATTTTATAAAGCGGTGGTTGTGCGATATACAAATACCCTTGTTCAATTAATGGTCGCATATATCGGAAGAAAAACGTAAGCAGCAAGGTTCGGATATGCTCCCCGTCGACATCCGCATCAGTCATTAAGATGATTCGATGATACCGGGCGTTTTCAATGTTGAACTCCTCTGCAATACCGGTCCCTATCGCGGTAATCAGATGAAGGATTTCCTCGCTTTTCAGGATCTTGTCCATTCGGGCTTTCTCCACATTGAGTATTTTACCGCGCAGGGGTAAAATCGCCTGAAATTCTTTATCCCTGGCTTGCTTTGCTGAGCCACCTGCGCTGTCCCCTTCTACAAGATACAGTTCTGATTGGCTTGGATCGCGACTTGAGCAATCCGCAAGTTTCCCTGGCAGTGCGGATGATTCAAGGAGGCCTTTACGTCGTGTCAGCTCCCGTGCTTTTCTGGCTGCTTCACGTGCTTTACTAGATAGTACTGCTTTGTCGACGATCACATGGGCGACTGGTGGGTTTTCCTCAAAGAACTCAGAGAGCTTCTCATAGGCGATGCTTTCGACAATGCCTTTTACTTCTGAGTTTCCTAGCTTTGTTTTTGTTTGTCCTTCGAACTGTGGTTTTCGTATCTTCACAGAGATGATCGCGGTGATCCCTTCACGGGAATCCTCACCACTTAAACTAAAGCTTTCATCGAACAATTTATTTTTTCGTCCATAATCATTCAGGACACGGGTTAACGCTCCTTTGAACCCAATGAGGTGTGTGCCGCCCTCAAGGGTGTTGATGTTGTTTGCAAAGGTGAAGATGTTTTCCGTGTATCCATCGGTGTATTGAAGCGCGATTTCTACTTGGACGGAGTCTTTCTCTCCCTGAATGTAGATTGGTTTTGGGTGGAGTGGCGTCTTATTTTTATTGATGTGAAGGACGAACTCGCTGACGCCGCCATCATAGCGAAATACTTCGTGTTTTCCGGTTCGTTCATCCGTCACCTCAATCTGAAGACCTGCATTAAGAAACGCCATCTCGCGCAAGCGGGTGATAATCGTCTCATAATCAAACTCGATGGTCTCAAAGATCTCTTTATCCGGCAGAAATGTCACGGTTGTACCTGTATCTTTTGCCTTTCCAATCACCTTTAATGCTGTCGCAGTTTTTCCCTGTTCATATCTCTGGTGGTGTTCTTTTCCATTTCTTCTGACTTTTACTTCGAGCCATTTGGAAAGAGCATTGACGCAGGAGACTCCTACACCATGCAGTCCTCCGGAGACTTTGTATGCTTGTCCGTCGAATTTACCACCGGAATACAGTGTGGTGAGAACCAATTCGACACCTGGTTTTTTATATTTCTCATGAATGTCAATAGGGATTCCTCGACCGTTATCCGCAACCGACGCCGCTCCATTTTTAAGGAGGGTTACTTTTACATTTGTGCAATATCCTGCGAGTGCTTCGTCGACTGAATTATCAACGACCTCGTAGATGAGATGATGTAATCCTCGTATGTCTGTACTTCCGATGTACATTCCTGGGTTTTTTCGGACGGATTCGAGTCCTTCAAGAACCTGGATTTTGTCGGAATCATAGGAGCTTTCAAGCAGGGTTTTGTTGTCTTTCATAGGTATCACATCGTTACAAAGTCTACACTAGTTCCGGTTGTCTTATGTTAGAGTTCTGTATCCCATTCTCCTAGGGTAGCTTTACAGGAGACTCATATGGAGTGAAGCCTAATAAATCTTACTATCGGAAGGACCTTAATAATTTAAAATAAAAGATTATCTTTGATACTCTTATATAGTTATTTTGTTTAGCAGATATCTTAATTTTAAAAAATGGGAAAACAAGTATTTAAACCCCGTACAATAAACTATTTTTTCCACGTAATTTTTAATAAAAATTAAATAACAAAATCATTATTTCATGCATAATGGAGGCGAGACACATATATAGAAAAAGACGGGTGTTCATCCTATTGATATTCCTACTGATTGCAGTAAACCACATTGTCAGTATTTCAACAGCAGCAGACCAAGATACCGCTGAACAATATGCCCCAATTCTTTATTTCGTAGACGGTGAGAAATGCTTTCCTGTTGATGTCACCTATGTGATAGAAAACTCTTACGTATATGAGATTGGGAACCCAACAGTACTCTCCACGTCACCAACAGCAGAGATGCTTAAAAACTATACCTCAGACTCCTATTATCTTGATAATCAACAAGGAACAGTAGCAATCGGTGATAACGGCATTGAAAACGACTATCAAAACAAGCTGCCTGCCTTAGGATACACCGTCTATGCCCGCGTAGATCCCTCAAATACAAGTGTCCAATACTGGTTTTTCTATGCGTTTAACAATGGTGATCTCAATCGTCATGAGGGGGACTGGGAGTTGGTACAGGTTGTTCTTTCAAACGGACAACCAACAGAGGTCATGTTCAGCCAGCATTATGGCGGCCAAAAAGCAATGTGGAACCAGGTTGAGAAAGAGGGAAACCATGTAAAGGTCTATGTCGCACGAGGCAGTCATGCCAACTACATCAAACCATATTCCGGTAAAATCGGCTTAGCAAGTGATACGGTCGCTGATAATGGCATTGTAGTACGACCAACCGAATACACGCTAGAAATATTAGATACTCAACCCTGGCTTGACTTTGCAGGACACTGGGGATGGGTTGGCATCGACGAATCTACAGCGGCACAAGCAGAGATTCTTGGGGAAGCAGGACCGCTAGGCCCGAAATTCAGACAAGAAGGCACCATGTGGCAGCCGTACGTCTGGGCTTCAAATCTTCAACCAGCAAACGATATCCTCTTTATCCTCGAATGGCTTGTCTATAACTTCGTTCTGTTATTTGCCCTTGTGACCGTCCTCTCACTACTTCTTTTGATCTTTTTTGTCTCTCGCCGAAGGAAAAAGCATGGGCTTGGGCCACGGATTTTCTCGCTGTTCTACATCGACGGTTCCAATCAAAAAAGCTTTGGTAACATCATCTGTATTGTTGCAATCGCACTGATTCTTCTTGCGCTCTTCTACCCATGGTACACCGTGACCGCGACTCTGACGATACCACCCGTGCAACAGGCAGAGACGTTTCCTGTGCTCTCTATCGATGCGATTCATGGTATCCAGATTCAACTACCGAACCGAAATGGGCCGGTCCCTCTTGGAACATTTACTTTACCCTTCTACCTTATTATCGTCATCGGTGTTGTGTTCCTTGTCCTTTCAACCATGGGAATCTCACAGAGTACAAAACTTGGTAGAAAATACGTCCTTCGCGGCATACGACTCTTCATCCCTTTTCTTCTCATCTTGATTTTTATCATGACAATCGCATCCATAATCACCCTTTCCGCTCCACCAGACCTTGAGGAAAATACAGAGATGAATACTGCGATACAGGCAATCTCAGCATCGCCCTTCAGCGGACAGTACACGATTCAAACCACCGAGGTTGAAGGAGGAACTATTCAATTACACTGGGGGTTTGGCACAGGCATCTACCTTCTTCTCTTTGCTGGAATCGCCCTTATCATGGCAGGCATTCTGGAGATAACAGCTCATGAGCAGTTCTATGAGGAACATCCCTTCTTTTCAAAAACCGCTTCTACCAAGAACGAATAAAAAAGTAATAAATATGAACAACTACCTATCGATACAAAAAAGGGAGATTCATGCTGATTAACGCAGATTTGCACATCCATTCGAGATATTCTGGTGCAACAAGCGATAAGATGACGATATCCTCTCTATCTATTGAGGCACCAAGAAAGGGAATCAATGTCCTAGCAACCGGAGACTGTCTGCATACATCATGGCAAAAAGAAATCAAGACCTGCACGGTCATCGATGATGGTACATTTGAGATGAATGGCACACGATTTATTCTAAGCACGGAGGTTGAGGACAACCATCGGGTTCACCATCTTCTCTATTTCCCCAGTTTTTCTGCGGTCGATGCGTTTAAGGAATCCATTAAATCGAAATCAAGAAACATTGACTCCGACGGACGACCAAACGTAAATATGGACGGTGTGCAACTTGCAGGCTTAGCAAAGGATGTTGAGGCACTGATTGGCCCTGCACATGGGTTCACCCCATGGACTGCGTTGTATGCCTACCATCCGTCTCTTGAGAGCTGCTATGGTGATCTGACAGGGTATATCTCATTTATCGAGCTTGGGTTAAGTGCCGATTCCGATTACGCTGATATGATTCAGGAACTTCATCGGCTCACCTTTCTGACCAATTCAGATAGCCACAGCCCCCATCCAGTCCGACTTGCCAGAGAGTTCACTCGATTTCAAGTACAGGAACCCACGTTTGACGAAATAAAAAAAGCAATCCTCCGAACCGGTGGAAATAAACCTGTATTAAATGTCGGTCTCCCCCCCCAGGAAGGCAAATATAACGAATCCGCTTGTATCGCTTGTTTTACCCACTACAGCCTTGATGAGGCAATAAAACGACGATGGAAATGCAGCTGCGGCAAACGCATCAAAAAAGGCGTGCGAGACCGCATTGGAGAAATCGCTACCTTCAAAGAACCCAGACATCCCACACATCGCCCACCGTATGTGCATCTTATCCCTCTTTCTGAAATTATCGCAAAAGCCCTTGGACAACACACTCCTTTTACCCAGAGCGTCACGAAACGATGGGATGAACTTATCAATGCATTCCGCTCTGAAATCACTGTCCTGCTTGATGTTGATTTAACCAGGATTTCACAGGTGACGATCCCAGCTATTACCGCTGCCATTGAGGCATTTCGAAATCATAAGGTGGTCATCATTCCTGGTGGTGGCGGGAAGTACGGGACCATTGAGCTTCCCACAGATGATGCCGTCATACCTCTGTCTATTGGACCAAAGGATTCCCAAACGAGTCTTCTTGACTATTGATGGATGGTGAGGGGTTGCAGTATAGAAACGCTGAAAAGATAATTCAACAACTACTTGAGGCACACCAGTCGCCAACAGTTCTGCAAGATGTCGTTACTGTTCTTTACGAAGGATTTGAGAACTACAGCTGGGTCGGTATCTATTTTTTAAAAGGAGATACACTTGTTCTTGGTCCTTGGAAAGGGACGCATGCAACCGAACATACCACAATTCCACTTGGCATGGGTATCTGTGGCGCAGCAGCCAACAGCGGGAAAACAGTGATTGTCGATGATGTCTCAAAAGACAGCAGATACCTCTCCTGCTTTCTTTCAACACGGTCAGAAATCGTAGTACCCATCAAAAAAAGAACGATCGTTCTTGGTGAAATTGATATTGATTCTGATAAACCAGCTGCATTTGATAAAAACGATGCAATGTTTTTAGAAAAAATAGCAGATATGCTCGCTCAGCATATCTGAGGCATTTTTTTTCAGTACTCAAGATCTTCATCAACGCCTTTACGGCTCAGAAAAGGTTCGTTCATCACAAGACAGTGCATCACTAGGCACTCATATAATGATTTTCATGCTGGAGAAGACGTGATCTTTAACAATCCGTTCACGTAGCGTTTCATCCAAAGAAATGTAGTCACCCCTCCGATGATGTTCGCTATCACAAGACCCCACCAGGCACCGACAAGACCCCATTCGAGTATCACAGCTAAAATCCATGCTAAAGGCACGATTAAAACGATGGTTCGTAGAAGTGTTGCTAATAGTGAATAGATCCCTTTTCCAACGCCCTGGAACGCAGCGGAGGATAGCATGCCAAGTGCGGTTGTTGGATAAAAGAAACAGATGATACGTAGGAATGTGATAATGTCATCTCCGATCCTGGCCGGAGTATCTGCAGATTGCGTAAACGCAGCAGCAATGATTGGGGCAAAAATAAAAGTTGCCACCGCAATTGATGTTTCGATAATCAGACCGATTTTCACTGCGTATACATGGGCGATGTCAACTTTTTCAAAGGTCCGGGCACCATACGCGGCTCCGGTGACAGAAACTACCGCGGTCGCCATACCAAGCAGAGGCATCGATGCCATGGTAGCGACCCTCCATCCTGCTGAAAACACAGCAACGCCGTCGATGCCACCAACTTGTTCGACGATGATATTCATCATAAACATCATAATCGACATAGAGAGTTGCATCACCGATGCGGGTAGACCAACCAGTAGAATATCCTTCATGATCGATTGGTCGAACTGAAAGTCGCGAAAGCTGAATGCCACATAGGTATCTCGTTTTAAAAATAGCCAGTAAAAGAGAAGCAATGCAGAGACACTCATGGAAACGACAGAAGCCCATGCGGCGCCAGGGACGCCTAGGTCAAGAATGTAGATGAA
>MUGD01000032.1 GCA_002900555.1 Thermoplasmata archaeon M9B2D | reverse complement strand
AGCAGACCGGTGACGATTGCCTTTTTTTTCAACATCTGTTTGTTGACCTTCTCGATGTTAGATGGTTTCACAGCGATAATTTCTGAGGTGGTACTGTTCTTTTTTATGGGGGAAATTACGTCACCGACAACCGCTTGATGAAGTGGGAGCCCCCGTCTGATTCGTTCACTTAAGATTTTGTTAAATAAAAACGATTCGTATGCATTTACGAACATTAGAAGTAGATTTTTTGGGAGTTCTTTGAATGCGCCAATAAAATCATCGGGACTTTGGATCAATCTGTTAAGCATTGCCTTTTCAAAATTCAATGCATCGGGATAGTCATGAAATGCCTTTGTGTAGTCTTTTGTCTTTTCAAGCTCCTCTCGTAATGCATAGGTAGCCTCGTTTTCCCCTCTCATCGGATGGGCGATATACGTCATAGCCGCTTTTTCGAACTTCCCCTGAACAATATACTTGCCGACAAGATGCGTTATTGGTCGAATGATACCAAACCGTTGAACTCCATAGAAATTCGGAAAACCACCAATTGTTTTACACGGGCTAAGAAGAGAGGTGATGTGCTCTTTGGTAACGGTCTTCGGGATGCTCCGTATCGTGATTTCAAAATGATTTCCCAGTAAATCACCGATACGTATGGGTACATCGGATTGATAGATGTTCTGTATAGAGACATCGGTAATAGACAGAGATGCGAGTTGTTCTGCGGGGATGTGCGCAAAGGACATAAGCTGTGTCGTCCATGCTCGTTTGTCTTTGGTGCCCGCGAAACTTATTCGTCGTTGCGACACTTGTAAACGATGGGCTATTTCTTGGACAAGGGTATGAGTCTCCCAATTTCGACTGCTGACCTCCGCGATAGTAAACGGCCCCTGGTCTTTTTTCGCAGGGTATAAAAACAGTTCAATGACACGGAAGTCATCGATACGAACCCGAAGTTTTCCCCCAATCCCAGGTTGGTTCGTCCAATATGTATCGATACCAATTTCGTGCTCAAAATCAGGGGTTATCATCAACGGCCTGCTCGGGGCGTTACTCGAAATTTTTACCAAATTGTTTTATTTCATCCTCAAGGTATTTTACAGCTTTTTTCAGGACGTCCTCAGGGGACCCTTTCTTCACTCGGATGAAGAGACGTTTTTTTGTTGCAAGAGGGCTATCTGCCATGCAGGCAGCATATTCCACCTGATTGTTTTGTAATAAGATATGCGTTATCGGATGAAGAATCGTTTCGTCTTCACCAGTGATTTCAAGTTCAAGCTCTGTTTTTGTTTTTCTGACGGTTTTCATATCCATGTTCTCACAGACCATAGTTTTGTATTTATAAGTTTTTCAAGTCAAGTGCCCCGTAGTCATCAGCGATGCGTCGATGCTCTTTATTCCCGCAGTTCTCACATTCCAGACCATGGCTTTTCTTAACAAGTGCATGGCGGCATTTTGAACAAAGCGCTTTTATTGCCCCAAAATGTCTATCCTTTGTTTGAAGCTGCACGCTTGGTTTTACTTGAATGACTTTCGCTCTGATATAATCCTCAGTTTTGAACTCTGTTGAGGCATCTTTGATAAAGCCTTGAGCGATTTCTTTGACATGAATGGTCGCATCGGTATCACCAGAGACCGAGCGGTTTTTCCCGGCGACATGAATGACATCGGCGATGATCATCGTTGGTTTTGCTACTATCACCTTTGCAATCACGATATCTCCTTTCTTCACCAAGACCGGCGTGCTCGATGCTGGTTGTACTAGTGCAGTGCGATGTTTTTCATCAATGACGTAGGTTCCTATTCGTGCTGCCCGGATGATCCCGTTTTCTTCAAAGGTCCCATCACCTGGTAACAGTTCTTCAGAAGTGGAGAGCTGATCACCTGGCATGACTAATTTGTCCTTCATTTTTTCTCACAAATCCAAATAGGCAAGCTACTGTATGTTTTAAATGTTATGGTTCGTTATCTATGGAACAAAGGAATTGTAGGAAGGTGAACTGGAGTAAAAAGTGTTATATATGAATAGCTTATTTCGGTGTTCCAAGTGAACCAGAAGATTCTAGGTGAGCACTATGTCACGGAAACCAGCACGAATGATTCGTTCTGTCAGAAGCATGGCAACAACTCGAAGAGAATATATGGGTGGTGTTCCTCCATCTCGTCTTACGCAGTTTGTCATCGGGAATAAAACAGCAAAGTTTCCTATACAACTTGCATTGATTTCAAATGAGAAATGTCAACTGCGACACAACTCATTAGAATCCGCACGTATCTCAGCAAATAAAGCACTTGAGAAAAACATAGGCTCTGCGAACTATCGGTTACACATCAGAGTCTATCCTCATATCGTTATCCGGGAGAATAAGCAGGCGACCGGGGCAGGGGCTGACCGTGTCTCCCAAGGCATGAGACGGGCATATGGAAAACCAGTTGGGACTGCTGCCCGTGTGAAAATGAATCAGATTTTAATGACCCTGGACACCACAGAACAGTTCTTAGTTCCCGCAAGGGAAGCATTACGCAAAGCAGGGATGAAACTCTCCGCTCCTTGCACCATCAACATAGAGAAAGGCGCAGAGCTTCTCCATTAAAAAACCCTTTTTTTTATATATATTTGATGAAAAAGGGGATAAGGATCAATCCAAGGATGAGCAAAGAGATCGCCAATGAGATGTTTTTTACGATTTTTTCTTTTGTTTCTTCCTTTAATCCTTTTTTCAATCGCATAAGTATCGCACGTATTCCGTCATTAAAGAGGAACCCTCCATCAAGAGGAACCATGGGAAGTACGTTGAAAAGCGAGACAGCTAGGTTCAACCAGAAGATCCAATAGATAGCATTGATAAGAACCCAGAAAAGGGGAACGGGGAGAACACTAAGCGGGCCAGTAATCACATAGGTGTCGGTGAACGGGGAAACAATGGGGTTGTATCCAGCGAAATATCCAATTAAGGGAAGACTGTAGAACGTAAGCAGCCCCTGCGGGAATGTTGAAAACGGATTTTTCAGGACGGCTAGATACTCGTGGTAGACAGAGTCCCGGAGCACTGATTGAACCCCAAGGTACCCTTTTCCTTTGTAGGATTCATTATTGATGTAGATGGACGATCGCTTTGCGTATTCTACGTATTTGTCTCCCAGCAGGACCTCTGTTGTCTGAGACGTCCCGTTTTTAATATAGGTGATAGGAACCGTCTGATTTGCCTGGGTGTTGTTCCATGCGGTGAAAAACTCATCACCAGAGTGAATAACAGAGTTGTTTAAACTAGTGATGATGACACCGGTTTGAAGTCCGATGACTGACGCCGGTGAGTCTGAATCAACCGTGAACACAATCGCCCCTTGGCTTGCTGGCTGCACTGACGTCATAAACAATGCTGAGAACAGAAGAATGCTGATAATGACGATAACAAAATTCGCTGTTGGTCCAGCCGCATAAATTCTCATCCGAGGAAGGATTTTTGCTTTTTTCACCTCTTCTTCGTCAGGCTCACAGAATGCTCCGATAGGGACGATTAAATAGAGAAGCCCAAGTGATTTCACTTTGATAGAATCAACCAACGCAAGAATCCCATGGGAGAACTCATGGACGATGATTGCGACGACAAGTCCAACGAGTATATATCCGAGGTATTCCAAGGGAAGGAGCGGGTTGATGCCAGGAAGCACAAGAGCCACCTCTGGTCCGGGGAGTGTTTCGCGCTGTGCCGGGGTAAACCCAAATACCAGCCAAGCTGTCATGATCATCAGGATTGTCATTAGTACCATGGTGACAAAACAAAAGACAATGCCGATGTTCCCATAGAATTTCCAGAGGTGCTTTCGTTTCGCACGGTTCTTGAGAAACTGTACTCCTTTCTGTGTCCGCCACATCAATGCAGGCCCATAAAACGAAATGTTATGGTTTTTCAGAACCCCTTTCTTAGAGAGGAGAAACACCACTCCTGCGTACACTAGAATGATACCAAGAAAAACTAGGATGCTTTCAATAATCGACATACTCTCTGGCGCTGAATACAATAAGAGTTATTAAAGTAATGGTTGTCTTGTTATTTCGCATGATTTTTCAAGATGCTTTTGGTCTGTTCTTCAATATCGGCTTCATAGGTCTCATGGATAAATTCCTCTTTGATGTAATGGTTGCTGACAGCACCGATAAACACAATAAGGATTCCTGCAACGATAAACCCCCAGAACGAAAGGGTGTAGAAGACGTCAATTAAAAACATCTTGTCTTTATGGAATTCCCAGATAACTTGACCAAAGGTGTCAAAGAGAACAGAGCCAATGAACCCAAACCCAAACAACGAAAACGGGACGATCCAGTAGGACCAGAGGATTTTTTTTTCTCTGATGTACACATCAGTGACCCGCCCGAAAGCAGCAAGCAGTCCTGCTGCAACAATCCCCCAGGTGATCGCCGCGAGAAATTTAAGGATGAGGACATCTAGGTATTGTTGATACAGGTTAAACGTGTTATTATATGCGTAAAACACGGTGACCACGATGATGACAAATGCAAGGATGGTTGTATAAAACGAAGGTCTGCCCAGTAGCAGACCTGCCCGGAATTCATGCCAGATCAGTGCAATTTTTTTCTCCGAGCCAAATGTCCTGATGAGAAGATATACGCCTAAGGTAAATAAGATGGCACCAAACCCACTGGCCGCCATCCCTAAAATAGCGAAAATCGCCCAGACAATGAGAATTAACGCAATTGGAAGGAAAAATTGTTTCTTTACCTTATCCTCTTCGAGGAGTTTTATAATTCGATAATAGGTGTCCTCTAGCTGTTTGCTTTGTTTGACGTTCACCCGTTGGATTGAACTGATCTTCAAACGGGACTGGATAATAGGTAAAATAAATTCATCTTCAGCCCCATCACTTATGACAATAGCATCCTCTGCGTTTGTTTGCCTAATCACGATGTCAAGTTGTTCAGATAATCTCTGGTCTGATGTAACACCAACGTTAATATCTCCGCATAACGTGGCTATCTCAATGTCTTTTCCTTCTTTTTTTAATTTTTCGTAGATGGAAATAGCAAAAAAAATCGCATTCAAATCTGAATCCTCTGGATCAATAATCCCGATTTTATTCGCTGCATCAAGGTTATCATGGATGCCGATAATTGGACTTTTTACTTGAGCCTTTCTCCCGAAATCATCGTCACGATCAATGTTAAGAATCAGGGTCTTTGCCATTTCTTCAAAAATACAACCTAACTATGTATATAAAGTTTTATAAATTATATCTGTTTTTTACCAATTTCACCAAAGACCACCAAAATCAAATATACCTGCATTCTATTTCCTTGCCATTATGCCACTTGTCACCTTTAAATACCAGGACTTCAGCCAATTACTAGGACATACGATTCCAAAAGAGACACTTATCGAAAAACTTCCGATGATCGGTGGGGATTTCAGTCATGCCACAGACGAGGAGATCAACATAGAGTTTTTCCCGAATAGACCAGATCTTACCTCTGTAGAGGGCATCGCTCGTGCATCACGGGCATTTTTCGAACTAAAAACAGGCTTACAGACCTATGATATTGCGCCGTCAAATGTCACCGTTCATGTTGATCCTTCCGTGAAAAAAATACGTCCATTCGTCACCACCGCGTTAGTTAAAAATGTAACAATGAGTAATGAACTAATCATCTCCCTTATGGGGTTGCAAGAGAAACTCCATGTCGGATTAGGGAGAAACAGAAAGAAAGTCGCTATCGGCGTCCATAACGCTGAACCTGTACGCCCCCCATTTGTGTATAAGGCGGTAGACCCGGATTCTGTATCGTTTGTGCCACTGGCAAAAGACGAGCCCATGACGCTTTGTGAGATTTTAAAAAAGCATGAGAAAGGAGTTGATTACGCGCATTTGCTCGAGGGGTTTGATAGATACCCGTTGATTGTCGATGCGCATAATAACGTGCTTTCGTTCCCACCTATCATAAACGGCAGTTTAACTGAGGTGACCTCTCACACGACAGAGATATTTATCGATGTCACTGGGACAGATAAAAAAGCGATTAACTATGCGCTCAACATCGTTACAACCGCTCTTGCAGAACGAGGTGGAAACCTCTACCAGACAACCGTACACGATGAAGGAAAAAACATACTATGCCCTGATTTTACACCGTTAAAGAAACAAGTATCTACCGCGTTTGTCAATAGAATCCTTGGTACAACGTTCACAAAAGAGGATATAATGCTATGTTTGAAAAAAATGGGACATGATGTGGTCGATGCAGGTGATGGCATCATACAGGTGGATGTTGCAGCGTGGCGTTCCGATATCCTTCATGAGGTCGATCTTGTTGAGGACGTCGCAGTCGGCTATGGGTTTGATCGTTTCACGTCTGATTTCCCAAAAGCGCTTACCTTTGGACGGACATTACCACAGCAACATCTCCTTGAAGTGTTGCGCAGTATTATGATTGGTGTCGGTTTTAACGAGGTGACTACGTTTGTCATTTCCAATAAAGAGGATGAGTTCGAACGAATGGGGCTTGAACAAAGAACGATGGTTGAAATTGAAAACCCTATCGGCGAAGGATACAGCGGGTTACGCGTAAGTCTGCTCCCCTCATTGTTAAAACTCCTCCGTGAGAACAGACATCATCCATTACCACAGCGGATTTTTGAAATAGGAGTTGTGGTTGATGAGCAGGCAAGGAACCGATACCACCTCGCTGCGCTGGAAATCGATGCGAAAGCAAACTTCACTGAATGTAAATCCCTTGTGGAAACTGTACTTCGGGAATGTAAGCAGAAACCATTGATAAAAGAAACGTCTCAAGGAGCATTCATCCAGGGACGCTGTGCTGCAGTGATGAAAAAAGAAACGGAGATTGGGGTTTTTGGGGAGATCCATCCGAAAACTATTCAAGCGTTTCATCTTGAACATCCGATTATTGCTTTTGAACTCATCACTGATTATTTGTTGTAAGACTATATCTCGGTGAAGAGGAATGTCATCGGCGTATCGTTGTATCGCGCAAGAAACCTGGGATGCAATAGCAGAAAGCTTTGATGTAACAAGACAAAGACCATGGAGGTATTGCCTTGATTTCATTGATTCACTCCAGGGGAAGGATATGGTGGCTGATGTTGGCTGTGGAAACGGTCGACATCTTTTGCCTTGTGCTGATCATTGTTCCTCCGTTTTTGGAGTAGATATCTCGATGAGGTTCCTACGGATCGTCCAAAAGAAACTGCAGAGCAGGTCCCTAAAGAATGTGTCGTTGATTCATGCTGATGCGGTCCAACTGCCGTTTGCAACGGATAGTCTGGACGGAGTGTTATTTATCGCATCATTGCATAACATCCAGGGAAAAGACCATCGTAGATCCGCGCTTAAGGAGATACTACGTGTACTCAAACCACAGGGGACTGCGTTGGTGAGCGTTTGGTCCCGATGGCAGGATAGGTTTTATACATATTTCCTCACACAATTCTTTGTTCGTACACGTACATTCGGAGACATCGATATCCACTGGCGACAGCATCACCTCAATGTGCCCCGTTTTTATCATCTCTATAGCAGTCGCGAGTTTCGCCACGAATTACAACAGGCTGGTTTTGAAATTCAACGCATGGAACGTGTGAAAATTCATTCAAAGCGGTTTGCTGACAATTATTTCGCTGTTGTCCGAAAAAGATAATTATTTAAGAACCATGGCATTCTCAATGGAGAGGTAAACGAAGTATCTATATGGACATTATCGACACTACCAATCTTACGAAAACATTCAATGGATTTACTGCTGTTGATCATATCACGTTCTCTGTGAAAGAAGGGGAGATTTTTGGGTTTCTTGGTCCAAACGGAGCTGGAAAAACAACAACGATTAAAATGCTTACGACCTTGCTGTATCCAACAGGAGGTTCTGCTTCGATTGCAGGGTTTGATGTGTTAAAACAGCGCTCACAAGTGCGGGAAAACATCGGAGTCGTTTTTCAGGAACCTGCATTAGATACAGAGCTTTCCTGCAGAGAAAACCTCGATTTTCATGCGCGGATGTACGGGTTGTCCGCAGAGACAAGAAAAAAACGGATTATTGAGGTGTTAACTCTTGTAGATTTACTTGATAAAAAGGATGTTTTGGTGAAAAACTTTTCTGGTGGTATGAAACGAAGGCTTGAAATTGCCCGCGGACTGATGCATTCGCCACAGGTATTGTTTTTAGATGAACCAACATTAGGCTTGGATGCGCAGACAAGACGAGCGATTTGGGAGTATATCAAACAGTTGAACAAGAATGAAAACACCACGATTTTTTTGACAACCCATTATATGGATGAAGCTGACTTCCTCTGTGATCATATCGGGATAATCGACCATGGGAAAATCATGGTGATAAACTCCGTTGATGTGTTGAAAAAATCTGTTGGAAACGATGTTATTACATTGGCCTGTTCTGACAGTTCCGCATTAGGCCAACGGTTATCACAGGAGTCTTGGATCGGTAAGATAACACCCTATGGTTCTTTCCTTACTCTTGGCGTCGAGCGGGGCGAAGAGAAAATCCCGGTAATTTTTGATATCGCACGAGGGATTAACGTATCAATTTCTTCTATTGATGTCAGAAAACCGACCCTTGATGATGTATTTCTATATTATACGGGTCGTCGTATTCGCGAGCAGACAGAGACTTCTATGAATAGAACAAAACCACCTGGCTTTCATCAAAGGCGGCGGAAATGATGAATCAAAAGGATTTCCAAGCTATCTATATCCTTTGGCTTCGTCAGATGAAACGGTTTCTCCGTACAAAAAGCAGGGTGGTGACGACCATCGTTCAGCCGTTGTTTTTTCTCTTCATCCTTGGATTTGGTTTAAATATCGCGGTGTTTCCAGGAATGCAGGGTTCCTACATTACGTTTCTTGCGCCCGGGATTATCGCTATGGCGATTTTATTTTCCTCGATGTTTACGGGTGTGTCCGTGCTTTGGGATCGGCAATCCGGATTTTTACAGGAGGTGCTTGTTGCACCGGTGAGTCGACTTTCAATTGTCATTGGAAGGACGTTTGGTGGGGCGACGGTCGCCTTGATTCAAGGGTTTATCATTATGATTATCGCGATTGCCCTAGGTGTGCAGGTTGCAGGCGTACTAGGTTTTTTGCTTACGATTCTTATCATGGTTTTATTGTCTTTTACCGCGGTAGGATTTGGTTTGATTCTTGCATCAAAAATGCGTGATTTTGAAGGATTTCAATCTATTATGAGTCTTATTATCATGCCGCTGATGTTCTTATCCTCTAGTTTTTATCCGATAAATGAGTCTTTGCCCGATTGGCTGCGGATTCTCTCCTTCTGCAACCCATTGTTTTATATGGTTGATGGGATTCGTGGGAGTTTTACCGGTCTCAATTCCGTTCTTGATCCTCTGGTGGATCTTGGTATTATTTTGGTTATCTGTATCGTCATCATGGGGTTGGGAACATATTTTTTCCATAAATCTGAAGCGTAATTTTTGTTTTTTATAACATATTTATAATAAAAAATATTGTTGTCCATTATGTAGTCAATTGTGTTAACATCAAATACTACATTTGAATCAATCAAAGAAAACAAGCGAAAGAAAGCAAAAAACCATCACCCCCTATTCCTGCAATTCACAAATCGTTTGCTTCCAAACACATTCTCTTTTAACATATTATTGTCCTTCTTTTGGATCTTTATTTCTTATATTCCCATTATTCTTCGCGTTTCGGTTACCTATACACTTCAAAAAACGATTTATTTATTAACATATAACACCTACCTATTCTGAGGAGAGAAAAATGACATATATATGTAGGTGGTGTGATAATACCTTTGAAGAGTCTGGAACAAAACCGCCCGATACAGAATATAAGGATGGAGTCTTATGCTGTCCCCGGTGTGGTAACATAACCTATGGTTTCCTTGTGATAAAATAGCTCTTGGTGGAGTAAGAAAATAGAGGGTTTCTTTCCTCCGTAATAGGCGTCCTTTGTCATAGTCCATCCGCTTGAATCGTTATTGAACAATTCATGTTTTTATGCAGTAGGCTCAACGCAGTGTCGATAGGTTTTTACCATATTTGAAAGCGCACATGCGATGGTGACTGGTCCAACCCCGCCGGGGACTGGGGTGATACGAGAGGCTTTCTCTTTGACTGATTCAACGTTGACATCCCCACGAACCCCGCTATTGGTTTCTACGATTCCAACATCGACGATAATGGCATTGTTTTTTATATGGTCCTTTGTAATGAGATTCGCCACGCCGGCACCAGTGATGAGAATATCTGCTTGCGAAGTGTACTGTTTTAGATTCTGTGTAAACACATGACAGACTGTGACAGTCGCGTTTCTATGAAGCAGCAATGCTGCCAAGGGTTTTCCAACAACGTTGCTATGGTTCACAATAACAATGTCTGTTGCCTGTAGGGGAACATGCTCATGGTCTAAAATCGTAAGAACGGACAGAGGAGTGCAGGGGACAATATCCTCGTCGCCGATAAGGGTCCTGCCAAGGTTCTCTGGGGTAAACCCCTCGACATCTTTCTTCGCAACAACCGTTTTCATACATGTTGTTGGCGAGATGTGTGATGGAACAGGGTATTGGATGAGAATTCCATGCACCGCGGGGTCATCATTGAGGTGTTCTATGGTCTGTAGAATCGTTGCTTCCGAGACATCTTCATTAAAACGAAGGACGTTTGAGAGGATACCGACCTCGTCACACGCTGCATTTCGTAGTTTCATATACAGTTCCGATGAGGGGTTCTGACCGATGGCGATGGTTGTGACCACAGGTGCTACCTGATAGTTCTTCCGTAGCTGCCCAACCTCATGGGTAATGTTCTTTCTGATCTCTTTTGCGATTTCCCGTCCATTTATAAAAGTCGCTGTCATCTTTCTCGCCTATCCATGCAAGGGTTCCTGTTTTGTGCCAATCGCGTAAAACTGTGGGAAGAAATTTAGTTGAACGCCATCATCAAGCGATTTGAGAAATTCATACTCCCACTGGTCGATTTCTTGTTCAGTAAGACCTGCCTCTTTTAATATTTTAATGTAGAAATCACGGGAGTGAAGATAGTATTGTTTGTCCTCTTCGCAGGACCATATCCTGTTGTTTCCAATGCCTATGATAGTCTCAAGCCCTGCGGTGACAAACAGGGTACGTAGTTTGCGTCCGATATGGGGATCACCGCCTTTTTTCCTGATGGCTTCCCCTGCAAATAAAGCGTCTACTTTTTTGTTTTCCGGCCAGTGGATTTTTCCCCCGTAATCAGGTTCAAGGGAAGCAAGCACCTTCCCTTGTGGTTTTACCACTCGTGTCATTTCATTAACGACAGCCTGGGGGTCATCCACCCACATCAGCAGTAAATTACAGGTGACAAGATCAAAGGTGTTATCAGGAAAGCAGAGTTTTTCCGCGTCTGCCTTGCATAGGCTTGCGTTTGCATCGTCTCTTAGAATCTTTTTGGCGACAGTAAGAAGTGAATCAGACCCGTCGATGGCCACCACCCTCCCTTTTGTTAGTCGTGCGATGTCTCTAGTGACAAAACCAGAGCCGCATCCAACATCAAGAATGAGGGATGCGTCTTTTAATCGAACTTTCAGGTAAAGGGGTAAGCGTTCTTCCGCGGTCTCTAATGCTTGCAGCTCAAGCTTTTTAATAAAATCGGTAAGCTCTTCGCTTGTTCGTTTATGGAATCGGTTCTCAGCTTTTTTCATTGGTAGATCTAAAAAGAGAATTTACTGTGATGGTATAAGATTTTCCTGTGTCTGTAAAAAACAGGTAAAGAAGGCAGGGTCTGGAACACAAGAAGAGGTGATGCTCGAAAAGGGACGCAGACCCCCCTTCGTCGGTGGTGCACTTAACTTGAGATTTTTTTCTTTTTTTTGCCGTGTAAATCTTCGTATTTGCCGACAAAGACGTACCCGTCATTTGTTTTTCTAAGGAGTCCTTCGTCAAGCATCATGTCAAAGACCTTATCGGATACTTTGACGTTTTTTCCTTTGTTATTGGCGATTTTTATTCTATCATCTATAGGCTCTTCGGTGAGGTAGGTTGGTTCCAATTCATACATTATGTTTATTTTTGGCATGGTTTATCTCCTCATATTTTTTTGATACATTGTAGCATGTTACTGTTTCTCAATATTCGTATTTAAACATATGCGGTACAAATGCCATAGTGGAAATTTATCATTACATCTGGAATTATTATTACCTCCTGTAAAAAGTTAAAAAAAGGAAAATATTTAAATAGAACCATATCGTTGTTTGATTGTTCTACAACTATAAAACTAAGGAAGGTGGAAAATGGAGAGTATGTTAAAAAAAGTAGGTAGTTGGCTTTTCCTCATCGGAATCTGTATCGCCCTTCTTGTGGGGCTGATTTTCGGTGCAGGACAAGCAGTAAACGCAGACCTAACAGATTTTGAAACACCGCTGGGAATCGTCGTCGCCGTACTAGGATTTCTCGTCGGGATCCTGTCGTTCTTCGCCCTGGGCGCGATAACTCAGGAGAAAGTACCCACGTTTTTAATCGCATCCATCATTTTGATTGGCCTTGCGATTGCCGTATCACAAACCACATGGATATTTGGAAACTTCAGAGACTTTGCACCGTTGTTTATCAACATCACACAGTATCTCGCAATCTTTGTAGCCCCCGCAGCCGTAATCCTTGTGATACGCTCTCTTTGGGATGCAGCCCGAACAGAAGAGACAACGTTAAAGTAAAAAAACATCCCTTCTTTTTCTTTTTTTCCTGTACCCTTCTAAGAAGACCACCGAATATTGTTTTTGTTATCACCACAGAATAAAAAAAAGAAAATAAAACAATCCTATGTCTTTTTCTCAGGGAGTTTCTTTGCAAGCCCCCAGAGATTTTCAAATTTTCCGTTGAGCAATTCAATATCCTCAAGGTTCACATACGCTGTTCCAACGTAACAAGGCTCCGCACCTTCCTCGGTAAGGATTTTTATGCCGTTTACCGCAAGTTCCTTGCCAAAGACATAATTGCGCATGGTCCCCGAGGTATTCTCCGAGAAGTACCGGATATCTAGGTTATCCCCATACGCATTTTTCAGTTGCTTCGCGATATCGATGTTCGCCTCTGAGTCAATCAGAAGCTCAACTTTGGTATCCAGTGCTAAAAATTTCTTAAAATACCGAAGGAACGGTTCATCGAAAAACCGCTCTCCACCGATCTGCATCCGAAGATTATTTTTCTTCTCCAGACAATTATTCAGAATGTTATACAGGATCCATTTGCCACTGTAGCGAAGTGTGACGTTCCCATCACGTTTTATCTTGATTCCATAGGTCTTAAAATGTTCGTTGTAAGCCGTGGAATATTCATTAAGCCGGTTCTGCATCGCTGTAAACGTATCGGGGGCTACCACGGTTTTCAGATCATCCTTGATATCTTCCCAAATAACTTTCGGATGTACAGGCAGATAGCTTTCCCTGCCAAAATCCTCCTCAGAATGCGCAGAAAATAGCACCTCTGCAATCAATCCGTTCTTCAGGAGAGAGTTCCTACCCGTCTCCAAGGGTCTTCTTGTGAGATTCGTAAGCTCCTCAGCGGTTTTCAGAAACTCAGAAAACTCTTTGGGACAATCGATGATAAGGATCGTATAATAGGTAGCAGCTTCCCTCGGACGATCAATCTTCATCCGTTCGAACATCATTTCAAAATCTTGGATATAATCAAGTTTTACTTTAGTCTTGTATTCATTATTTCCCATCCACGAACACCATCCATTTCTTTATGAAAACACATGTCATATGTTTTTTTATAGTTTATGCATGCATATGTACCTGCATCTTAGGCGCATTTCACAACAACGGATACGCATTAAAAATATTTCACTACCGTGATTCTTGATTCGTAGTGATTACCGACGTCATCTAAGGCGACTGCGCTTATCACTTTTTTTCCCGAGCATTGGTCGTCCCATCTCCATACGTAAGGGGGAGTTGTATCTGTTGATTTATAGACAGAATCGATGTAAAAATCAACCCTGGTAATTTGTTCATTTGAGGTATTTACTACCACATCGATTTGCCCAATAATCAGAGTAAAAACGGGGTTGGATAGGATTTTTCTATTAAAACAATAGACTGCCTTGTATGGTTTGATTATTTCTGTACTATGATTGATCTCTTGATAAATGATTTCAATGTCATCATCATAAAGAATGTCATTTCCTGTTACCCAACAGGGAAACATCCATCCATTTCGATCGATATCTATTCCTTGCATATAATAGGCCGCCCAGAGCAGCTCCATGCAGTATATTTTTTTTGCTGGAGCAATAACTCGAGTTGTGTCTGCGGTCTTAAAACCAAACCAGGGGAAATCAAAAAAATTTTGGTACGGAGTACCGACCAGTGTTATCGCCCAGGCTGCCGCGGCATACCTCTGTGACTCGTTAGCAGTTTTTACCCGTAAAAAAGCAAGGTTCTGTTGCCATTCATGAAAATGAGAATAATTTCTAAGACGAACAACGCCGTTTGCCTCAACGACTGTATTATTTCCAATATAAATGGCCCCATGTTCGTTATAGAGCCCTGGTCGCTTCCAGAGATTTGATTGATCAACAAAAAAATCAACTAAGACCAGGTCTCCGATTTCGACGCAGTCAGGCACCGTACTTTTATCAATCGGGCAACTTTCAAAAGAAGGAACATCAGAAAGAAGTGGATATGTTTTTCCAAAGGTACTCCCGCTCGCTATCGTGATTGCACTCATACAGACGAGTATTATTCCAAGAATAAATCTTATTTTAAGGAAAAAGCCTAGCTTCATGTCTTTTCCCCGGGGGTTCGTAATATGATGTAGTAATATAACTACCGTCCTCCTTTTTAAATGTTATTGAGATGATAAATCAAACATAAACTCGCCGATTCATGAATTCATGATTATCGTATCTTTTTGATAGAAACCAACCTCATTTGTTTGACTACCTACCTTTCGTATCGTTTATCTATGTTTCCGTTTTATATCCGAATCTATAGAACAAGAACTGCTGTGGGGATAAAACTGTTTTATCTTCTACTTTCGAATTCTTTATTTGATAATAATTGGACTAATATTTATAATAAAAAGGATTTTATGTGATAAATCCTAATTCTTACAATAATCCCCTTGCCTTCAATACAGGTTTTAGATAGAATAGAACTTCAGATATAGTTTAAGAATTTAGCTAATTTTTTGATATATTACGAAAAGAAAATGATGAAATAATAAATAACTATTTATAAAATTGTATCACGGGTGATATATTCATATTCATTAACAATCAAAAGAACTGTGCTTTTGTTCGTCATGCGAACGGAGCGTATTATAAGATATGAAAAGAGTAAATGTATCATATTTGAGACAATTTTTTGTCTCATATATGTGATAAAAATAGAAGAAAATATCCAATTACAAAAGGAAGGAATATTCAGATATTTTTTTGAATAAATATATAGAACAATTTCCTAATATCTGAATTATTCAGGATTTACAAAACAGAAATAATCTATTATTCTTTCTTTAAATCTGAGCTTTTTTTCAGGTTGTTAAGTCGAATGATTTCTTCGACGTATCGTCGGCAATCCCGTTTAATCTCGGCGAGTTGCTGAGGAGGGATTTGGTATGACTTCTGCGTCAGCTCCAATGTCAAGATCAACCCATGGACAAATGCTCCTATAGGATACTCTTTTTCCTTTACCAGATGAAAAAAATCATCTGTTATTTTGAAGACCTCATTTATTGTATATGACTTCGGTGACTTGGAGGTAGTGTCCTGCTTTGGTGTGTCAGTCTTTTGTTTTTTATTTGTTTCTTCAACCATTTGCTCACATCTTTTTTTTACGTAATGATTTATTCGGGGCTTGTACGATCGAACCGCATGGTGATTTTTCTGTTTCATCTGATCGGATTGTTCCCGGATTAACACGGTGAGAAGAATTAAAGTAAATAATGCAAGTGGGAAAAATCACCGTTACCGCTAACACCACAATGATAATAGTCTTTAATATTTTTCCTGCTCTTGCAAAAATGCTACTTAATATTAGACGTGATACAGGAGCATTATATTTATTCCTTGTTTTTTTCCAAAAAGAACCATGGATTGTCCCTCAGAAAACCCTTTGGTCACCAAACAGATTGGCTGTAAAGTGTTTTGACAGAACCAACCGCTAGTGATGTTACAAATCATATAGGTAATGCAGGAAAGGATTTATTTTAAATGGATAGGTCTTTCCAAACGTTTGTGAATTCTTCATATAAATTAAATGGTTGATATTGAATCAGCCACGCAATAATTTCCTGTTTATTTTTTATTTGATACCCCTTGTTTTCCCCGAACCGTTGAACCTCAATTATATTATTCTTCACAAGTTTATTGAGATGGTAGGAAAGCGTAGATGGGGAAACAGGGACGTTCTCTAGGATATCTTTATGTTGCACTGTATCGTTTTTTAAAAGGAATAGAACAATTCTAAGTATTGTTTTCTGTCGTAGAACAGAAAGATAACGTTTGTCTTGGGTGCTAATGGTTCCCTTGACGTAAAACCGTTTATAGCCTGTTGATTTCTCAGAGGTGATGATCTCATGTTTTTCGAGGAAATAGACGTGATACTCAACATGTGAGATTCGCATTTGGAGGAGATCTGCGATTTTACTTAGATGCAATCCAGGGTTTTTTGAGATAGTATCATAGATTTTTCGTCTTGTTTCTAAATCAAGAACGTCCTCCATAGCAATCTCACTATTTAATCAACACTGCGATGAAGAGAAAGATAAGGATAAGCAGGTCAAAAAGTTCGAGTACGAAAAGCGTAGTATTATTCGCAATCTGTGCTATGAACAACAACAGACTGATAAATATGTTTTTTATGAAAAAAAAGAGAAGCACGAGGTCGACGAACAAGAGTTTTTTATTCCTTGTTTTCCGATAGCTGCCTAGCGATATCAACAGCAAACCAAAGGAGAAAACCGTCGTAAATCCCACGATAACAATATTGATAAGCGAGATCGTATCCAAGCACTCACCTCATTTTTCCAATGAAGGATTTACGTGCATATAAAGGTGATTGTTTTGCTGTTATGCTTTCTTTCTGTAGTGAACGACCCCGTAGAAGACGATCCCTGAGATTACAATGGCAATCAGATAGAGCACTGAGAGGTATTCCATTTGCAGAACGGAGGGTAGGATTGTGCCAAGGACAGGGATTACGCCGATTTTCGGATCATGCAGGATGCTCTGCCCACGGGCATAGGAGAAGATGACTTGCGCCTGTGTAAAGCTGCTCTGGCCACCTTCATAGAAGGTCTGCTCTGTGTTGGATATCACGGTTACGTTGACCGGCTTAGAAACAGTATCAACGATTGCGTCATTGATCCAAGAGAAGAATCCAAAACGGCCGGCTGACGATATATTCATTGTACTTTCTTTGGCGTTAGTATATTCCTCTGAAGCATAGGTTCTCTGTTGAGTGGTGATCATAAAAGGAGTCTCGAGAAGCGTTTGAAGTGCAAGCTGGCTTGATTGGTTCATAAACGGATAGCCAAGAATGCCAAAATCAAATTTAATTTCTGTTGGAGCGATCGTCGTATTCATAAATGACGTTTTTTTGTCTGATACATAGATAATGATGGTGAAAAGCTGATCTAAGGTATCCGTGCGTATAATTGTTATTCTGCCTC
>MUGD01000187.1 GCA_002900555.1 Thermoplasmata archaeon M9B2D | reverse complement strand
CAGAGAGAACAAGGTACTGGAGCTTTGAATGGCCATTGAAAGGACTAAGATCAATCTCATGAAGCTGATTATCAGCAAGATACAGCCATTTCAGATTCTTGCAGTCCTTCAGAGGATATAGGTCTATATCGTTCAGTAGATTATCTGATAGTTCAAGAGCTTCTAATTCTCTGCATCTTACTAGAGGGCGTAAATCAATGGTTTCCAGCTTGTTCGATGTTATGCTTAGAATTTTGAGCCTTACACATACAGATAGGGGAGTCAGGTCAATGGAGGAGATTGCATTCGTATTGAGAATCAACTTTTCAAGACGAGGGCAGTTACCAATAGGTTCGAGATTCAGTGTTTTTATTCCAAGGTCAGATAAGTCAATTTCAGAGTGGAAATCATCTTTCTCAACCTGATACATCTCGCCTTCTAAATCTACGTACCTGATGGTGAATCTAGCCACCACTTACATCTCCAGCCCATTTATTGGATGAACAATTATGTCAATTAACACAGAGGTTTATAGATTTGTCCAGAGAGATTCTTCCTATTAAAAGTGGTCTAGTGAAAGCAAGAACCACTGAAAATGGCATCCATCATATGAACGGAACTGAAACTAGTCTCTATTGAGATGTTCCCAAGGCACAGGATCTGGGAGAGATTGGACGAATCTGGAAATAATCTCCCTTACACCATCAGGGTTGTGTACCTCATCGAAGACTATTGCAGGCTTTTCATTCATCTTCTTGGTGCATATCTCTACGTGACCCATGCCAACTCGTTTCTCTTCTGGATTACTGCTCGTCCTGCATAGTGTAATTTCATCATAGAATACGCGAACTGTCTTGCGTCTGAAAATTCCTTTTCTTACACGTACGTTCCAAGTTGTGATGATGTAGAGTGTGAAGTAATGCCTGGTTTCTGCACCTACAATGAGTAAGACTCCAAAAATCATGGCAGAGAGACTCAAACTCCATGAGAGGATACTGTGTGAAATTGTCCCAAAAGATGCAAGAATCATAAACGTAAGTCCAACTACAAAAAGCACAACCCCAAAAACGTAGTAGAAAATGGAGGAAGCCCTTTTTGGATGAAGAATTAGTACAAGGCGTTCCCGTCTTTCTGATGGAAATTTGGGAATAGGGCTTTCTGTGCTCATGTATTAAATCACAGCAACTATCCAATGTTCTCGACTTATCAAAGTGTCGAATACCTTAGAATGTGAAAATGGATGTTGATTGCTGAGCCGCGATAATTTAGCGATACCATGTATTTACCCAGGATAAATCTCCCAGAGTGTATCACATGCATGAACTACATGTCCCACAAGGGTTCTGATCTCATCGGTTGTAAGGTCAGTGTCATTTGTTTCAGCAATAACGATGATATCATCATCTTCATCAATGGCGTATTTTACACCATTAGCTTTCCATGACTCCTTGAGCATATCATATGCAAGTTTCATTCTTTTCGTTTCTTCAACCTGGTAAAAGTTCGTAAATGGCGCGACAATGTATGCCCAAGTCTCATCCTTGTTTGAGATGATTTTTATTTTCAGGTCTTCAAAGTGATCAGTTTTCCAGCGCATCATGAGTGCACTATTTTCCCGTTCATATTTGATATCAACCTGCTCAAGCAATGAAGCAATATGATCTATGATACCCACTACAAGCACCTTGGATGGCGAATGACTACCATTGTATATTAAGATGTTTCTGACCTGCTGTTGCGATACCAACACCACAAATTATATATCGTGTCACATACTATATCGTTATACATACTAGCCTATACACTCGATGCGGAGAAGGGGACCATTGACAGATAAAGAGGTAATATCCGGTCCTGAGAGGGAATACGAATACTGGTCACTTGAGATTAGGAGGGGAGCCCTTTCTCTCGCAATTCTTGCGATTATTATCGAAGGCGAATCGTATGGATATGATATTATGAAGAAACTCAGTCAGGAGTCATACGAAGGCCTTCAAGTAGAACCTAGCACTACTTACCCACTCCTGAGAAGACTTGAGAAGAGGGGAATTCTAGAAGGACGTTGGTCCGATGCGTCAGGTAAGAGACGACGGCTCTACTATGTCACCAGAGATGGAAGAAGGATACTAAGAAGGATGATCAAATCGTGGGAAGGCTTGAATGAACAGCTGGCTCAGCTTATTTCGGAGGCGGGTCTCAGATGAGCGAAGACGGAGAAACCATCATAGAAGAATACCTTACTCTTGTAAGAGAGAAATTGCCTGACTCTATTGCGGATGATGTGATCAGTGAATTGCGATCATATATGCATGAGTCAGCCAGAGACCAAGGCGATGGAGAGATTACAATCCAATCAGCAAAGAAAGTGGTAGCTCAGTTTGGAGCCCCAGGTGAAGTTGCTGATGAATACAAATACTCGATGTTTCCCGAAACAATCCCTGAAGAGATAGCACCATCAGAGATCATACAAGAGCAACAGAAAATCATACAAGAAGAGCCAATGCAACAGGTTCAACAGGAACCTGTACAACTTACACCTATTTCGAAAGAAAATCCTACTGTAGGTTACTTCTCATTCTTCCTTACCACAAGCGTTCAAGCATGGATTTGGATACTGGTTGCGTCATTAGTCACTACGGTCACTGGACCAATTTGGTTCCCTTCATGGTCCATGATCGTCCCGATATCACAGGCTATACTTGTGACATTAGTGTTGTACTTTCTGTCGCTAAGTTTGAAGTGGAGAAAGACGCTCCTTTGGCGGAGAGCATTCAGAGAATGGTCATCTCTTCAGAACTTTGTTACCTTGCCAGAGAACTCTATTCCAGAGTTAGGTAGCAATATAATGGTACTAGACATTCTAGCTTCACTGATGGGGATTGGCTTCTTTCTATTATCTGAGACTGCAACCCCTTACCTCTCCTTCTTTCTGGTTTCTAGCGTCATCCCTGTATGTATTCTACTCATGGCAAGAATCTTTTACAGAGTAAAATCATTGAGAAGCGACCAAGACCCTATCAGGTATTCTCGAAAGCAATTTGCCATCAACATCTCTTTACTCATAGCTTTGAACACTTCTATCTTCTGGCTATTCAATAGTTGGGAGTATCCTGGATCCTACCTTATTTTCTGGAGTCCATTGCTAGTACCTTTCATTTTGGTCTATGGTTCGGTAGTGCTGTTCAATGTAGTAACTGGTACTCAGAATCTTTGGTGGAAGACCGAAGAACAAACCAAAGCCAGCCCCACTACACAGAAAGAATTCACAGGAGAGGAAAAGGAACAGTTGCTTTCTCGTTTGCCTAGAAACATGTGGAAACTTTATGGAAAGATGACAGGGTGGATTGTTGTCTACAATTTGCCTCTGATATACGTCAGCTTTGACCATGCATCATTTCATTTCGTATCCGGCGCGTTTTATAATTGGATTGGCTATCTAGTAGCGGAGATCGGTTTAGTCGGGCTTTTAGTTGCTTCCTATTTTCTCTATCGCAGATTCTTCATAAAGCGGTTAGACTCAAGAAATATTTTTGGACAACGAACACGAGGAGAGGCAATAATTGATTCATTGATCGGTTCAGGCTTTCTGGCAATGATTCTAATGTTCATATTCACATGGGGATTCTATAATATTGCCCACACTTCGATTATTAACTATCAGCGTCATTTAGGTGTAAGATGGAGCATCATTTTAGCAACGATGGAAATTGCAGCCTACCCTCTAGGAGCCGTTGCCTTGATATTTCGCATTACAGGAAATATCCACGAATTCAGGCCAGCATTGAAGAAGAGAGCGACTAGTTTAGTAGAACTTTCGGGAGTACTTCTTATTCTTGCATTAACTGCACTCCTAGGCGTTCAATATCTAAAGTGGATAGCCGATTCTGGTTGGTATGGTTTTTACGAAATACCATACATGATTTTTCTCCCCATTCTAATATTCCTGGCTTTTCAAGTTGCATCCTCATCGCTGAAAGGGAAAATGTTGAAGAAGAGCAATCCTGACAAAAGAGGGAATTCAGTGAACTCACGAGATATTTA
>MUGD01000031.1 GCA_002900555.1 Thermoplasmata archaeon M9B2D | reverse complement strand
ATGAATCGTTTCTACCAGATGAGTCATCGGATTTCTTTCATCCTTCATCACCAATGTTATCTCCGTAGTAGAAAGAGCATTTCTCTGACAGAACATCAATACATAATAGGCAGTACACGTACCAAGTGAAACAAGGAATAAATCAAATGGCGCTGGCGCAGTGCCGCTACCCTGCTCCTCGACTGGTTGATCCGTAGCCACGGTAAATCCCTTAAACTGAGCATTGACTTTTGCTCCACCAGGAAACATAATTTCCATATCCATACACGTTCTACCTCCTCTCTATTCGTTTTCTCCCCTAATCACGTTATCTCATCGATCATGGGAAGCAACTGACTGTCCTTAAATCCCCGCTGCTGGATCGCACCACTTGGGCAGGCGCTCACACACGTCCCGCAGCCTTGACAGAGCCCCTCATTGACTTTCGCATGGGTGACGGTTATATTCTGCTTTGTTTCATGAACCTGTTCTATTGCTTTAAAGGGACATTCTGAGATGCATATACTGCACCCGCTGCAGAGATCTTCATCAACAAACGCGACATTCGGCTCAGCTTTAAGCGTGGGTTTACAAAGAATCGTTGCAGCACGAGCGGCAGCTGCCTGCGCCTGATACATCGACTCGCTTATGAATTTTGGCATATGGCAGTTCCCAGCGACAAACACACCTCGCGTAGAAAAATCAACGGGACGAAGTTTCACATGTGCTTCTAGGAAGAACCCATCGTCGTTCACCGGGACTTTTAGCAACTTCCCGATAACAGGGTTATCAGGGTTTGGTTGTAATCCCGTTGAAAGAATCACATGATCCGCTGGGATCTTCAACAACTCCGCAAGCATTGGCTCATAAACCTTGACGTTCAGTCCATTCTTTGTCTCAAGCTCTGGTTTCTTCTCAGGATCATACTGCAGGAACATCACGCTTTTTTCTCGTGCATTTTTATAGAATTTCTCATAAAATCCATAGGTCATCAGATCACGATAGAGGATAAAGACCTCCGCGTGCGGGTTTAACTCTTTTATTTTCAAAGCATTCTTTACTGCCTGCATACAGCAAATCCTACTGCAGTAAGGTCGTTTCTCATCACGGCACTCCACGCACTGGATCATTACAAATGTCTCCCCGTCTCGGATGTCCTCTTTTTTAAGGACGCTTAGGTCCTTCTCTAGCTCCGACTGTGTTAAAACCCGGGGATCCTTCCCATAATGATACGTGTGTGGTTTATACTCATCGGCACCAATGGCGATTACAATCACACCATGGGAGAACAGGACATCCTTTGTGGGTGTTTGTATCTCAGATTCGTAGCTCCCGACATAGCCCTTTAAGGTTTTGATTTGCGAACCGGTATACACGGTTATGAGCGGATGATTCAATATCTTCTCGGTGGTCTCCTTGAGCAGCCGTGGGATGTCTAGATCATCGACCGTATAGTACACCTTATGCAAGTATCCGCCCAGCTTGGGTTCTTTTTCTACCAGGACTGTCTCATACCCTTGATCTGCAAGGGATAACACCGCGCTCATCCCAGCGATACCTCCACCGATTACCAGCGCCTTCTGAAGAACCGGTATTTCTGCTTCCCGGATTGGTTGTAAAAACCGAGTCTTGGCGACCGTCATCGCGATGAGCTGTTTTGCCTTCTCGGTTGCCATCGCAGGCTTATCCATATGGACCCAGGAGCACTGCTCCCGGATGTTCGTCATCTCAAGCAAATACGGGTTAAGACCCGCATCACGGAGGCTTTTCTGGAACAACGGCTCATGGGTCCGAGGAGTACAGGCAGCAACCAAGATGCGGTTCAAATCATGTTTCTGTATCGCATCGACAATCTTCTTCTGCGTATCCTCAGAGCAGGTGTACACATTTGTCTCAACAACAACAACATCCTCAAGTGATCTAATATATTCAGCAACAGCCGGTACATCAACATACCCCCCGATGTTGATCCCACAATGGCAGAGAAACACCCCAATACGGGGCTTTTGCTCTGAAACATTCTTCTCATGAGGATACTTTTTTTCCTTCACAAGTGTACCCCGCGAGTCTTTAAGGAGCGCCGCGGCTTTTGCAGCCGCAGCGGATGCCTGCATCACGGACTCAGGGATTGCTTGGGGCTCTAAAAAAGAACCTGCGACAAAAACCCCTGGTTTAATCACCACAGGATCATTTGCACTCGTCCGCACATAGTTAAACTCATTGACATCAAGTCCAAGGATGTCGATGAGCTCGCTACGTCGTTCACCAGAGCCACACAACCCGACTGAAAGTATCACAAGATTGAAGGTTTCTTCTTTAAAATCTCCTGCGTCATTCTCATATTTTATGATTAGGTCTTGTGTTTTCGGATCCTCGGTGATCTCCGAAATCCGTGACCGAACATACCGAAGCCCATGTTCTTTCTTCGCTCGATTAATGTATTTATCAAAATCCTTCCCATAGGAACGAACATCAATGTAAAATACAGTCGGTTCAATATCAGATGCATGCTCCTTGGCAATGATTGCTTCCTTTGTGGTGTACATACAGCACATCGCAGAGCAATACTCATGACCAACTGAAGCGTCCCGTGACCCTACACAATGCACCCAGGCGACCTTCGTTGGATGCTTCTGGTCACTGGGTCGTAGTATTTTTCCTTGCGTCGGCCCTGAGGCTGATAACACTCGTTCAAATTCTACACTCGTCAGCACATTTTTGTATTTCCTATAACCAAATTCAGGTTTTATCACCGGGTCAAACGGGGGAGAACCCGCAGCGATGATCACTGCACCGACATGCAAAGAATCGTGCTCTGGTTTCTGCTCATGGTTGATCGCACCGGATTTACATTCCTTGACACAACGCATGCAGTCGACGCAGCCGCGATATTTACCATCACCTTCCTTGTCAATGACGTACGCATTTGGGATTGCCTGTGGAAATGGTTTATAAATAGCCTTCCGTTTCACCAACCCGTACTCAAATGCATTTGGTAGCGAAACCGGACAAACTTCTTCGCAGCTGCCGCAGGAGGTGCATTTCTCTCTGTCGACATACCGGGGTTTTTTTAAGACATTTACCATGAAATCCCCCGGGTTGCCTTTAATTCCTTCTACAACTGTGTTGGTAAAAATCTCGATATTTTGATGACGTGCGCAGTCCACGAGTTTTGGAGATAGGATGCACATTGAACAATCATTGGTCGGGAATGTCTTATCAAGCTGCGCCATGACGCCACCGATGGTCGGTGATTTCTCAAGCACGTAAACCTTGTATCCCATGTCAGCGAGATCAAGGGCTGCCTGTACCCCGGCGATGCCACCGCCGACTACCGCAACAGACCCGATACTTTCAGATTTTTTTTCCATAGACCTACTCTTTTGTTGTCCGATGATATCCTTCTTTGATTGCAATGTTCTTTATCGCATTCATCAGCTTTGGGATCTCCACCCCTTGCGGGCATTGGGTGAGACACTGATGATGAGACGAACAAATCTCAACAAACTTATTACAGAACACCGGATCCTTCATCCCCAGCAGCACGTTCTTGATCACTTTTCGAGGTGAGTATAAAGGGTCAAGCTCCCGCTCGGGGCAGCCTGCCGTACATGTCCCACAGGAGAAACACTCATAGAGGTCTTTTCCAGCCTCGGTTTCTGATATTTTGTATTTAAACGATAAATCAAGGTACCTCTTTGACTTTTTTCCGGTGATGTCCTCTCCCTGTTCCTCAAGAAGACGAGCGTCTCGCACCGCGTTCATGACCTCTTTAACGTTGACCTTCTGAGGGCATTTCTCAAGGCAGCGGTAGTGAGCGCTGCAGATCCAGAAAAATTCGCTGCTCAAGACCTCATCTTTTAGCCCTAGCAGTGCTTTTCTGATGATGACACGGGGGTTCCACTCTGGTTTGACATCCATCTCAGGGCATCGGGCGGTGCACGCGCCGCAGGCAAAGCATTTAAGGATGCCTTCGCCACCCTCCTCGTTTGCTATCTGGAACTTGAACTGAGGGTCGACCGTACGTGAGTCAATGATATCCATGTTATTTTTCTCCTACCTCCAAGAATTCATCCTCCCGATATACGATCATCGGGATCTTCTCTGTTTTATCTTTTCCAGGGTGATAGTCAAACTCTTTCTGCGCGTTGTCTGCAACTGGAATAAACACGTCCATCAATGGGATTAGATTTGGGCATGCCTGCTCGCATAGGCCGCACTGCACACATGAGAGGATCATATGGTTCATCCGCCCTAGCTGGAAGAGCAACGCATCGGTCGGCATTTTAAATAACCCTTTGATCTCCGCCTTCCGGAGGAACTTGTACGCCTCAGTGTCAAACACTGAGGAGTCGAATAAGCATTCTTTACAGTAACAGATAGGACAAGCCTGCCGGCAGTTATGGCAGTTAACGCATGTATCAAAAAATTCAGCGACCTTCTCAATCCCTTTGATACCCTCTTTTTCTTTCAGGAAGGCGGCATGTTTCTTTGTCCGTTCATCACGGATTTCTTTGACTGCTTTCTCCCGAACGTTATTGTCTTTTTCATCCTCGAGAGCTATATCATTAAGGATGCTTTTACCAACCTCTGAAGATGCCTCAACAACAATCTCTTTTTGGATGTCGGTGCCATACAAGCCAAGGATAATATCTGCATGCGTCGGAATCGGGTCCTTGCAGATCCTGCAGGCGGAACGAAGGTACTTTTCTGCTTGATCAGAATGTTTTATCAAAGCTTCAAGAAGGAACTGTGTCGGTGTGTTCTTCTCAGGAAACTCGGTATAAGTGTTAATGGGAAATGTACCTGGGCAGTCGATCCCGATGATGACGATGTTGGAAAGGCTTGCCTGGTTTAATTTCACCAGTTCGATGAGCGCACGGATCTGACAGGAGCGCATAACGACCCCGATAGGTTTTGATGGTGGTTGTACCTTGGTCATCTTTGAGACGATTGAAGCAGTGGACACTGGAAGCACTGGAGCAACGATGTCAGCATGCAGTTTCTTAGGGTCAGAGATAAGAACCGGGAACGCGACTTTCTTTGAGGGGGTATGTTGTGGTACAAGCAACGCCTGTATTTTCCCGGATGTCAACAGTTGCCTGAGAAATTCATTGGTTGATTTCACCACATCATTGTCATCTACTTTGAATTTTTTTTGTGTCATTTTTTTTCATTCTCCATTACAGATTCCAGTGTCCTGCGATCGGGTTTGGTCCTAGGTTTCGTATCGCCTCAGTCATTTCCTTCATCGTATCTGCAAACTTCTGCCCCTCCGAAGCAGAGATCCACCGCAGCCAGACCCGCTCCTTCTCAAGACCGAGGGTACCAAGGATGTTTTCAAGAAGTACCATCCGTCGTCTTGCCTTGTAGTTCCCATCGATATAGTGACAGTCACCAGGATGACACCCGCCGACAAACACGCCATCAGCGCCTTCAAGTAACGCACGAAGGATATACATAGAATCTACAGATCCCGAGCACATAACCCGGATGATCCGTATGTTCGGTGGGTACTGGATGCGGCTTGTCCCTGCAAGATCAGCGCCTGCGTAACTGCACCAGTTACAGAGGAACCCAACGATTTTTGGTTCAAACCCATCTTTTTTAGTGTCCTTTTTTTCTTCATTCATGTTCTCCTACTCCAAACACGCATCAATCATGGAAATAATCTGACGTTTCGTAAACGTGTTCTGCTGCGACGTGCCACTTGGACAGACCACGGAACACGCACCGCAACCCTGACAAAGGATTTCATTAACCACAACAATTTTCTTTTCCTCATCATAGCTGATTGCGTCATATGGGCATACCTCGATACACAGCTGGCATCCCGAGCAGTTCCTGGACACTACTCTTGCGATATTACCGAGGGTCTCGAGATACTTCCTAGAAAGTATAGTTGCTGCACGAGCAGCTGTCGCCTTCGCCTGCATAATCGATTCTTCGATAAACCGTGGCGAGTGCGCAAGACCGCAGAGGAATATCCCATCTGCGGAAAAATCAATCGGACGTAATTTCACATGAGCTTCTGCATAGAACCCATCCATGTTTAAGGGCACTTTGAGGAGTTGTGCAAGTAGCTTATTGTCCTGAGGGACGACCCCAGTGCTTAAAATTAGTTTATCAGGATGCAGATGTAGTTCGTGCCTAAGGATTGGCTCCTTGATTTTTATAAGAAGTTTACCGTCCTCGACGATTACCTTGGGTTCCTCCTTTTCTTCATATCTCACAAAAAGGATCCCTTTCTTCCGGGCTTTCTGATAGAGGACATCCTCGCGGAACCCATACGTACGGATATCCCTATAGAGGACGTAGACCGTTGCGTCTGGATTTAGTTCCTTGAACCGCAACGCGTTCTTCAATGCCTCAGAACAACAAACCCTGCTGCAGTACGGATGGTCATCATTGCGTGAGCCGACGCATTGGATTATCGCAACTTCCTTAAGATCTTTCAGATATGGTTTCTCCAGGAACAGGTCTTTTTCAAATTCGGTCTGTGTAAGGACATCATCACTTTTCTTATACTGATACTCCTTCGGTTGATAGGGTAATCCACCGGTTGCGACGATGATAACCCCATGTTGGAGTACGGTTTGGTTTGGATCTTTTTTTGCTGTTTGAAGTGTAGTGGAGAAGTTACCGACATACCCAGAGACATGCTGGATCATGGTCTGGGTGAATACTTGAATACGAGGATGGCTGGTGACCTGTTCAACGGTCTGTTTCAGCAGATTCTGTGGTTTTTCACCATGGGCTCCAACATAGATTTCCTTAAGATGACCACCAAGCTCCGATTCCTTTTCAACAAGATACACCTGATAGCCTTGATCTGCGATGGAAAGCGCAGAAGTCATCCCCGCGATTCCACCACCAATGACCAGTGCACTTGCAAGAACCGGGATCTGCATGTGACGCACCGGGTACAAATCAGAGGATTTCGCGACCGCCATCCTCACGGCATCGATCGCCTTCTCTGTCGCACTTCCCGGGTCCTCCTTATGGACCCAGGAGTTCTGGTCACGAAGGTTCGCCATCTCAAACAAATGTGGATTCAACCCGACCTGACGTAGCGTATCCTGAAACAACGGTTCATGGGTCCGTGGTGTGCATGAAGCGATGACCACGCGGTTGAGATTCAATTCCTTTATCTTTTCCTTTATTTTCTCCTGCGAATCCTGGGAACAGGTAAATAACGTATCATCGGAATACACAACATAGGGGAGAGTCTTTGCAATCTCAACAACTTTTTTCACATCCACGATACCAGCAATGTTAATACCACAATGACAGACAAACACGCCAACTCGGGGGAACTCCGATTTGATGTCGCGCTCCACAGGGTAAATCTTCTCGACGACCTCGGTCCCCCGTGCATCCGCGATGGTTTTTGCTGCTTCTGCTGCAGCTGCGGACGCTTGTGTCACACTCTCAGGGATATCCTTTGGTTCTGTCACCGTCCCTGATGCAAACACACCCGGTCGTGAGGTAGAAACAGGGGAAAATGTCTCTGTCTCGATGAACCCGTACTGGTTCAAATTGATCTCTAATGCCTTGCTAAGATGCCCTAGGGCAGCACAGGGTTGCAGCCCGACGGAAAGCACCACCATATCATAGGTTTCGCTTTGCAGCAGTCCTTTCTCATCAACATAGCGGATGGTCAACTGTTTTGTTTTCCTATCTTGTTCGATTTTTGGGATTCGGCACCTACGGTACACGACACCATACTCGTTTTGTGCCCGGTCGAAATACTTATCGAAATCCTTCCCAAACGACCGCATATCCATATAATAGATATGGGTCTGTACGCCAGGCTCATGTTCCTTTGCAATCACAGCCTCCTTGGTTGCATACATGCAGCATACAGAAGAGCAGTATTTCCGATCACAGCTTTCATCACGGGAGCCAATACATTGGAGCCACGCGATTTTTTTCAATGGTTTGCCGTCTGAAACCCGTTTGATATGCCCTTTGTACGGACCTGAGGCAGAAAGCATCCGTTCAAATTCAATACTGGTGAGCACGTTCGGGTATACCTGATAGCCGTAGCTATCCGCTTTTGGGGGTGTGTACTCCGCAAAACCCGGGGAAACGATCACGGCACCGACATCAATGCTCTCCGTTGTCTCTTTCATCTGATGGTCAATGGCATCAGGTCCGCAGTACAATACACACTGTTGACAATCGCAGCATCCCGCGCAATTCAAGCATCGTTGCGCCTCACGGACCACTTGATCCTTGGTGAGGCCCAGGTCGACTTCGCGAAATGACGTCACCCGTTCCTCCAGGGTAATTATTGGTGGTTGTTCACGTGCTTGTGGAATCCGTAGTGATTCCTTGGGGATCTCAGCTTTTTTTTGTTCTTTTTTTTCTCGACCTGCTAGCAGGTCTTCATTGTTGAGAAATCGATTGATTGACTCTGCAGCGATATGCCCTGCTGCGATTGCCTCAACAGCGGATGCAGGGCCGGTGACCGCGTCACCACCAGCGAACACACCCTCTTGGGACGTCTGTAACGTAAGAGGGTCTACCTCGATGAAGCCTGATTTATTGAGGTTGATATTGTTTTCTTCCATGAGTTTTGTGTCAAGCTCCTGGCCGATGGCAAAGATCACATAGTCACAAGCAACATCATGTTCTGAGTTTGGGACGACAACCGGTCGTCGTCTTCCTGATGCATCCGGTGCCCCAAGCTGCATTTTTACGCACTGCAGACATGTTTGTTTCTCTGTTTTATGTAATTTTGTTGGTGCGGTCAAAAAGTTAAAGATGATGCCTTCCTCTTCTGCCTGCTGGATTTCTTCCCTGTGCGCTGGCATTTCTTTTATGGAACGTCGATAGATGACAGTGACGTTTCCCCCAAGACGTCTTGCAGTACGTGCCGAGTCCATGGCGACATTCCCACCGCCGATCACCAGGATGGTTTTCCCCTTGAAATATTCAGGGGCGATCATGTTCCTGTTGAGCTGTTTGAGATATTCGACTCCTTCAAGGACGCAGGTGTCAGTCCCGGTGCAGCATTCAATTCCTGTTGCACGAGTCTTATGGGCGCCGATGGCAAGCAGAACCGCTTTGAACCCTTGTTTCTTGAGATCAACTATGGTGAAGTCCCTGCCTAATTTCTGATTATTTTTAATTTCGATTTGTTGTTGTTCACAGAGAGTATCGAATTCTTTATGAAGATAGTCCTTTGGGAGTCGGTAGTCAGGTACCCCGTAATGAAGCATGCCGCCGCTGTATTTCTCCGCCTCAAAGATAACTGGTTTGTAGCCTTTCTTGGAAAGGTCGTAAGCAGCGGTCAACCCTGTCGGTCCCGCGCCGATGATCGCAATCTTCTGTCCATTTCCTCTTTTTGTTTCAATGGGTCCTTTGCCTTGTTGTTTTTCTGTTTTTGTTTTTTGATACTCAGCGAGTGCTTCTGGATGCTCATAGATATAATCAGCGATGAACCGTCTGATACGACAAATCGATATCGGCTCTTCGATGTCTTTTCTGTTGCAGTCTGTCTCGCAGGGGTGATAGCAGATGCGTCCGAGTGAACCTGGGATCGGGATAGTTTCTTTGATAAGTTCGTAGGCTTCTGCGAATTTCTCCTGAGCGGCGAGGGCGACAAATGCGTGAGCATTCAACCCTGCTGGGCATGCGATTCGACAAGGGGACGTCCCTTCGTTTTTCGCAATTGCAAAGACATTGGGAATCGCTTGTGGGAACGGTTGATAGATCGCTTTATGGGTCGCAAGTCCTTCATCAAATTCCGATCGCATGGACACAGGGCAGTGTTCAACGCAGTCGCCACATCCGTTACATTTTGTCAGATCAACGTACCGTGGGTATTTTTTCAGGGTAACATGGAAGTTCCCGACCTCGCCAGCGACATTGGTGACCTCTGCGTTGGTGATAATCGAGATGTTCTCATGACGTCCCGTGTATACGAGCTTTGGCGCAAGAATGCACATGGCACAATCGTTGGTCGGAAACGTTTTATCAAGCTGGGTCATGGTGCCGCCAATTGACAGGTCGCGGTCCACCAGATAGACCTTGAATCCTGCATCCGCTAAATCAAGAGATGACTGGATGCCGGAGATGCCACCGCCGATTATCAGTATCGATCCGTGGTTACGGGCGATCGTGGTCTTTTGTCTTTTTTCTTTTGTCATATTATAAAACTCACATGATGTCGTCAACCATATTCAGCAGTTGTTTTTTTGTGAAATTCTTATGAATCGAAGCGTTACTTGGGCAGGCGGCGATACAGGCACCGCAGCCAGCGCACAAGGCATCGTTGACCTCGGCGATTTTTTTCCGTTCATTTAACGTCCGAGCCTCATAGGGACAGACCTCCACGCAGATACCACATCCGGTGCATGCATCCTCGTCGACCATCGCAATCAGCGGGTCTATCTCCAGTTCTTCTTTAGATAGAATGGTTGCCGCTCGTGACGCCGCTGCACTTGCCTGTGAAACCGTATCCTGGATGTCTTTTGGTGCCTGGCAGCATCCAGCGATGAAAATCCCGTTGACAAAGGTATCTACCGGGCGAAGCTTCGGATGGGCCTCTAGGAAGAACCCATCACCGCTTAGGGTGAGATGCAGCAGTCGTGCAAACTCTGTGGCATCAGCCCGTGGCATCATCGCGGGGACAAGGACGACCATGTCGGTGGTGATTTCAAAGAGCTTGTTTGTGGTCGTATCAAAAATATCGATTTTGAGATTCTCTTTCAGTACGCGTATTTCTGAGGGGCGTCCTCGGAACAGGTTCGTCTGCATGCCTCGGACCTTGCGGTAGAACTCCTCGTAGCCTTTTCCATAGGAGCGTAAGTCGTTGTAGCAAAGGTTAATTTCAACGTTTTCCCCCAGTTTCTCACGAAGGAGATAGACTTGTTTTAATGCACTCATGCATCCGATTCGACAGCACCAGGTACACTGGGTCTCGTCACGGGAGCCGACGCAGAGGATAAAGGTAACACTCTTTGGTTTCTGCTGGTTCGATGGTCGTAGGATTTCCCCTTTAGTGGGGCCGGAAGAGCTGATTAATCGCTCCATTTCCATGGTGGTGATTACATCAGGGGATTGAGCATAGCCGTATTCATACACCGCTTTGGGATCCATGAGGTCATAGCCGGTGGCAACTATGATAGCACCGACCTTACGTTCTACAGTTTCTTCCTTTTGATCAAAATGAATGGCACCTTGAGCGCATGCTTTTTTGCAGAGGGGTTCATCCCCGCATTTGCCTTTAGTGAGAAACAGGCATGTCTTGTCATCGATAGTGTATTTTAAGGGAACTGCTTGGGGGAATGGCATGTAGGCGGCTCCTCGCTTCCCCATGCCTTGGTTAAATTCACTGACGATTCTGTCTTTGAGTCGACACGAGGTGGCACAATCACCGCATCCCGTGCACTTATCGATATCTATGTAGCGTGGTTTCTTTTTTATCTTCACAGTGTAATTCCCGATGCTTCCTTCGACACTGACAACCTCGGAGTAACTGAATAGTTCAATGTTCTCATGGTTAGCAACTTCCATCATCTTTGGGGTAAGAATACAGGATGAACAATCAAGAGTCGGAAAGGTCTTATCAAGCTGAGCCATGTGGCCACCGATGCTTGGGTCCCGTTCCACCAGATGGACCTTGAATCCATCATCAGCGAGATCAAGGGCGGTCTGGATCCCTGCGATGCCCCCACCGATCACCAGCGCCTCAGGAATGACTTTTAACTTGGATGGTTTTAACGGTTCAAGGGCGAGTGCTTTTGAAACGGCACTACGAACCAGGTATTTTGCTTTCTCAGTCGCTTGCTCTCTGTTGGTATGTGCCCATGAGCATTGTTCCCGGATGTTTGAAATCTCGACTTGGTAGGGGTTCACCCCGCCGTCATTGGCGACACGGCGGAACGTATGCTCATGCATCCGTGGTGAGCAGGATGCGATGACCACACCGTCGAGTTTAAACTCCTTGATGCTATCTTTGATAAGGCTCGCGCCCACGTCGGAACACATGTATTTGTACTCTTTTGCGACAGCCACGCCATGGAGTTGGCTGGCGTACTCGGTGAGTGCTTTGACGTCAACGTTCTGTGCGATGTTAATCCCGCAGTGACAGACGAAAACACCGATGCGACGCATTACTTTCCATCCCTCTGCTGGATTTTTTGGACAGGACTTAGATTCAGTTCCAACCCGAGTTTTTCTGCTGATACTCCAAAGGCGATACCGAGTATCTGTGGAAGATAAAAAACAGGGACATCAAGTTTTGCTGCAACGGTCTCTCCTGCTTTAGTTTGTCTGCTGTCAAACATCTTATGACACCAAGGACAAACATCGACCATGCCCTGGATGCCTTGCTCTTGGATTGCTTGGAGCTTCTGACCTGTTTTTGTCAATGCTGACTCTGGCAAATTAGCCAGCAATGGCGCACCGCAACAATCAAGTTTCTGAGGATAATCCGCTGGTTCAGCGCCAATCGCCTTAAGGATTGCTTCTATCTTTTGCGGATTTTCTGAATCATCTGGTCGACCGATTTCGCTGGGGCGGATAAGATGGCAGCCGTAGTGTGCTGCGATCTTTAGACCATTTAATGGTTTTTTCACATGTTCTTTGATTTTTTCCAATCCTATATGGTCGTAGAGTAAATCCACGATATGAACAAGCTGTCGTTTGTTGGTATATGTAAGGTCCTCTGCTGCAAGCAGGCTGTTTATTCGTTCCTTCATCTCTGGATTCTTCTCAAAAATATGGTGGCATTCGGAAAGAGCGAGATGGCACATCGCACAAGGGACAAACACATCTAGATTATGTTTTTCAGCAATCGCTAGATTGCGTGCAGAGAGATACAAGGTGAGAAATTGGTTCACACTTTTTATAGGTTCTCCGCAGCAGGAAAATCCCTCCAAGTCAACAATCTCGATGTCAAGCAACGGGAGTATTTCCCGTAGGGAGAGTTCATAGGCGTACTGCTCGGTTGGCATCAAGCAACCAGGGAACAACGCGTATTTCTTTTTCATCGTCTTTATACCTTTTCCATTGCAATTTTCATGATCCCCGCTTGAAACTTCGCTACATCAACAGGTTTTGAAAGAGGTGGTAGCCTAAGGTCGTCTCGTTTCATGGTTTTATTTAAGCGAGTTGAAATCTGTTGAATGTCCTGGATGAGTCCCATCGAAAGTATTGATTGCAGCATCGCAGTGTATTTTCCGGGGATCTGTTTCCCGCTTGCGACCGCCATGTTCTTCAAAGCAAATAGAATATCAACGGGTGCGACGCGTTGAGGGCAGCGTTCCCTGCATTTCATGCAGCTCATGCAGGTCCAGATGACGTCAGAGTTCACCAGTTCGTTAAGCAATCCTCGTTTCAAGAGTGCGACGGTTTTATGAGGCTCAAGTTCCAGGATCTTATGTGCCTCACATCCAGAGGTGCATTTGCCGCATTGAAAGCAATAATCCGAGATTTCGTCTTGGAGTTTTTTAAGTCGATCATTAAGTTCTTTTCTTTGATCCGACTGAGGCTCCCCCATAGAAGTCAAGTCGACAATGCTCATTTTCGGCTCACTTTCACTATTAAATTAACAATTGTTAATTATATAAATTTTTCTGAATTCTGACAGATGGTTTATCGAAACATGGTATTTAAACTTATCAATAAAAAATACATAAATTTCCAGAGTTATCTAAAATCTAAAAGCATAAATAATATTCATTTTCGTTCCCTCAAATTCTTTTCTAATGAATAATTTAAAATAGGCAAAACAGATAACCGTCCGACTTCAAATTAAGGAAAAATACGATAACTATGACCGCATATACCATAGAAAAAAAAAATTTATATTCACTTTTAGAAGAATTTAAAAAAAATTACAAAGTCTATGGACCCACAAAACCTGGCTATGAATCAACCTTTGAAGAAATAACATCAATAGATCAACTTCATCTTGACTATCTTTCAACGGTTCTTCCTGCAAAGAAATTCTTTCACCCACCACAAGAAAAGCTTTTTTCCTTTTCTAAAGAAAAAGATATCTATACCTCAAAGGAGATCTTACCTGAAGAAAAAACACTTCTGCTTGGTGTTCATCCCTGTGATGTTCATGCACTCCTTAAATTAGATAAATTTTTTTCTGGTGAATTCACCGATATTTATTACTTGAAAAGAAGGAAAAACACACGCATTGTCGCCTTGAACTGCGTTGAACCCAGTGAATATTCATTTTGCTATTCCCTTGGAACCGGCCCGTTCTTGAAAGAAGGGTATGACCTCCTTCTTACCGATATCGGAACAGAATACCTTATCGAAATAGGCAGCGACGAAGGAAAAAAACTATTGGAAAAAGCAGCTGTTGAAAAAGCAACAGAAGCAGATTTCCATGAAAAAGCAAAACGACAAAAATTGACAGAGAGAAAATTTAAAAGACATATGAATACGCAATGGCTCTCCCAAATAGCCTCGGAAAGCCTTAACCATGCTGTATGGACCGATTTAGGCGAGCGAGGAGGCATAGCTGGGTCCCATGCTTGTCTTTCCTGTGGCTCCTGCTCATTAGTGTGTCCAACCTGTTATTGTTATGATGTCTACGATACACTTGATATCACGTTACAAAAAGGAGTACGATCGCGAGAGCTTGATTCATGTCAGTTGTTAGAATACGCTGAAGTCGCTATGCATGGAAATTTCCGCAGGGATCGAACAGCACGAATTCGACATTGGATGTTGTGTAAATTTGGTGCAGCTGCAGGCGGCAATAACTCTGGTTGTGTTGGATGCGGACGATGTATTCGTGTTTGTCCTTCCAAAATTGATATTACCCAAGTTGCAAAAGTCCTACGGGGGGAGTAAATTATCGAACAGGTCACACTGAAAAATGAATATATAACATATCCTGCAATAGTAAAAAAGATTATAAAGGAAAGCTCAAACACTAACACCTATACCCTTGCATTTGTTGACAAAGAAAAACAAAAAAATTTCACCTGTGCACCTGGGCAGTTTATGATGATTAGCATATTTGGAATAGGTGAAGCGGCACTTTCCATTTGCAAAATTCATGAGGATGGCTCTTTTTCTACTACTGTACGAAATGTAGGAAATGTTACCAATGCAATTTTTCACCTCAAAGAAGGAGATACATTGACGATGCGCGGTCCGTATGGTACCGGTTGGCCTATAGAAGAACTGAAAAGCAAAGATATTTTAATTGTCGCAGGAGGAATTGGACTTCCCCCTCTCAGAGGAATTATCGATCTTGTTCAAAAGAATAGGAAAAATTATGGTCATCTTGAGATTATATATGGAGCAAGAACCCCTGAAGATATGGTTTTCAAATATGAATTCGGAGAATGGCGTCAAATAACAAATTGTCGGTTTGACCTTACGGTCGATGCCGTTACGCCTGGCTCACATTGGGACTGTAAAATCGGTCTAGTAACATCGTGTTTCCCTTCAATGAAAACCCGTAATCAGAACTCCATTGCACTTCTTTGCGGTCCAGAGATTATGATGCGATTTGCAGCGAAATGTTTAGAAACAATCGGATTTCGAGATAATCAGATTTATGTTTCCCTTGAACGTCGCATGAAATGCGGTATTGGAAAATGCGGACATTGTCAGATTGGTCCAAAGTACGTCTGTAAGGAGGGTCCAGTCTTTAGCTATGATGAAATTCGACCCTATATCCATCCATTATAAAAAGAGGCTGATGAAAAACTATGAATAAAAAACCGACCGTTGGAGTATTCAAATTCACAGGATGTGCAGGATGTCAATTAGAACTCCTTCATTTAGAGGACGTGTTTCTTGACCTCCTCAAGGTGATTGATATCACGTATTGGGTCATGGTGAAACGAGAAAACATTGAAGGACCATGGGACATTAGCTTTATTGAAGGTGGTATCTCAACACCCGAGGAAATCGAAGAGATTAAACAGATACGAAAAAAATCAAAAATTGTAGTCGCGTTTGGTGATTGTGCCATCGCGGGATGCATCCCTTCGATTCGTAATTGGATTCCCCAGATGGAGGCAGAAAACAAAGTGTATGCTGATACAACGGTGATTCATTCAACAAAAGTCATGGGTATAGGGGAATACATCAAGGTTGATGCCATATTAAAAGGCTGTCCGCCTCATCGTGATACGATTCTTGAATTTATTAAAGCATCTTTATTACAAATCAGACCTCGCTTGCGGCAACATCCCGTCTGTGTTGAATGTAAGTATCGAGATAATGAATGTCTTATCACAAGTAAGAAAATACCCTGTATGGGTCCCGTGACCAGTGCAGGATGCGGTGCCCTTTGTCCCTCTCTTGGACGTGAATGTGAGGGATGTTTTGGACCGATGAGTAACCCTAATGCCGCTGCGCTTGCTGAAATTTTTAAAGAGATTGGACTTCACCAAAACGACATCGAACGCAAATTCAGAAAATATGCTGGCATGACCACGGAGTTCCGCAGGGAGGCAGGACAGTAAATGACAGAAAAAACAATCGCGTTGAAGAATTCCAAACAGGATACAAAAACAATTCAAGTAAATTATATTGCTCGGGTTGAAGGACGTGGTGCTCTAAATATTAGTGTCACAAAGGATGGGAAAGTTCAGGACCTTCGTTTCCGGATTTACGAACCTCCACGATTTTTCGAAGCGTTCCTCGTTGGAAGACGCTACACTGAAATGATGGAATTAACATCTCGTATTTGCGGGATCTGTCCCGTCGCTCATCAAATCACTGCCTTACGAGCCGTGGAAAATGCCATTGGGCTAGAACCAAGTGATCAAACAAATGATCTCCGCAAACTCCTTGCCCTCAGTGCGCACATTCAAAGCCATGTGTTAAGCATGTATTTCCTTTCTCTCCCAGACCTTTTGGGTTATGAAAGTTCGATAGCAATGGCAAAGGATCACCTCGATGTTGTTAAAAGAGCACTACGCCTAAAAAAACTTGGGAATGATATCTCTGATCTTGTCGGTGGGCGAGCAGTACACCCTGTTACGGCTGTTGTGGGGGGATTTACTGCCATTCCCAGTAAAAATAAAATTCAAGCAATACGGAAAGAATTAGTGAACGCCAAAAAAGATGCGATTGATACTGTTGAACTTTTTTCAAAGGTCCAAATCCCTCAGTTTATCAGAAAATGTGAACATATAGCGATATCTGATGCCACCTCCTATGCCATTAACACTGGTCGTTTTCGATCCACTGAAGGATTAAATATCCATGAATCAGAATATAGAGATTACATCTCTGAAAAACAAACACCGTATTCCACCGCCCTTCATTCCCATATAAAAACAAGAGGTTCATTTATGGTTGGTCCACTTCCGAGAGTTAACCTTAATTTCGGACAACTATCTGCTGACGCAAAAGAAGCAGCCAAACAAAGTGGCGTGAAATTCCCTAACTTCAACCCCTTTGTCTCTCATTTAGCACGTGCTATAGAGGTTGTTCATAGTATCGACGAATCCATTGAAATTATCGATCGTCTTCCATTAAAAGAGGAAGCAAGGCGTGAAATCGTGTGTCGGGCTGGATTTGGTGCAGCCATAACAGAAGCCCCCCGAGGCAGCCTCTACCATAGCTACCTATTTGATAATAATGGTATTGTGCAAAAAGCAGACCTTGTTCCTCCGACAGCGCATAATGCAAATAACATTGAAAAAGACCTTCGCGAGTTCCTCCTTACCATTCTTGATGAGCCTGTTGAGGAAATCACACGAAGATGTGAGATGCTTGTCAGAGCATACGACCCCTGTATCTCATGTTCAACGCATTAAAATAATAATTTTTTTAACAACTTTCTATCGATTTTATCATCGCTAGTATTTGTTCATCTTTGAAACTATTATGAGCAATAGCCCCTGAATAACAAGCTCCGGCACAGACCCCACATCCTTTACAAAGCCCTTCATTTACTTTTGCGATGAGTTGTTCTTTTCCG
>MUGD01000186.1 GCA_002900555.1 Thermoplasmata archaeon M9B2D | reverse complement strand
GTTTTTTATCTCTTCCAGTTCACGATGAATATCTTTTGATGACACGCTTGTCTTATACGACATTATAATAAGTTTCACAGAGACCAAAAAAACACCGGCCTCCAACAATAGGTCATGGGTGAAGCCGGTATAAAATAAAGCCATGAAAAACAGAATAAAGGTTATCACTATTACGATAATTGAACTCACGTCAAAATGCTTCATTGCAGTTCCTTGTTTTTTGGGATACGTAACGTTTAAAATGAACGATCAAAAAGCCGCCCGCGGGTTCTTGATTGGTCTCCTTTGATTTGTTAGTTTATTTCAATATTGGTAAAGCGGCTGGATCTGTAAATACCCAGTCACGTTTTTTTACAGGGGTATGGCATGAAATACAGATTTGTGCCCCGTTATTAAAAGGCTTTTGGTCCATATCGACCCATCTCGCCCAACCCCAGCCGTAAGTCTCTGAGTACTTTTTTGAGTCCTTGAACATAAACTCTGCATGAACAAATTTTCCTGGCGCTGTAGCCGTTTTCCAGTTTTCTAGTTGAATGTCCTTCCAAACTACTTTCCCCAATACAGCACCATCAGGCCAGGGATTTGTTTGAGCAGAACGTGCAGCGTTAACAGCTATGTCATTTCCTAATATGACACGTAGTGTATTGTTGTCTGTTCGGTGTGAAACAGCTATGGTTGACCAGTTCTGCCAACCGACTGGGTAGCTTATTTCATGTGATTGTTCTGGAATTTTATCAGATGCATATAAATTGGATGTTGCACTTATCAAGAGCGCCAATTTAAGTAATTTGATAATTTTCATGTCGACTCCTCGTGATTATTAAATGAAGTTAACGTTTAAAATGAGCAATCAAAAAGCCGCTCGCGGGTTTATGATTGGTCTCCGATGATTTGTTAGAGGTTTGGTTCAAATACATTTTTGATGATAACCATACAAAGCAAAAAGATGATTGAGTGTAGTAAAAATCGCACTGTAATGATACTTGCCTGTTGCCATCCTCTTGACTTGACCAAATAGACTGGGACAGCAATAGGTGCAAGAAAGAACGATGATATTCCATAGAGTGTTGCTCTGTTTTTTTTCCATGCACGTTCAATCGCATCTGTTTGTACCCAATAAGAACTAAAAACAGGTATGATCCAGGTCTGAACGGTCTTAATCCATCCAATATCCTGGAAAAACAGCCTTGCAAGTACAATGATCGACAAGGAACCCCAAAATAAAGAAAAGATAATTAAGTTTTTGTTTGAATTCATATATTCCTCTAACGTTCAAAATGAGCAATCAAAAAACCGCCCGCGGGTTTGATTGGTCTCTTACGGTGTGTTAAATGTTTCTAGAAATATTCAATAAGCCAGACTGTTTTATTGTCTTTTGTGGTTAATAGTCTCATATGAAGTGGAATGTAAGATCTACCTCTCTTAGAGGCAGTATAAGCATAAACTGTTGCTTTATCACTATTACAGACTTGCTCCCACTCTTTGATAGTTTTAAATATTTCAACGGCACTATCCATATGTGATGGTAACTGTTCTAAAGTTCTGGAGCCTTTCATGAAAAACCTTGTAATATCATCGCCTTTGAGCAAGGCACTTTTAAAGGCTTCAATCACATCTTTCGGCTCAAGGTTTTGACTGTCTTTGGTGATGACGACTTTTTTATCAAGTATAAAACCTTTGGGTATGGCTATTTTGCTTTTTCCTCTTACACAGCGTACCGGAAGCGCTACGGGTTTATCGCGAGTGACAAAAGAGATGTCACTTTCGTAATACATGACAATCCATGCAGAAGTGGGGTCAGTCTCTCTTGTCGTAGATGTCCAATAGCTACTCAAATTATATTTTGCTTTGTTACTGGAAATATGAAAAACCGCTGTGGCAGTAAATTCAAATTGACCAGGCAATCTCCAATCGTCATAACCGGCAAAATTCAAGTTATTGCAATAACTATTGGCATCATACCAATCTAGAATAGTCGCTGTTACAGCAGAGTTGTCTTGCCACATCAGATCTGAGTTCCCATCAAACACAATCTCTTTTTGATCATCCCTGCTTATCCGATCAGCATCTATAGTAATTGCAGAATTTTTTGTATTATCAGCGTATACATTTAGCGTAAAAAGTACCGCTAAAAAAATATATTTCATAATCTTCCTTTGACATGTTATGACACTGGCATTTATCGCTCCCATAACGCACGAACTCTATCTTGGATTCGCATTGATCGATTCCAAGACAGCACAACTTCGTACGTTCCCACGTCTGCAGGCATACGTCAAATACTCTTTTGCCGTTTTCAGCTCTGCATCGGTCAGGTTCGGCTTGTTCAAGTAGATCATAGCAAGGTCGTAGCATGCGAATGTGTTTTCGCCTTCATAGCATGCTCGATTAATGAGCTTGTGTGCTTTATCTTCATCTTCTCCGTTATTGAGCATCATTCTACCTGCATACCAGCACCCGAATCTTACGTCGCCGTTGGCACACGCCTTTTCGTATAATGTCTGGCTCTTTGCAAGGTCTTTAGAGACACCGATCCCGTTTAAATGATAGGTACCAAGTCTCTCACAAGCTTTGGCCAGTCCATTGTCGCAAGATGTCGTTGTGACATCGAAGTTTTCTTGTAACAGGTCCTCATCTTTTTCCTTATCATATTTTTTCCAGAAGTCCGTGCAGTCAAGACCGCTTTCGCATGCCTTTTTAGCGGCAAAATCGAATTGTTCCTGATTGAACGGGATCTTCCCAAAATACATCGAATTGACGAAATGGTGGCATGCGATGCCTAAACCGTTTTGGCACTCGTTAAATACGAGTTTGGCACCGCGCTGCGGATCCTGGGCAACACCCGTACCCGCTATATAGGATTTGCCGAGATTTAAACAGGCGACGGGGTAGCCGTTTGTACAGGCCTTTTCGTACATCCTGACCGCTTTTTTCCGATCGCTCCGAACAGGCGTAAAACCGTAAAAATAGTACCCTGCCAAGAGTGTGCATTCAGCATCGTTACCCTCACGGCATATCTGTTCGACCATCAGCCCGAATGCTTCATCATATTGAGCATTCTTCGTCAATGACCTGGCCAATAGAAATGTCGCATGCGTATCATTGACATCGGCGGCAACTCTTTCCCTGCATGCAGGAATGGCTACCTCTGGGTTGAGGTTGTTAGTCGATACTCCCGGAAAGTGGTGTTCCGGCTGCGGCAGAACGCCAGCAGACCTGGTACATTCGTCGAGTACAAGCTCTTTTTGCGTCTTAAAGGCGCATCCTGATAAAAGAACTATCAACAGTAGAATAAAAACGTTTTGCATACAGGCCCCTTGTAAAATGCAGTGTCAAAAACCATTGGGAAATTTCATATTAGTGAGCGCGCTTTGCCCTCTGACGCAGCGCACAAACATGGGATTGTTTTTGTCTCGCGTCATCACATAACTTTTGTCTGCGTCGCTATTGTCGTCGTACATTATGATGTAGGCAGCTTCTCTTGGCTTCCCTTTGTAGAGGTCAGATGTGGCACTCCAAAACGAGCCTTTTAGTTGACGTCGTGCATGCGTCCTTGCATGATGATCAAAACTGCTGAGTTCGTTCATGTTTGGAAGCCTCCAGTCATCAAACCCGTCAAGCTTTAGATTTTGGCAATACGTGGCAGCCGTGTCGCCACTGGTGTCTGAACAGCTGTCCTGGTCTCCAGCAAATAGACATCTTCTTGCACTGACCGTATTCATATCGAACCATGCTTTGACGACAACGCCTACAGCATCGTCGTCTTGCCACATCAACCCGGTTCTCTTGTCTGTATATGTTTTAGCATCGCCTGCTTGCAAAACGGTGATACTTAGTATTACGAGCAGTAAGGCTTTCATGACAACGCCTCCAGCATTGATTTTTTGATAGGATTCTTTCGATTATTATGTGCCTTCCGTTTGTGATAATCAAAAAAACGCATTGTTACTGTTCCTTTGACTTATATACATAGCGGTTTGGCTCGGGAGCTTTTTCCTGGACCCAGATAAACCACTTTGAGCGTTTCCAGCTTTCACGAAATGCTTGTGTGTCCGAACGGAGCGCGAGGTCTTGCCATTCATG
>MUGD01000030.1 GCA_002900555.1 Thermoplasmata archaeon M9B2D | reverse complement strand
GGGTGGTTCCTGGTGGTTGGTTCATTTCTGCTGCGTCGATGAGGATGAGCGTGTCTGGTTTTTTTTGTTTGACGATTGCGGTGTAGTTTTCTGGGGTTGTGCCGCAGTCAATGATGAGATCGTTTGTTTGTTCTTTATTCATCTTGTCTGCGATGTAGGGTCCGAGGCTGTCGTCGCCTCCGTCTCGGTTGCCGATGCACATGATACAAATAGGTTGCATGATCTCTTCACTTTGTTTTTTATTGTGAGTAGTGTATCTTTTGGTAGGTGAGGATGTACCACATGATGCCGGTTCCTGCGGTGGACAGGGAGGAGAGCAGCATGTCTAGGGTGAAGAAGACGTATGCCATGACTGACAGGAGGATTGCTGTGGCAAGATACATGGAGAGTGATTGGCTTTTTGCTTCTTTTATTTTGTAGTTTCGGAGGATTGCGGGGATCGCGGTGATCATGAATCCGAAGTTGATGGAGGTTAGGACGAAGTCCTGCCATTGCCACATATGGGTCTGGGTGATGGAAACAGAGAGTATAAATAAATCTTTTCTATCGCATACTATAGAAACGTTCTCTTGTTGGGGGTTTCATGGGTAAGAAGATTACACTTGCGCAGGGTGCTGGCGGGGAGCTGATGGATCAGCTTATCAAAGAGAATATCCTGCGGTTCTTTAAGAAGCAGGGTCGTGCGGAGGTGACGGTGACTGCACTGGATGATGCTGCGGTTATCGATGATGTCGTGTTTTCGACGGATTCTCATACGGTGCAGCCGTTGATCTTCCCTGGTGGTGATATTGGTTCGCTTGCGGTGTGTGGGACGATTAATGATGTCGCGGTGGTGGGTGGTGAGCCTCTTGCGTTGTCCACCGGGTTTATTATAGAGGAAGGATTCTGTCTTGAGACGTTTGAGACGATTGTGCGAAGCATGGGTCGGACCGCTGAGAAGGCTGGTGTGCCGATCGTCACAGGGGATACGAAGGTGGTGGAGAAGGGTGCGATTCAGCAGTTCATGATTAACACCAGCGGGATTGGAAGGCGAAGCAAGACTCTTGAGAACAATATCAAGGAAGTGAGGCGGCATCGGAAGTTTTCTGGCCGTTGGCTGCTTGACAGTAATCTTCGGAAGGGAGATGTGCTTGTTCTTTCTGGGAATATCGGAGAGCATGGGATTGCGCTACTGTCGTTTCGTGAGGGGTACGGGTTTGAGACAACGATTCGTTCTGATGTCGCGGCGTTGAATGGCCTGATGGAGAGGGTTCTTTCGGAGGGTGGGGTGGTCTGTGCGAAGGACCCGACGCGGGGTGGTCTTGCCAACACGGTCAATGAGTTTTCTGAGAAATCGAAGGTCGGGGTTGTTCTTTTTGAGGATGCGGTGCCGGTCCCTGAGGGGGTGCGGTCTGCCTGTGACATGCTGGGGATTGATCCACTGGAGATAGGGAATGAAGGTAAGGTCGTCCTTGGGGTGGTCAAGGAGAAGGCTGAGGATGTTCTGGCGGTCCTGAAGAAGCATCCGTTGGGGAGGCGTGCTGCGATCATCGGGGAGGCTTCTGATGTGGTCTCTGGTGTGGTGATGCAGACGGTGGTTGGTGGGAAGCGTATCATTCGCAAGCCGTTGGGGGATCCTGTGCCGCGGATCTGTTAGGATAAATGTTTTTAGAACAAAGAAATAAATTTTTTAACAGGGCAGTGGTTATGGTTGCTTGTATGGGGAAAAACAAGGATCTCCTTAAGGTGTTGCTGCTGATTCTGGTTGGGATGTTTATCCCGTTTCTTGGGTCGATTGCGCTTTCATATGGGTTTGTGCCTCAGAAGATAGTGGTAACGTTTCTGTATTTTCTTTTGATTTTTGGTCTTGAGCTTGGGTGTGTGTACCTGTATTTTACGGTAAGTGGAAAAAGAGCAAGTAGGAAGATGGAGCAGTTAAAGAAAAAATAAACCGCGAGATTTCAATAATTTTTTTTATTGACATGCATGTTCATACTAATTGGTTGTCGTTCCTACTGTCCGAAACGGTAAAAGATATATAGGATAACCGGTATCCGGGGAGCAAGAAGGTATATCGTTATGGCAGTAAAAATTGATAAAGAGAAATGCACTGGCTGTGGGACCTGCGTTGCAGCATGCCCTGTTGAAGCGTTAAAGGTCATTAATGAGAAAGCAGAGGTCAACGAGGAAACCTGCATTGATTGCGGTGTCTGCGTTGATGAATGTCCAGAGAAAGCCCTGAGTCTCTGATGGATTCAATCATTGTATTTTTTTTCCTTCTTTTTTCCTTTCGAGTCTTTGCTTGATTTTTTCACTTGTCAGTTCGCGTATTGCATCGGTTGCTATCCATCGTGCAGACCTTGAGTCTATGCGTTTTATTTTCTCCGCGGTCTTCAGCGCTTTCTTGTTTAATGAACGGTTTCTTTTCCCGATGTTTCGTAACGCCCAGTTCACCGCTTTTTTGACGTAGTTGCGTTCATCGACCGCATGGGTGATACACAGAGGAAGGAACTCTTCGTACACTTGGTCAGATGCTTTCTTGTCATGGACCGCTAGTCCTGCGATGAGACAGAATGCTGCGCGTTTGACAAACTCTTTTTCTGCTCTTGCCCACTGGAACACCTTTTCAACGGCGAATGGTGTCTGGTCGAAAAGACTGGTGCATGCTTGGTCGCAGAGGTCCCATGAATCAAACTCGTTTGTCCAGGCATCCATCTGATCTTTTGTTACTTTCGCAGGGTCGTCGATGAAGCAGGCAAGCAGTCGTGCGTCATGGATTCCGGAGTCCCACAGCCGTAACGCTAGCTCGTGATTTCTGCCTATTTTCTTGGCAAGTGGTCGAAGCTCGTAGATCGATATGCCCAGGTTGTTATGCGGGTTGATCCCATAGCGTGCCATCCCCGTGAGATTATCCGGGTTTGCCAATGAGTGTAGTTTCTGGATGATCTCTTCATAATCCATACAAGTCAACGGTTGTGTGCTATCGGGTGTTATTTCAATATTTTTCCGGTCTCCAGATACCAGAGGTACAGGTCAAGCTCTGCAAGGGTAAGGTTCGTCTGTATTGCAATCTGTTGCAGGATTTCTTCGATTTCTCTGTATTTTTTTGCAGTCAGCGTCTTTGGTTTTTTGATGAGATGGTATCGTTCGAGGATGTCAAGAATGTGAAAATCAATGATCGCATAGTCGTCAAAGCCGATGTTCCGCAGGAAATGACTTGATTCTTTGTATCCAAGACCTGTGATGGTGTCGGCCAGCCATGCTCGCCGTTCGTCATGTTCTAGCTCCTGGATGATTCTTGGGAGATGGTTTTTATGGACGACCGATTCTGTGATATAGGCTGCTCTGGTGTTCGGGAATCGATAGCCCTGTGCCCGAAGTTTTTTTGCAAGCGTTTCTTTCGTGTCAGTACAAAAACAAGGATGAAGCTTTGTATGCAGAGAGATGGTCCGCTCTGAGTTGAAGTTGGCGGTCAGGATGCAGAAGCTAAGTTCTTTGAAGAGTGCTTCAGCAGAGGTTGTATCGATGGATTTAAATTCCTTGATCCTTTTTTGTATCGTTTTTTGTATATTGCTTTGCTGTAGTTGTTGTATGGTTCTTACCAGTTCGTTCATACGCGCCTCCTGCAAGAAAAGATGAATAGAAAAACAATGTGGAGGGTGTAAGGCAAACAGGGAATCTTAGGTTGGTGAGGAGAGGAGGAAAGGATGGGATGCAAAAAAATTTTTTTCCCTGTTTGTTCTTACATCTCCACGTCAGTTAACGTGAGTTATTTTTACCCTCTTTTTTTTGTCTCCAATATACCCCTATTAACAATTGTTAATGCACCTGCTCTATATAAACCTTTCGCCTTTTCCTTTTTTAATCAAAAATCTTACGGTCCTCTCTGAGCATCCCATTTTTTCGTAAAATAAAACATTAATTATAAGAATAAATGACAGATTGTACCCCTTGATGAAACGCACTCCCTGTGAATACGTCATGTGGAACGGCTTACCTGTTATCCGCAAAGAAATCGCAGAACGCATGATCACCAACTTCGGATTGAACCAAAAAGAGGCAGCAGAAAGACTTGGGATCACGCCGGCAGCAGTCTGCCAATACCTCGGTCATAAACGCGGTAACGTTACCATAGAAGACCAAGAAGTAATAAAAGAAATCACGATTTCAGCAGAGCGTTTAATCAATAAAACTGATGCCTCTGTCATTGAAGAGACCTGCCGCATTTGCAGACTGCTTATGGCAAAAGGGATTTTTCTTACCGCATGCAACTCGAGCCCGTTTAATGAGAAGTAGATACTACGGGGAGAAAAATACGGTAAAAAGTGAAATCATCACCGGAATCGTCACCAATGAAACGATAAAACTTCCAAGCAGAAATTGGTTGACGATCGATTGGTTTCCACCGACACGTTTTGTGAACATAGGAAGAGCAGTCACCGGCGGCACCGCACTTTGCAGCATCAGAAGCAGCGCAATATGATATGGTGGTCTGATGATAAACAGCACCCCTAAAAACACCAAAGGGAACATGATGTTTTTCATGACAACGAACTTCGCTATTTCCTGACCGTAAATCGTTCCTTTTCGTTGAAAGGTTAGAGAAAGACTTCCCCCGATCACCAGCATCAATAATGGGACCGTCATTGCACCAAGCATCGTTAAAATCGAAACAACTACACTGGGGATATAGGTTTCCACATTCGCTAATCGGATGATAAGAGCAATGAGTGTTGAGATAAAAACGACATTAAAGATACGTCTTAGATTTATTTTATTTTTCTCGTTCTTCCGAAAGAAAAAAGGATAGATGTTAAAGAGAAATGCGGGATACAACATCATAAAGAGGAATAATGACACAATATAGGGTGACGATGCACCAAACATGCCAGTGAGAATAGCAAGGGGAAAAAACAAGCCGTTATGCAAAAACAAGCTCATGGCAAACTCACGCCGTGTCACCTTCTGTGAAACGAACGTAAACAGCCCTGTCAGTACTGCAGCGATACCAGTAAAAACGATCCACCAGAGCGGCAGTACCCACCAGTCCGGGGTCTCCTGAGGAGAAAAATTTGAGACGATATTGACAAACACCAGACAGGGTAATGCAAGGTATAACGCAAGGTTTGAAAGTGCACCAAGCGCATCCTCAGCTACGACCTTTCGCTGTACGATAAGAAAACCAAACACCCCAATCCCAAGAAGAATCATCACCGACTGAAACGTGATTGCAAACAAATCCATAGCGTATTCAAGACCAAGAAAACAACAATCACTTAAAGAGATTACCATACAGCGGACAGCATGAGGTTGGTTTCTGATAAGCTATATTTATAAACACGATACAGTATCTTCTCATAAGTATGGAACGGTGGTCGAGAAATGATGAAATCCACATCAATACTGGAGCTGATGATAGCAGATCATTCAAAAATCCTTAAACTCTTACATGACGTTGAAAAAAGCAGTGGTATGGAGCTTGTCTCCGTGATGAAGGTGTTTGATACCTTCGAATGGGAACTGGAAAAACATATTTTCATTGAAGAAAAAGCTATCTTCACCTCATATAGCCCAACAAACATCATCGAAGGATATAAGATGGTTCCGGAGCTGATACAACAACACAACGACATTCTGAACCGGGTACGGGTGATGAGAAAGAATTTGCTATGGAACAGACCAGTGCAGTATGACGAGTTCAAGGAACGTATCGTGGCGCATAAGACATTTGAGGAAGTATCGCTGTACCCGAAGCTTGATCAGGAATTAACTGACCAACAAAAGCAGCAGATCATAACGAAAATCCGTGAGATCGTCTCGTAATAACTCCGTCAACCAAACGTAAATGGTTCGAACCGCTCCGATTTTGCCTTACAGATAGGACAGAGCGGTGGAGGGAGTTCACGAGCGCAGAGGTACCCACATACGGCACATCTCCACACCGGGAGGGTCTGCGAAGGTTTCCCTGATTTTGATTGCATCGTCGTTTTCTCTGATGTAGCTACTTTTGTTTCTGCGGCGGCAAATGCGGCATCTTGTATTTCCGGTGGTCTCCGCTCTGGTATCGGTCCCATCAAGGAGGGATTTTTTTTCACCTTTTCACTGACAAACAAGCCACAATAGCACATGCCGAACTCGTCGACATCAGCGTCACGGTACTCGCAGGGACAGATGATATCAACATCGTAGGTCTTCTTCCCACTCGCAACACGACAGGGGCACGACCCGTACCCGTACCGTTTCGTGTTCGTCTCAAGACCATCGATAAGGTCATGTAAGAGCTGTTGGTCGGGGCAGATGAAATATCCGTTTTCTTTTGCATTGTTCTGCATTGTTTCCATGATTATTTCTTGCATGATCATCAGCCAAGTTTCTCCCTTATTTCTTCATCCTTGAATCCAAGGATAACATGTTTTCCATGATCGATTACAATCGTTGGATACGTGCGATGCGGGTTGTATTTTTTCACTTCTTCTGTTGCTTCCGTGTAATCCTCTCCAGTTAGGGTGTCCACATCCACATAGTCGTACTCGACATCCAGAGCCTTGAGCAGTGCCTTTGTTTTTTTGCACCATCCACAGGTGCTCAGCGTATAGATTTTTACATGATGTGTTTTTTTCTTCCCAGGGACAGTTTCACGTTTCATTGTTTTCATATTCTCATGAGCTCTAAAAACTTTATGTTCCTTAAAAAACTAGGTTTAAATATGATGAACCTATGTGATACGTGAGGTCGGAGAATGACTGTCGACTATTATCAATGTGAAACCTGCAAGAAAAAAACAAAAGGAACTGATGACAAAAAGCAACCTTTGTGCTGTGGGAAACCAATGAAGAAAATCTCAATGGATATCTGCCTGCAACCGGACCATGCAGAACATTCCCGACCGATGAGTGATGAGGAACCGTGTGATGATTTCCGCGGTGGAAGCTAAAAAAGGGGAGATGGAAAACGTATGGCAAAATGTGTGGTATGCAGCTGTGAATTGGAAGAAGAAAAGATAAAACACGTCCCTATCAAAGGACAGCAGAAAAAAATCTGTCAAGAATGTGTGACTGCCATCAAAGGATTTGCGTAGTTACCTGTTTTTATTAAGGTAAAGATACACGGTTCTCTTTCGAGGACCGTCGCCTTCATAAAAGAAGATATGCTGCCAGGTCCCAAGCACTACTTTTCCTTTATGCACTAGGACCGTTACCGATGAGCCCAACAGACTTGCCTTGATATGTGCATCACTGTTCCCCTCTGAATGGTGATAGGAACCACATTCTGGTATGAGTTTCTCTAACGTTTCAATGATGTCTTGTTGGACGCTTGGGTCCGCTCCTTCGTTGATGGTTATTGCTGCGGTCGTATGCGGGACGTACACGATGACGTATCCTTCCGTGATTTTCTCTTCCCTAACGAGTTGTTCCACTTTATCGGTGATATCGATCATTTGATTTCTTCGACTAGAGGATATATCAAGTTCTTTCATCAGTAGATTCATCCACTTTTTCTATTTAAATAGTGATGGTACGAAAACCTTTTTGTACCGGTGTATGGTACTGCTGCTCCTGAAAATCATGAAACTAGCTCCTAGCGCGATTCTCTTCGATATGGATGGGGTGCTTGTCGATTCGCTCGATTCCTGGTGGAAGGCGCTGAACAGCGCATTGAAGCGATTCAAACATAAAGAAATCACTAGAGAAGAGTTTATCACCACCTATTGGGGTCACGATCTTAAGGATAATCTCAAGCGACTGCAGTTAAATCCTGAGGTTGCCTCCTTCTGTAATGTCACCTATGGGAACCATATCGATTATATCCGGATCTATCCTGACACCAAAGAAACCTTAGAACAGCTTTCATCCTATACGAAAGCAATCATCACAAACACACCGACTGATTGTGCACGACAGATTCTTAAAAAATTTAGCATCGAAAAATATTTCCAGGAGATAATCACTAGTGATGATGTAACAAAGGCGAAACCTGACCCTGAAATCGTCTTTAATGCATGCGCTCGTCTTAGTGTCGACGCAAAGAAGGTTATTTTAGTAGGTGATACGGAAAGCGATGTAAAGGCAGGACGGGCAGCTGGATGCACGGTCATCGGCCTAAATGTTCCTGCAGACATCGTCATTCAACGACTGGTAGAGCTCCCTGGTCTTTTACAATAAAACATCCATTTCTTCGTTTCTATAGTAATAGTTAAAAAGAACCTACGAGATGTACCTGGAGTAGATACCATGGAGGAAGAAATAAAGATTATCGAATATAAGCAAGTCGACCTTTCAAATGCAATACTTATTGAAGCGTTCCCAACAGTCGGACTCGTCAGTTCAATTGCAGGGCATTTCCTTATTGATCAACTACAGCTTAAGGAGATTGGGACAATTAGCTCCCGGTATTTCATGCCTGCGGCAGTTATCCATAAAGGCATGCCATCTCCACCGGTGAGGATTTACGCTAGTACGAAAGTCTGTGGACCAGAGGGGTCCTGTGATCAGGTTGTTGTCATCATCTCGGAGTTCATGCCGCCTGTCGATATCATAAAACCCTTAGCTGACGTCATATTAACCTGGGCGAAGAAAAAGAACTGTAGGTACATCGTGACCCTTGAAGGCACCCATGGTGTCGATCCAAAAAAACCAAAAACCTATGGGGTTGCAAGTACGCAGAAGATGAAAGGCATCCTCAATCAACATAGCATCGGAGAAACACAGGAAGGGATGATCACTGGAATCACCGGGGTGTTGTTGTATGAAGGTGTACGATTGAACTGTGATGTACTCTGTCTTCTCGCAGAGGCACATACTTCCTATCCTGATTCACGGGCTGCAGCACTCCTTGTAGAAGCGCTTGATAAGATGCTTCCTGAAATAGAACTCAACACGGAGCCGTTGTATAAAGAAGCAGATGATATCGAGCAAAAAATACGGGCGTTTATAAAGCAAGCACAGCCGACTGCTCCTTCTCCTGTTCAGCCGACCCATATGTATGGGTAGGGTTACGAGACCGGATACTTATTGAGGTATGCGAATCTCTCCAACGGGAACCGGTCTGGTCGCTGTTTTTCAGCCAAGATTTGTTTCTCAGAAAGCACAGGATTGATAGTCGTTGAATGCTTCCCGACGATGATCAAGGTGATGACTTCGATATCATCAGGAATGTCAAGGATTTCTCTTGTTTTCTCCGGGTTGTATCCTGCGATAGGATGCGCGACTAAACCAAGTTCCGTGGCACGAAGGATAAGAAACGCGGTCGCCATCCCGGTATCGAATTGATGATAGACCCGATCACCAATAATACAATCAAAATCCTTCTTACTAAGGACTGCAATAATCATCGAGGCGCTCTTTGCCCAGGCGTTGCCTTTCGGGAACACCTCATGCATCTTCTGTAACATCTCATGGTCAAAAACAAAGACAAATCTCCATGATTGATTATTATTACATGATGCGGAGAGCTGTGCACATCCTGCAAGATCTCGTATCAGTTCTTCTGTGATAGCGACTGGTTCAAGGGATCGGTACGCTCGTCTTTTTTGGATTGCTACTTTTACATCCATATTCTCCACCTGCGGTAATGATTGTTTTACAAAATGATAGTACACCTGGGTCATTAATATTTTCTTATCATCCATGGAAACGAAAGAAAACTATAAGATAGTGTGATACTATTTCCTTTCTCATGGCAATTGGATTTGCGTTGTTAAGCATAAGCCCTCTTCATGAAAAAACGGTGTATGAAAAGCTCACCCATATCTCAGAGATTGTTGAGGTTCATCCACTTTTCGGGGAGTTTGACATACTTGTGAAAATTGAGGCATCTGACATAGATTCCATTGGAAGCATCGTAATCAATAAGATCCGATCGATTCAGGGTGTGATGGATTCCAAAACCTTGATCGGTACAAAGAGTTTATCTGGATAAGGTATCATGGTCCTTTCTATAAGACAAAAATAGGACGGTATACGTACTCTTTTTTCATCTTTTTATCGTATTGGACTTTTATAGAGATACTTTTATGTATGAGAACTTCACATGTCTGCATAAGGGGATTTTCAATGAAAAGACACCATGCATCAGCCATTTTGCTTGCATTTGTTCTTCTTTCACCTCTATCTGTCGCAAATACGTACAGGCAGAGCATGAAAAATGATACGTTCGAACCTTCAGCCAAAACCACTATCTACGTCGATGACAACAACACTCAAGGACCCTGGAACGGCTCCTATGAATACCCATTTCAATTCATAAACGACGGCATCCTACATGCTACAGACGGTGATAGCGTCTATGTGTTCAATGGCCTATACCTCGAAACAGTCTTCATCAATAAGTCTATTTCTATAAGAGGACAGGAACAGGACAATACCATCATCGACGGACAAAACAATGGGTCTGTTGTTATCATTACCAAGGACAACGTATACATCAGGCGGTTTACAATACGAAACTCAGGTGGATGCAGAGGAGATGCAGGGATCTCTATTATCGCAAATACGACCACTGTCACTGAATGTACCATCTTTAGGACACGCGCTGGTATCTCTACGCAGAATACGAGCGACACCATTATAGATTCTAGTCGGTTCCATACTAACGGGTTTGGTATATTAATCTCTCAATCTGCCTTTGTCACCATTGATCAATGTACATTCTATCATAACGGCATCGGAGTGTATTGTTATGAAACGCAATTGATTACGATTACGAACTCGTACGCTGACACAAACGGTATCGGATTTCTCTGTGAACGATCCACAAACATTCATATCTCAGCGTCGGCCGCCCGTGATAATGATGATAATGAAGGAGGGATGTTTTTCGTCGACTGTACATTTATAGATATCATCAATTGCTACCTCGTCCATAATGGCTTTGGTGTCAATCTCGTGAATTCCTCGGCTTGTTACATTGAGCAGTGCAATTTTTCGCTTAACACCCATTTTGCGTGTAAGCTTAAAAAGGTAGTGGCAAGCGTTATACTAAAAAACTGTATTTTTACAAACAATCTTCGCTTCGGACTATATGTCCAGAATAGCATGTTTACAATATCCTGGAGTAACCTTTACAAAAACGAAAACTATGGATTATTCGCCCAATCCTCAGTTATCGATGCGAGGTATAATTGGTGGGGATCTTTGAAAGGACCAGCCCATAGTGGTCTAACAAGGGCAGATCGCGGGACATGGAACCCCCGTGATATTAGCTATCCTCCTTGGCTTACCTTCCCGATGCCTGATATCGGGCCCACCTGGGACCTTGACAAAACATTCGAGAAACCGACCTACTCGAACCCTGAGCCAGGGCGTATTGTATTTCCAGATCCTGATACCGATGGAGATGGGGTACCGGACTGGTGGGAAGTCAAATGGGGGTACAATCCAGATTTCTGGGAGAATCATTCTCAACTTGACCCTGATAACGATGCATTAAATAACATTGAGGAATGCTACATGGATCAGTATGGCTCTGATCCCTTTAAAAAAGATGTATTCCTTGAGTTCGATTGGACAGAATCCATTATCGCAGATGCCACAAACAAACCCCCGGAACAAGAGGTTGGACAAATGATCGATGCATTTGCACGGCATAACATCACTTTGCATGTTGACATCGGGGAACTTGGCGGCGGAGAGATGCTTCCTGTTTACTCATTTGTCTCATATGCAGATATCATCGACCTGTATTGGGACTATTTTCTTCACAATGAGCTAAATAACCCACGACAACGCATTTTCCATTATGGGATCATCTGCGATTATTCGGAAGGACCAGGATTCGCGGTGATTGGATGGAACCATCTCAATGCATTTATCATTGGATCACAGTTCTTAGCAGAGAAATATCCTCAGCATCACAGAGAATGGGTGACGCTGACATCAGCGATGCACGAGCTGGGACATACCCTTGGTCTTCTTGTCACTACATTTAATGGAATTGATAACCATATGGCGATGAACCCAATCTATAAAGAATTCTGGATTTATAGTAGGTATAAAAGCATGTTAAATTATTTGTACACCTTTGCTATGATGGATTTCTCTGATGGCTCCCGTGGGTTTGGGGATTATAACGACTGGGGGAACCTTGATTTCTCTTTCTTTAAAAACACGAATTTTTGTTACCCTGTCTAATCAATCTTCCTTCCACTTCGTCAGCACGACCCCTGCGATGAAGAACACTGCAGCAAAGATAAGGACGATGCCGGTGTTAATCAACGCCTCTGTCTGATTCATGTAAATCATCGCGTTACGCAACCCTTCATTGACATAAAACAATGGTAACGCACGGGCGATCACCTGGATGACCTCCGGCATCGCCTCTACAGCAAAAAAAGTACCTGCAAGAAACATCATAGGAAAGCTAATCGCCCCAGCCGCCATATCAGCGGTTTCCTCTTCTTTGACAAATCGACCGATGATCATCCCGATGCCTGAGAAGAGAAAACTTGTGGCAACGATGATGACTATCGAAAGCAGGCTGATATTGACCTTTATTCCAAACGCAAGGATGCCAACACCGATTGCCACTGAGGTCGAGATAAACGCCAAGAACAGCATGAACAGCATCTTGGCAAGAATCCATTCAGACCGGGTGATCGGTGTAGTCAGTAACTTTCGTAAAATACCGTCTTTCCTGAATTTTGTGTTCCTTTCTATGCTACCGTAGATGCTCTGCTGCATGATAGTAAACCCGATCATGCCTGGGATGAAAAAATCAATAAACCCGAAATTCTCCGTAATGGTGCTTTCCTCCTGGATGCCCACCACAGTTCGTCCCTGAGAGATTTGCATGTTTAGTCCTTGCAGTACACTAGAAATGACGCTTCGTAACACCTGATTGGTCTGCTGTTCTGTCGGGTCGAAATAGTAGGTTAGGTTCACCTTGACAGATGGATCGACATATGAACTTATGATTGCATTTTTATATCCTTGTGGAATGACAATAAGGTTCTTGACGTTGTTCTTCTTTATGTATTCTGTGATCGGTTCAGTCGTCGTAACATTTGTAATAGAAAGGATACCTGTTTTATTAAGCGCATCCACAAACCCATGAGACATGTCTGTATCATCAAGATCCTGCACATATAACGTGTATTTCCCTTCCCCCATCCCTGAGAAGATCGCCCCAAACAAAAGGATAAGCATCACTGGAAAGAGCAACGACCAAAACACTGTACCTCTGCTCCGTGTCCAGCTACGAATGTTATAGAGGAAATCAATTCCAACTATTTTAAAATTCATGGTTCCGCCTCCTCCATAAGTCGTGCCCCTGTCAACTGCAGAAACACTTCTTCAAGGTTCGAGCCTCTGATATCCACGCCATCATACTCTATGCATTCATGGCGGAGTTCTGAGAGGATCTCAAGGACCTTCTCTTTATAGTCGATTTTCACGGTTAAATCTCCATTTCCACTGGAGTGGACCTCGAATCCTTTCTCCCTTAAATGATGGAGCGCCTCGTCTGACCGACAGTTTTTGATGTATAAGGTCGTTTTCTCACCGTATCTTGAGAGGAGTTCTTGCAGTGATCCTTCCGCGATGATTTTGCCTTTATGGATGATTGCGATATGATCAGCTAGGTGTTCAGCCTCTTCCATGTAATGCGTGGTGAGGAAGACGGTTTTTCCCTTGTTCCGTAGGTCAGCGATCACCTGCCAGACTTCCCGTCGAGCTTTTGGGTCCAACCCTGTCGTTGGTTCATCAAGAAACACAATCTCAGGGTCATTTACCAGCGATAAAGCAACACCGACACGTTGTTTCAGTCCACCGGAAAGGTTCCTGTATAGTTTTTTCTCATGGGACCGCAGATCCATCGCCTCAATGATTTCATCGATATCCATTCGTTTTTTATACAACTTTGAGAAATACGTAAGTGTCTCACGGACGGTGAACCGTTCAAAGGAATGGAATTCCTGAGGAAGAATGCTGATACGCTCTTTAACCAGATTAAACCCGTTCTTTATGTCAACGCCAAGCAGTTTAATCGTGCCTGCGGTTGGTGTCCGTATTGATTCTATCATTTCGACCGTTGTTGTTTTGCCTGCTCCATTTGGTCCAAGGAACGCAAAGATTTCCCCTTTCTTTACTGTAAAGGAGATATCGTTTACCGCAATAAGATCTCCATAGACTTTTTTCAGATGCGAGATTTCTATGGCTACCGTCTCACTCTGGTCAGAAGCAGGGATTGTGATACGGCCTTGTACATGGCATGATGCGCAGGAGACGATTTTGGTTTCTCCAGGGTTCCCATAGAAAGATGCAATCTTACCACAGTTTGGACATTTGAAACGCCATTCCATCATTTCCTCTCACGTATAATATTTTTTTTCATATATAATAAATGTATTAAACAGTGATAAAAAACAGGTATTTAGGTTTTGTCCTATGAAAGAAGCACCTTATTTTTAAGCTTCATCTCAGGGTCAAAGGTATAGACGATCGGTACACCCGTCGGAATCTCAACGTTCGGGATATCCCTATCAGAGATATTTTCCACATATTTTGTGATAGACCGCAGGCTATTCCCATGAGCCACAATAAGTACGTTTTTCCCTGTCTTTACCTGTGGTAAAATATGGTTTTGATAATACGGTATTGTTCGTTCACAGGTATCTTTTAGGCTTTCTCCATTGGGCGGGTTGATATCGTAGCTACGCCGCCAGAGGTGTACCTGTTCATCACCGTATTTCTTCATGGTTTCTGCCTTGTTAAACCCCTGCAGGTCACCATAGTACCGTTCTGCCAGGTCAACGGACTGATAGATTGGAATCTCCTTATCCCGATCACCGCTGTAATGTTCCCAGTCATGGATACGTTTCTCCTCGTGGTACACGATGGGGATTCGTGTATCTGAGAGCTCAAGCAGAATGTAATGCAGCGTCTGAATTGCTCTTAGAAGATGAGAGACGTATATTGTGTCAAAGCGCATGTCCTTAAGTTTTTTCCCTGCGGAGATTGCCTCCTCCCTTCCTTTAATGGAGAGGGGGACGTCCACCCAGCCGGTGAACCGATTCTCTAAGTTCCATTGGGATTGCCCATGCCTCACTAACACCATCGTTCCCAGGGTCATCACCACCTTATACATCATATAATCGATAGTATTTCTCTTTTAGATATGTGAGAAAGACTTTAGAATTTAACCCCTCGCCACAGGTTTTTTTGATGATATCGTCCGCGGTCATCAACGAACCGTATTGATACACATGCTTGGAAAGCCACTGTGATATCGTCATGAAATCCCCTTTCGTGATTTCATCCTGGGTGTTCGGATGGTCTTGTTGGAGCTGTCTGAAGAGTTGTGAGGCATAAATCGTCCCAATCGCATATGTTGGGAAATACCCAAACTCCCCCCCGCTCCAATGCATATCCTGCAGCACCCCATCCCTGTCAGTTTTTGGCGTGACTCCTAAAAAATCAGTGATTTTCTGATTCCAGTGCCTTGGAAGTTCGGCAACCGTGATTTTTTCGTCAAGAAGATCCAGTTCCAGTTCAAAGCGCAGAATCACATGAAGGCAGTACGTCAGCTCATCAGCCTCGACTCGTATCAGCGATGGCCTTACTTGGTTTACCAATCGATACCACTTCTCAAGGTCCATATCTTTACTTACATCTGGTGCGATTCTCTGAAACACTGGGGTGATGTACATCCAGAACGGTTTACTTCTCGCTATCATATTTTCCCATAACCGGGATTGTGATTCATGGATGCCAAGGGAGGGCGCGTCAGAGATGACTGTATCTTTGTATTCACCTTTCAGGATCCCCAACTCATAAAGTGCATGACCCGCCTCATGCATAGTGGAGAAAAAGGAGGATAAAAAGCCCTCTCGCTGGTAGTTGGTGGTGAATCGAACATCATCATCATCTATTGAGGTCGTAAAGGGATGCGTGGAGACATCAAGACGTGCCCGGTCTAAAGGAAGGTTCAGCCGTGTAAGAAGGATGTCGCATAGGTGTTTTTGTTGAACAACGTCAAACGTCATCTTAACCGGGTGTTGTTTCTCATACACCGTGCTTGCCGTTATTTTCTGTAAAATCTCTACGAGGTGTTTGCGTAGGGCAGAGAATTCCTTTCGTAGGACATCCACCGTCATCCCCTCCTCATAGTCATCAAGCAAACTATTATATGGATGACCCGGGAGTTTGACGTAATCACAGTATTGTTTCTCAAGTTCTATGATGGTCTCAAGATGTGGTTGAAACAACGTAAACTTGTCTTTTTCTCGTGATTCCTGCCACACTGCATATGCGATGGACGTAGTCCTTGCCATTTTTTCTACAAATGCTGAAGGAATTTTTCGTGCTTTTTCGACATCATGGAACAATTTCCTTACAACGATGCAGTCTTTCTCTGGAAGGTTGTTTTGTTCGTCATACAATCCTTTGAGATGTTTATAGAACGTCTCAGAGGTCACTCGTTCATGGACTAAACGGGAGATAAGCGATAGTTGCTCTGCGCGTCCTTTGCTTCCTTTTGATGGCATATACGTCATCTGGTCCCATCCCAGTAGCGCAGCGATGCCACCATAATGGGATAGTTCTTTTTGTTCTTTATAGATGAAATCCAGTGACTCTTTCATTTCTGCTCTCTCCTTCTTCATGGTTTGACTTCTATGCCAACGGGGCAATGGTCAGATCCCATCACCTGCGAAAGGATAAACGCGTTTTTCACCTTTGCGAGGAACTCTTTGTTCACAAAGAAATAATCGATTCTCCAGCCAACGTTTCTCGCTCGTGCACCAGTTTTTAGATCCCACCATGAATACTGGTTCGGTTCGGCATGAAACGTCCGGAACGTATCGACATATCCATGGTCGATGAACGTGTCTATCCATGCTCTTTCCACTGGTAAAAACCCGGAGATGTGCTCGTTTTCCTTTGGTCGTGCAAGGTCAATTTCTTTATGAGCTGTGTTAAAGTCGCCACAGACGATGATATGGTGATGTTGTGTCTTTTGGTCATCAGCATAGCTGAGGAACTCGTTGTAAAAATCAAGCTTGTATTGAAGTCGTTCTTTGTTTTTTTTCCCATTTGGGAAATATATGTTACATAAGGTAAACGAGGGGAATTCTGTGATGAGGATGCGACCTTCGCTGTCGAACTCTTCTCTGCCAAACCCAGTTTTTATTGCTGTTGGTTTTATCTTTGAGAAGGTTGCAACGCCACTATACCCCTTTCTCTCTGCAGGGTTCCAGAATATATGATACCCTGGTATGTTTTTCAAATGTGGCGGTAGTTGTTCTGGTGTTGCTTTTATCTCTTGGAGGCAGAGGATGTCAGGGGATTCAGTCTGAAACCAGGGGAAAAATCCTTTTTTCTCTACCGCTCGAAGACCGTTGACATTCCAACTTAATACTTTCATTGTATGAGGCCACCTTTCTTTTTGTTTTTCGAGGAGATAGTAGATATTTGTCGTTCCTTTTAGAGTGTTTCGTCACTCTCCTTAGAATATTCTTTCCATATATGCGATGTAGAACCCATCAGTCCCATCAGTATCAGGCCAGTATCGTTTCTCTTTTAGGAGACGGAATGGTTCATGGTTTTTGAGGAATCGTTGGATCTGTTCCTCCCCTTCTGAGGGGAGAATGCTGCAGACGGAATAGACCATAGTCGCTTTTACCTTGATCAAAGGCGAATACCGTTCAAGAAGCTCATATTGTAGATTTTGTAGTCGGTCCAGGTCTGTGGCTGTAAGCTTCCATTTTATGTCTGGGTTCCTCCGGAGCGTCCCAAGACCTGAGCAGGGAACATCAAGGAGTAGTTTATCGGCAGTACCCTTCATTCGTTTATAGATTTTTGAAGAAGAGATGAGTCGTGTTTCGATAGTGTCAGCGCCTGCTTTTACCGCTCGTTTTCGTAGCTGCTTTAATCTCCATTCCTGGGTGTCGAGGGCAATGATTTTGCCTTTGTTTTTCATCAACGACGCAAGATGTAGGGTTTTGCTTCCCTCTCCTGCACAAGCATCGATAACACGCATGCTTGGTTGTGGATTAAGAATCCTGCTGACCATCTGCGACGCGACATCTTGAACCTCGAAGAGACCTGTCTTGAAACTGGGGAGTCTGAAAACGTTTGTTTTTTCTTTAATGATCAATGCATCGGAAGTTCCATTGATTGACTCAGCGATGATTCCTTGTTTGCGAAGAACTATCGAGAGATCCTTACCAGTTGTTTTCAGGGTGTTGACTCGTATGGTCAGATTAGGGTTTGTATTTAATGAGCTAATAACACGGTCCCATCGTGATCCCAGCTCTTTTTCCCCTCGTGCATCGAGCCAGTCGGGGAGTGACTCGCGTAGCACTCTTGATGTCTTTACGGTCTGTATCCGTTGTAACACCTTTGGTACATCCAACCCTTTTTTCTTCTGTAGTTCTGTGATATCCCCCTTCTTTGAAAATAAATATATCGTAAGGAGCTTCTGAAGATCTTCGTCAGCTGATGAGGGTTCTGTGTCGATGATGTACCAGAGTGGTCTCCACCATCTGATAAGGTCATAGGTCGTCTCTGAAAACATTCCACGTTTGTGGTCGTCCCACCTCTGATGATCATTTAACCTTTGATGAATCGCCTTTGTTGCGTACGTAGTATTCCAAAAAACTTTACGTATTGCTTTGAAAATCTCTGGTGCAAGCTCCAAAATACTGTCTCGTACGATATTTATCATGGAAGCGACCCTTGTAGCGCTATGTCCAACATAGTCAGCTGATTAATAAAATCACCTTCTGTTCTTTCATTTTTTTTAAGACAAAGCCATCGAATAGTTTCACTCACCTCTGCTAGAGATATATAAACATGAACGACCTTTCCATAAATAATTGACCTTGGATACGGAGGACATGCCAGCCGAGGGTTGCTGGCATTTCTGCCACTTTCCTGTTCCGATTGCATCCCATCCCTCTCTTTTTTTCTTTTCATCCAAAAGGGTTTTATATATAAATCTCATAAAGATGTGTGATCACAATCCGAAGATTTGGAAGTGGTTTAGGAGGAGTATCTATTTCAGAAAAAACATGCGAGATGTGTAAACAGAGGTTCCATCTCAAGGATCATCAAAGCGGGCTGGTCTTCGATGAAAAATTTTTTATTTGCGAGGACTGCCGTACAAACAAACCAGAACAGGACTTCATCCAATGGTCTCAAAGCACTATGCGCCCATCCGCATCTGCCATGCCGATTTCTCTCTGGCTCATCCAAGAGCAAAACAAGGATAAACCACCGTTCTCACTTCGAAAAGAATAACTAAGAGTTTCCGTAATCCACTCATAACACTTCATCACAATGCTTTTTTATAGCTAGTTTCATGCTGGTACAGTATGTTTATCATAAAACTTGGTGGGAGCGTTATTACCAACAAAGAGAAAGAATGCTGTTTCAAACAAAAGGTAGTAGACCAGCTTGCTGCTGAGATAAAAAAGGCAAACAAACAGGTCATTTTGATACATGGTGCAGGGTCCTTTGGCCACATCATCGCAAAGCAATATCGGTTACATAACGGGTTTAAGCAAAAAAAACAAATAAAAGGATTTGCCCGTACACAGGCGATGGTTCAACATCTCAACAGTCTTGTTCTTGCCTCACTGCATAGCCATGATATCCCTGCTGTCTCCATTCCACCCCATGCAATCCTCTCCATGTCAAATCATGAATTACACGATATTCGAACACTACCTCGATTTAGGATTCACTCCTGTCAGTTTTGGTGACGTCGCCCTTGACACACGACTTGGTTTTTCGATATGCTCTGGAGATTTGCTCCTTCAGGTACTTGCAGCAGAGTTCAAACCAGAGAAGGTCATATTCGTCCTTGATGAGGATGGGGTATACTCAGCCAACCCAAAGACGGAAAAAAACGCAACCTTCATCGAGAAGGCAACCAGAAGGGATTTAGATACACTCACAACACGGGTTAATGCCCATGCGGATGTAACAGAAGGTATGAAAGGAAAACTTCACACCATAAAACAGATTGCACGAGAGGGTGTAGATACTATTTTATTGAATGGTAATATACATAACCGTCTATACGATACATTAAAAGGGAAAAAGGTGCGGTCAACTATCGTATATGGAGATAGTATATGAACCAGACAGAGGAAAGGAAACGCGAACACGTACAAATCTCACTAAAGGAAAACGTATCCGGTCATCATAATTACTGGGATGACGTCCATCTCGTCCATAATGCGCTCCCGGAAATTAATGAAAAAGATATTAATCTTTCGTCACACTTATTTGGAAAGAAACTCCATGCACCATTGATTATCTCAGGAATGACTGGAGGATATTCAGAGGGGAAGAAAATAAATGAGCATCTTGCTGCTGTCGCATCAAAATTTCAAATCGGTATGGGAGTTGGCTCGCAACGTGCTGCCCTGGAAAATCAGAAACTTATAGAAACTTACAGTATCATTAAAAACTATGATGTCCCCTTAAAGATAGCGAATATCGGCGCCTCTCAGATGGTGCTGTGGGATAAAAAACAGATCCTTGATAATGCAGATAAAATGGTCAAGATGATTGATGCAGATGTACTTGCGGTTTGTTTGAATTTTTTACAAGAGGCAATACAACCGGAAGGTGAAGCCCAGGCGAAAGGATGCCTTGCAACGATTGATATGCTCTCACGCGAGTTTGGGCGTCCGATTATCATAAAAGAGAGTGGTGCGGGTATCTCTGGAAAGATTGCACATCAGCTGAAAAAGACAAAGATCTGTGGCATTGACGTCGGAGGCGCTGGGGGGACTTCCTTTTCTGCAGTGGAGTACTACCGCGCAAAAATCAAAGGTGACACTCATAACATGCGTGCTGGCCAGACGTTCTGGGATTGGGGCATCCCCACACCAACCTGTATCCTTGAGGTCGGAAAAGCAACCAACTGGGAGCTGCCCATCATCGCGACCGGTGGGATTCGTCATGGACTTGACATCGCAAAATCCTTGGTTCTTGGGGCCAGCGCAGCTGGAATGGCACATGCGCTGTTAAAACCGGCATTAAAAGATAAAAAATCCTTAGAACTAGAGCTTGATGTCATCATGAGAGAGCTGCGGATCGCCATGTTCCTTGTCGGTGTTGATACGATTGAAAAGATGTCAACAGTGGAAGTGAAATATGGACATACAGAATGAGCTAGAAAAAAAAGCCACGATGTTCAATGCATACTGGCAACGGTATCTCCAGATGCAACAACCGAAGATTCTGTATGAGGCAACAAAATATCTGCCCCTTGCGGGTGGCAAACGGTTCAGACCATTTCTTACGATGCTTTCTTGTGAAAGTGTCTCTGGAGATCCACAGAAAGCGTTACCATTGGCTGCCGGCCTTGAATTAGTACACAATTTCACATTAGTCCATGATGATATCATGGATCATTCCACGCTCCGACGCAACCTTCCTGCTGTCCATGTCAAATTCGGGGAACCAGCTGCCATTCTAGCAGGAGATTTATTATTCGCAAAATCCTTTGAGGCCGTCCTGGCTACCTCTGTCGATTTCCCCACCTTTCGACAGTTGCAAAAGGATTTTATCCATTGCATCATCGCTATTTGCGAAGGCCAACAGCTCGACATGGAGTTTGAAGCACGGAAAACCATCACTGAACAAGAATATCTCGAGATGATTAGAAAGAAAACCGGTGTGTTATTTGAACTCTCTGGTAAAGGTGGTGCGATGGTTGGCGGCGGAACACCAGACGAGATTGCCGCACTACAGACATATGGAATGTCACTAGGACTTGCGTTTCAGATCTGGGATGATTACCTTGATATCAGCAGTACAAAAACAACACTAGGCAAGGACATCGGTAATGATATCAGGAATGGAAAAAAAACCCTCATCGCAGTACACAGCCTTACCCATGCAACTGGTACACAAAGGAACCAACTCGATGACACGTTTGGGAACCGCGATGCATCAGATGACGATATCGCGATGATTTATGATATCTTTCGAAGCATTGGGTCTGTGGACTACGCACAGCACCGTGCACTTTCTTTTGTAAACCAGGCAAAACAAGCAATATCGATACTAGCACAATCTGATGCTAAAGAACTTCTCATTCAACTCATCGAGTATACGATCAAACGAGAAAAGTAACCATGTCTGGTCAGGATATACAAATGGTAGCCCGGAAGTATGCTTTGCAAAATGCGGTCTTGTTCAATGGAAAGGCAAACGAAAAAGCAGTTGCCGGTAAAGTTATCGCTGCATTAAAAAAAGACGGGGTGACCCCAGCAGAGATTCTTCCGATTGTCTCAGAGGTCGTCGCACAGATAAACCGTATATCCGCTGCTGACCAGCGAGCAGAGCTTGCAACGCTTGCTCCTGAGCTGTTGCAGAAAGAAAAGAAGGATAAGGATTTTTC
>MUGD01000185.1 GCA_002900555.1 Thermoplasmata archaeon M9B2D | reverse complement strand
GATGGGATACTGGAACAAACCAGATGCTACAGCAGCTCAAATCAAAGACGGATGGCTATTGACAGGTGACATTGGACGAATGGATGAAGACGGTTACTTCTATATACTTGATAGGAAGAAGGATATGATCAATGTCAGTGGTTTCAAGGTCTACCCCAGAGAGGTTGAAGATGTACTCTTTGAACATGAAGCCATTGAGAATGCAGCTGTGATTGGTATTCCAGATCCGGAAACAAAAGGAAGCGATATCGTCAAAGCATATGTCGTCTTGAAGGAAGGCTTCAAGGGAAGCGAGGAACTGATTGGCGAAATTCGAGAATTCCTAAGAAAGAATGTTTCGCCCTATAAGGTTCCTAAGTCAATCGAGTTCAGAAAAGAACTTCCAGAAACCTTGGTGGGTAAGGTGCTCCGAAGAGATCTGAAAGAACAAGAGATGGGTCCAGAACAATAGACACGTTATCTGCCTTCTCATGCTGCTTTTCGAGAAAGACCGGCAGCTCAAAGGCAACTATAATGCAGGTAAATTCATCCCATGATATGATTGCGTAGATTCCAAAAGAGTATCATCTAGATTGGACTCTGTACCTTCTGCTAGATCTTCCACTGTCAAGGTTCGGGTGTGATTAGAGTTGCAGTTGTAGTATTTGATTAGGTGTCAGTGATTCCTGCAAGGTATTTTGCAATCTTCTTCCTTAATTCCACATCATATTGTTTGAGGATTGCAACATCTTCCATCTGCGGACTCCCGCCACCATGAAGTCCTGCCACAGCTACCACTCCTCCAATCGAGGAACATAGCATGTCTGAGAGGGCTCTATACAGTTTGTAGACATCTTCAGCAGGGACATCCTCTTTTCGTTTGATGTATTTCTGAATGAGTGGCCCAATATTCTCATCGTAAAAATCTTCTTCGAGAGGAAGTGTTGCAGGCAAACCTCCAGCCAAATCAGAGAGTATCTCGAGTTCGTGGTAGTAATTCTTACCTGCATGCTTTCTGCCAACATTACAGAAGACGGGATCAGGAATCATTGTTCCCGAATCATCCTTCGACGCTTTGTGTGCAGCAGCGATGCCTGCAGCGTAGACAAGTTCACTCACACTTATCAAATCAGCAAGTTTGGATTGCACGTGTTTCTTGTCCTCGATTCCATTGTACTCACTCACCAATGCACTAAAGCCTAGAATTATTTCTGAGCTGGCTGGTTTGCAGCCGGTGTAGCTATGTCGATGAAATAGTGCGAAAAGTAAAGCTGCCCATCCTCCAAATGCATGTTCGCCTTTTCCTCCACTCAGAAACACTCGTTCGTTTGGAATGAAGGCATCATCAAAGATGATGAAATTCTCTACATCTCCAAATTCACCCATTGGACACGAGAACTGCTCACGTTTATGACTAGATGCCCGGGTTACAAGTTGCACTCCATCCCAATCACCAGGAACTGCAAATGCAACAGCATATTGATCTTCTTCGGGAGTGAGCATCCGTGTAGGAGTAACGATAATTTCCTCTGCAACAGCGGCAGCTGTTATGTGATTTTTTGCTCCTCGAACAACTATGCCATCATCACGATGTTCTATGACACGAAGGTATAGATCTGGGTCAGCTTGTTCACTGGGTCTCAGAGACCTATTCCCCTTAACATCAGTCTGTGCGCAACTTCCAATGATGCTATTCTCTTGCCAATAATCTAGATATTTCAAGAATCTCTGGTTATATGGTTGTCCGGTCATTGCTTCAGCGCGATGAGTAATAATGGACATTGCATTCATTGCATCAATGCCCATACATCGAAAGACGCATCCGCCAGTTTGGCGACAGAACTTCCGCGTTAGCTCCTGCTTCTTTAGAAGGTCATCAACACTCTGATGGATATGTGTGAAACGATTGATGGTACCATATTTCTTTGAATCTACAATGAGAAGATCTCTGAACTCCGGATCTTCAACTTTATCTAATGTCAAAGCCATGGTCTTAGCGACTGCTTGAAGTCGAGGATCATCACGTTTGACTTTTTTGCCACCAATAATTACGTTTGGTTTCATTTGATAGAGTTTCTGCAGATATTCGTTTCCGGTCCTCATCATAAACCACTGTAGTACACAGGAATTTCTAGTACTTAACTTAAACGGAAATCCGATTTCACTCAATGGAATTGGCTATATAACGTACTTCTTCACTTCCTCCAGATGTTTCAAAGCATTTTGTCTGTGTTCACTCCGCATCAATTCCTCTTTGAGAGTGTCTAAATTGTGATGAACATGACGATGAAGTGCTGTACTATCCAATGAATCCAGAGTGATTCTCCATTCTTTGAAGCTTCGAAGATAGTCAATATTTCGTTGAATCAGTTCGATATTCTTCAATGGTGGGTCATGACCAGCGATAATAAGACCTGCATCAAAACCAAGATAGGACTCCATAGTGTGAATATACTGATCAAAGTTTGCGTGATTCAAGTATGGAATTGGACTCTCAACATTGTCACCCACAAATAGAACCCTATCCTTCTCGTCGTAGCAGGATGAAGAATCCAATTCATGGCCTGGCGTATAGAAAAATAATACCTTATCATTTTCAAATCTGAGGGTTTCTTGAAATGCTATATTTGGCGGCATTATTACTACTTCACCTTTCTTTTCACTAGCATGTTTTTTGAGAGCCTCTTCGCTCTCAGATATGACTCTCTCCTTGCATAACTCATGTCCGACAATATCGGCATTAGCAAAGGCACAGTTTCCCCAATAATGATCATAGTCAGCATGAGAATTGAATACAACGATTGGCAGTTCTTCCGTCGTTCTTTCTTTGATTTCTTGAAGTACATATTTCATGGAATCGGGACCGAGAAATGTATCAAGCACAAATACATGCTCTTCTCCAAAGATGATATAGACATTAGTCAAATAGGGATCATCAAAGGTCAAAAGAGATCCCCTGGAAACAATTCGCTGAATTTTCAAATTTCATCAATGTATGATTTCCAGATGAGTACATGAATGTGGTGATGGAAATAATTTCGACCTATTCATCTTTAAACACAAGAGAACGAATCTCGCTTAGAACCTGTAGAAATTCACTCTGACCAATGGAATACACCCAGAGTAACTTATCGAACATTTCTACGGGCCGATTTTCTGCAATGTCCTCTGACACCAAACTCTCAATCTTTGGTGCCCATTTCAAACGCATAACTTCTGCATCAACTAATAACTCTGCTAATTCCTTCTCATCATCTTTAGAAAGCGAGAAATCAAAGAAAGGTAATGCACTCGTAATTTCCTTCTTTATCGTCGCACTATATTTGCTCGGGTCATAATGAAGACCGTAAGTGACAAAATTCTCTGCAGTCCTTCTATAGTAGTCTGTCGTACGCTTTCCTTTTGTGACAGTACCATGTTTGACAACAAAACCACCTTCTTCGAGTAATGGGAGGTGATGGTAGATCTGATTCTTTGTTAGAGCTTCATAAGAATCCATTCTAGAAGTCTTAATGATTTCAAGCACAGACATTGCTTGCCGTCTGACCTTCTGTTGCTTGGTGAGAAGAACCTCAGTATCCTTATCATACGATTCCTCTGTGAGCGTGTCGTCGATACCGTCGCGAAGTATCTGAAGAATGAGTAGTCTTACTGGATTATGCAAAATTTGAACTCGTTTTTCTCCACTGACAAAGTCAATCTTTCTCAATGGCTTTTTTCCCAAATCAGTAAGCTCGATATCCCTAATTGTGTCGGTCTCAACTATTCTACTCAATATCGCCACCAAGGTTTGAAACCAAACACCTGCGATAATATAAAAGTTTCTTATTAGCAACTATTTTCATTAAATGGTTTCTTATAACAAACCTTATTAGCAAATGTGAATCGGAACCATCATCGCGTATACATTTGGTAGATTGGATATCTATGCAAATGCTCGAAGGTGAATAGAAGAATGGTATCAGTTCTACTAGTTGAAGATGATACTTGCGTACATGAACTTCTTACTAGAATGCTGGCTCTTCGAGGGCATAAAGTGCTTGCAGAAGCATTCGACGGATCGGAAGCTGTTGCAATATTTCAAAATCTGGAGTCCAGACCCGACATCATCTT
>MUGD01000184.1 GCA_002900555.1 Thermoplasmata archaeon M9B2D | reverse complement strand
AAAATGCTATTGCAGAACTAGAAAAACATAGAGATGATGGGACCATATTCTTTAATCAATACATCACTGATGATGTTGTCAAATTTGTGAAGAGCCGTCCTGATGTATTAAGTGGTGAGAGAAGAGGTAACACTATCTACCACACAAAGATCCCGTACATGGTCCAAGAATATCTTGATGCAACTGATGAAAGGATGAAGAGATACTATGCATGCCACTGTGCATGGGCAAGAGAGTCTATCCTTAAGGATGATGAAGTGTCATCTGAGTTTTGCCACTGTAGTGCTGGATTCACAAAACAGCCTTGGGAAGCAGCACTTGATCAGCCCTTGGAAGTTGAGATGGAAAAATCTGTGCTCAAAGGAGATCTGGAATGCGGCTTCAAAATCTATCTACCTGATGATGTGGTGTGAGCCAAAGGCATAGTGTATTTCAAAACAAATCAGTCTTGGTAACATAAGTGTTGGAAAGAGTGGATTACTTTACCGCTTTTGCAAATGCCCGACCAAATTCGAATGCACCCTTGAGCTCCTCATCGGTTGGAACCCATTTGACTGTGAACGGTTCAATCACAATCTCCATCTTTCCACGTTCCATTGATTCTTGGATTCTTTTTACTGCTCCACCACCCCACCCATAGGATCCAAAAGCAGCAGCCTTCTTTCCCTTGGGTTTGAGAACTTCAAAATCCGACAAGATTGGTGCCAGAGTGGGCAAAATATCATTATGAAGTGTAGAACTTCCAACTAGTATCCCTTTTGCCTCTAGTAACTCACCCATGATGTCACTTCTATCACTATGAGGAATTAACATGACTAGGGGTGTGATACCCTCACTATCTACTCCTTCTGCAATGGCACGGGCCAGTTTTGTTGTACTTTGCCACATTGTATCCCAAGCAATGACAATTTTGTCTGAAGTTCTCTCACCTTTTGCCCAGGCGAGATACCTCGTTACAATTTCTAGGGGATTCTTTCTCCAAATCAGACCATGAGAGGGAGCAATTACTTTGATAGGGAGTCCGAGCTTGACCACTTCTTCAATCTTCCTCTGTACCATGGAACTTAATGGCCATAGGATGTTGGCATAATACTTCTCAGCTTCTTTCCAGAGTATATTCTGGTCCACTTCGTCAGCAAAACGTTTCTCAGTGGCATAGTGCTGCCCAAATGCATCATTTGGCAAAAGCACTTCTTTTTCCACATAGTACGTGAACATTGATTCAGGCCAATGTAGCATTGGAGCCTCGTAAAACCTCAGAGTCTTTCCTCCTAGGTCTATCTCATCCCCAGTCTTTACTGTTTGAATGTCCCAGCCATTAGCATAATGTTTCTTGAGTTCATCCACAGCCTTAGGAGTGCAAACAAGTTTCGCTTTTTTCATGACCTTCAAGACTTTTGGTACTGCTCCAGAGTGGTCCATCTCAGTGTGGTTTGAGATCATGTAGTCGATATTTGCGGGATCGGTGATTTCTGATATTCTCGAAAACATCTCCTCTGAGAAAGAACCTAAGACTCCATCCACGAGGGCTATCTTCTCTCCAATTACCAAGTATGCATTGTATGTAGTACCATGATGAGTAGTATAGCTGTATCCATGGAAATGTCGCACATTGTAGTCGATTGCGCCAACCCAGTAGACATCTTTAACAACTTCAATTGGTTTCAAGTTTTACTCCTCGGGTGATTAACAATAGTATATTATCTATTAAGGTAGACGGTTTGGCATTTGAGAGATGTTAAAGTCTTCCTCCTTTTCATAGAAAGGAGGACAATGGTCAAGATTACTAATAATGCACATCTTTGAAAATGCTTTTGCATTCACTTAATAGATGCCCAAGTTTATTAGGATACTTGAGAGTATAAAATCGCACAAAGTGAGAATGGAAGAAACAGTTTAGCAATAGATGTACTATAGCCAGACCCTTTTTGGGGTATTTGAGTGTCTGTTTTTCAAAAATCACAGATTCAGTCTGTACGATATATGTTCTCATATTAGCAGGATATTGAAAATGGAAAACATGAAAATCAATTCTAAAAATGAATACAAGAGAAACCGTGTGATAAATGGAAATGAACCTCATAAAATGATGGAAATGGAATACCAAAAGGCATTGGAAAAACTAGCCAAGAAATAGGTCTAGGAAATGAGTTCAGATTCATATTTGATAGAAGAAACGATTATTCTTTGACCTTAAGAAAATTATGGAGATGAAAAAAAATGAGTACGAGATCTTATGACCACTGTACATGTGGTCATATTCGTGAAAACCATGCCAATTTTGATGGTGAATGTAAAAAGTGCAATTGTGGTGTATTTCACAGAGGCATGCGCATGCAAAGTTTGGTAATTAATTAATTTGCTAGTCATGTGATAGAACGAAATTGTACTCAATTCTTGAAATGGAATTGAGATGATTCGTTGATAGTAAAACCCAGAAAAACGGTCAGGTGATTTGCTGGTACAAGTACATCTTAGTGTGATTTGAGATCATATTTGGGGCAATTTGCTCTTTTTTGACCCCATTATTTAATTTGAGAGATGTATCGGTGTCTGAATGATGAAGCGAGTACTGATTCTTGGACCTAGTGGTTCCGGAAAATCAACCCTAGGCGAAAAGCTCGGTAGAATTCTTGGCATTCCTATTATTCACTTGGACCAATATTATTGGAAACCTGACTGGGTGTACACTCCTGAAGAAGAGTGGCAAGCTAAGGTCAAGAATCTAATTAGCTCGGAATCTTGGGTCATGGACGGGAATTACACATCAACACTCAAACTTCGTGCCTCTGCAGCAGACACAATCATCTTCATCGATATTCCTCGAAGGCTGTCATATCTCCGTATCTTCACCAGATTTCTTAGATTTCGAGGTGGAACGAGACCGGATGTTACTGAAGGATGCCCAGAGAAAATTGACTGGGATTTTATTAGATGGATTTGGGATTATCCCCGCACTCGAAAACCGGTGATTCTTAGGTTCTTGGAGAATCTAAAGACAACAAAGAATGTGTTTGTTCTTCAAGGACACCAAGAGGTTGAAGCATTCCTTCAATCTCTGGAAAAATGAAAGTTGATGTTCTTATACTAAGCCCAATAGGGCTGTCTTATGTATTTGTAAGCATTATGTGCAGCTAATGCGCCCTGAGCTGCGGCAACAGATGCTAACTGATAGACAGATACAATGTCTCCTGCCGCGAAAATGCCTTCAACACTAGTCCTCATTTCAGCATCAACTTGGATGAATCGATTATTCATTTTTAGTCCCAAATGATGGAAGACTTCAGTGTTAGGAACTAATCCAACAGCGATTATCACACGATCAACTGCTAAATCTTGGTTGCTGCCAGTTTTATGATTATGAAGCGTAACTTCTTCCACTTCAGAATCTCCTCGGATTTCCACAAGCTCAGTATTGTATAGGATTTCACCCATTTTTTGAGCCACAATCTTTTCGACAATGCTTTCAGCTGCTCTGAATTCATCTTTTCGATGTGCAATCCAAATCTCATCAGTCACCTTATGAGCGTCAATAACTGCATCGAGGGCTGTGTCACCGCCTCCAACTATCAGTACCTTCTTGTCACGAAATAATTCTGGCTCTGTCAAATATGGAAATACTCCACGATTATTTCGGGAAAACTCAATTTCACCTGGTATTCCAAGTTTATTAGGTCGCATTCCAGTTGTAATAATGACCACTTTGGCCTTGTATTTTCCTTCTGTAGTTGTGACAGATTTCTCATTAGTTATTTCTGTGACACGTTCCTTGATTAAGCGAACCCCTAAATCAGCAGCTTGGCGAACCCATTCTGCAACAAGATGTGTTGCCATTACACTTGGAGTTCCAGGATAGTTGAATACGTACTTGTATGGATAGATTGTTGAGAGAAGTCCACCCCATGTACCTCCTTCAAACACTGCAACTTTCAGACCCTTGTATGCAGCTATAATTCCTGCAGATAATCCAGCAGGTCCGCCGCCAATAACTACCACGTCGAAATCTGTTACATCTTCAGCCATATCCGAGTCAACCTTCTTGTTGGTATTGATTGACATTTGTACAATCTTGACCAGTTTAATTGGTCTACTTTGTATAT
>MUGD01000183.1 GCA_002900555.1 Thermoplasmata archaeon M9B2D | reverse complement strand
CGTGAACATTGATTCAGGCCAGTGTAGCATTGGAGCCTCGTAAAACCTCAGAGTCTTTCCTCCTAGGTCTATTTCATCCCCGGTCTTCACTGTTTGAATGTCCCAACCGTTGGCATAATGTTTCTTGAGTTCATCCACAGCCTTAGGAGTGCAGACCAGTCTTGCTTTTTTCATGACTTTCAAGACATCTGGTACTGCTCCAGAGTGATCCATCTCAGTGTGGTTTGAGATCATGTAGTCTATATTTTCGGGGTCAGTGATTTCTGATATTCTCGAAAACATCTCCTCTGAGAAAGAACCTAAGACTCCATCCACGAGAGCTATCTTTTCACCAATAATCAAGTATGCATTGTATGTAGTACCATGATGGGTAGAATAGCTATAACCATGGAAATTTCGAACATTATAGTCGATTGCTCCGACCCAATACACATCCTTCACGATTTCGACTGGCTTCATTTTCTCTTCTCGCCTTAGTGTTAACAATAGTATATTATCTATTAAGGTACATGGTCTGATATCTGAGAGATGCTAAAGGTTCTTCCCTTTCTTTAGAAAGGAGAATGATATCCAAGAATACTAATTAGGCACAGCTTTGAAAGTGCTTTTGCATTCGCTCGGTAGATGCCCAAGTTTATTAGGACACTTGAGAATTAAAAAATGCACAAAGTGAGAATAGAAGAAACAGTTTAGCAATAGATGGAATATGGCCAGACCATTTTTCTGGTATTTGATCGTCTGTTTTTCAAAAATCACAGATTCAGTCTGTACGATATATGTTCTCATATTAGCAGGATATTGAAAATGGAAAACATGAAAATCAATTCTAAAAACGAATACAAGAGAAACCGTGTGATAAATGGAAATGAACCTCATAAAATGATGGAAATGGAATACCAAAAGGCATTGGAAAAACTAGCCAGAAAACAGGTCTAGAAGTGGGTTCAGATTTATATTTGATAAAAGAAACGATTATTCTTTTGCTTTCAGAGATATATAGAGGTGAAAAAATGAGTACAAGATCTTATGACCACTGTACGTGTGGTCACAATCGTGAAAACCACGATAATTTTGATGGTGGTTGTAAAAAGTGCAATTGTGGTGTATTTCACAGAGGCATGCGCATGCAAAATTTGGTAATTGAATGATTTGCTAGTCATGCGATTGAACGAAATTGTACTCAATTCTTGAAATGGAATTGAGATTATTCGTTCGTCGCAAAAACCAGAAAAACGGTCAGGCAATTTGCTGGTACAAGATTTAGACAATGGCCAACATTATCACTATACATTCGAAAAAACTGCTAGAAACTAAAGGCGAACTAGCATGAATAAACGAATGAAGACTCCTATTGAAAAAAGAAAAGAAGCAACTGTATCAATATTTTGTTGGCTAGTTGCCTTTCTAGTGTCATCTGAAGTTATGAATTTGATGACTGCTTTTCTAAATGTAAGTTTTGAAAGCAATCCAATGTATATACCAGGGCTACTCTGCGTTTTTCTATCTTTTATTATGGTATTTGTAAACCTACGAGAGTATTGGAAATTAAGAGGCATAAACGATTATGATGACTGGCTTGAATTGGAAATGGGTGAGTTGGAGGTCATATCTTAGTGTGATTTGAGATCATGTTTGGAATAATTCGCTCCTTTTTTACCCCAGTATTTAATTTGGGATGTGTCAGTGTCTGAATGATGAAAAGAGTGCTGATTCTTGGACCTAGTGGTTCAGGAAAGTCAACCCTGGGCGAAAGGCTCGGTAGAATTCTTAGTATACCCATCATTCACTTAGATCAACATTACTGGAAGCCAAACTGGGTGTACACTCCTAAAGACGAATGGAAAGTCAAGGTCAAGAGTTTAGTCAGCTCTGAATCATGGGTCATGGATGGAAACTACACATCAACACTCAAGCTTCGAGCCTCGGCAGCAGACACTATCATCTTCATTGATATTCCTCGAAGACTGTCCTACCTCCGGGTATTCACCAGATTTCTTCGTTTCCGAGGAAAGACTAGACCAGACCTTACTGAAGACTGCCCAGAGAAGATTGACTGGGATTTCATAAAATGGATTTGGAACTATCCTCTTACTCGAAAACCCGTAATTCTTAGGTTCCTTGAGAGCCAGAAGACATCAAAGAACGTGTACCTTCTACATGGACAAAAGGAGGTTGAAAAATTCCTACATTCTATTAGAGAAAGGAGAGATAGTAGTGGTGGCTGAGGCACTCTGTTATAATACCTGTAATGATAAAGAAAAACTCCAGTACTAAGCCCAATATGGTTGTCTTATGTATTTGTAGGCATTATGTGCGGCTAGCGCTCCTTGAGCTGCAGCAACAGAAGCTAACTGATAAACAGATACAATGTCTCCTGCTGCGAAAATACCTTCGACACTAGTCCTCATCTCAGCATCAACTTGGATGAACCGATTATTCATTTTCAGTCCCAAATGATGGAATACTTCTGTATTAGGAACTAATCCAACAGCTATTATCACACGATCAACTGCTAAATCAAGGTCGTTGCCAGTTTTATTATTATGAAGCAAAACTTCTTTCACTTCAGAATCTCCTCGGATTTCGACAAGCTCAGTGTTGTATAGAATCTCACCCATTTTTTGAGTCACAATCTCTTCGACAATGCTTTCGGCGGCTCTGAATTCATCTTTTCGATGTGCAACCCAAATCTCGTCAGTCACCTTATGAGCATCAATAACTGCATCGAGGGCAGTGTCACCGCCTCCAACTATCAATACCTTCTTATCACGAAACAATTCGGGCTCTGTCACATATGGAAATACTCCACGATTATTCCGGGAGAACTCGATTTCACCCGGTATTCCAAGTGTATTAGGTCGCATTCCAGTTGCAATGATAACCACTTCAACTTTGTATTTTCCTTCGGTAGTTGTGACAGACCTCTCATTAGTTATTTCTATGACACGTTCCTTGATTAAGCGAACCCCTAGATCAGCAGCCTGACGAACCCATTCTGCTACAAGATGTGTTGCCATTACATTTGGAGTTCCAGGATAGTTGAATACATACTTGTACGGATAAATTGTTGAGAGAAGACCACCCCATGTACCTCCTTCAAACACTGCAACTTTGAGGCCCTTGTACGCAGCTATTATTCCTGCAGATAATCCAGCAGGTCCACCACCAATAACTGCTACATCGAAATCTGTTACTTCCTCAGCCATATACTAGTCTACCTTCTTGTTGGTTCTGATTGACATCTGTAAAATCATAGTTAGTGTCAATCAATTCTATTCCAATATGTTAACTATAGTGAAATCTCTAATAAACAAGAGGTTATCGGACTGCATACGATTATGAAGTACACGGATTCCTGCTACAGAATAATCGAAATAATAAAAGAAAAGATGGTCGGGATGGCCGGATTTGAACCGGCAACCGATGGATCTACAGTCCATAGCTCTGCCAAGTTGAGCTACATCCCGTGCGGTGCCATTGCAACTTTTGTAGCAATAAAAGGATTACTCAGTGTTCCTACCCCCTTTGAATCTAATATTCGCGCGAACAATTTCTCTTATAGGGCAGAAATCATGTGCTCAGAATACTCTCTGGGTGGTAGAATATTTTGACAAAGTATGATGAGATGATAAAACAACGTCGTGATTTGCTGAAAGCACATGATTACAATGCTTTTCCACCTGAAGATTGGTGGGAGCCAGATCAGCGAAAAGGTGTGGCTCCGCCTCCTCTTGAAAAACCCTATGATGAAAACACACAGCTCATTGATTTGGTCGAGCCAAATGAGTTCAATGTTGGAAGAATATCCCTGATTGATGCGATTGCCAATCGAGAGAGCCGACGTGTCTTTACTGATGAACCGTTGACCCTGAAGGAGCTGTCATTTCTTCTTTGGGCTACTCAGGGAGTACGAGTTGTAGATGAGAATAAAGTATGGACTAAGCGCGTGGTGCCATCGGGAGGTGGACGCCAACCATTTGAAACCTATCTACTTGTAGACAGGGTCAATGGTATCAAGAGAGGAATCTACCGTTATCTGCCAATAGAACATAAGTTGATTCTTGTATCAGAGAATCTTCCGAACGCGGAGGAACTCATGGA
>MUGD01000182.1 GCA_002900555.1 Thermoplasmata archaeon M9B2D | reverse complement strand
GTAGGTGGTATAGAAATGAAAGGAGTAAAGGACTCATTTATGGAACAACTGCAGGAAGCATCAACAGAACTTGGGTCTATTAAAAGTTCATTTTCTAAAGGTATGGAGGATCTTGCAAAAATCCAAAGTATGCTGAGCCTTGAAGGCTTAAACAAAATGGATTCGATGATGCGGTCATTTGAAGACCGTCTTTCCGAGGCAGAACGCCGCCGGGAAGAGGCCGTTGAGGGAGCCCGTCGATATAGTATGGAGCTTGAAAAAGAAAAAGAACGATTGATAAAACTCTGGGATGCATATAAAAACCAAGAGGAATCCTTATCTGCACAGGAGAAACGGGTCGTCGAGCTTGAAGAAAGGCTGCGAGATACCGAACAGATCCGTATGCAATTTGAACGAGATGCGACTGCACGGATACAGACCCTGACACAGAAATTAGATGAACGTGAGCACGCGGTGAAACAATTAGATGACATGAGACAACAAGTGATGCGGTTCGATGCCCTTCAAACCCAAATGGAGAAAAACATGGACCAGATGCGCGGGGAGATTAAAACAAAAGACGACATCATCAGAGGCCTAGAGCAGCAAGTCAGTGAGTTACGCAAATTTGAACAGTTCGCAGAGTTCAAAACACGGTTCGAACAAGTTTCCTGTGAATATGAAAAGGAAAAAGAACGGCTCACGAAACTCTTCCGGTTGTATGAGGAAACCGAATCAGAGAACAAGCAGTTAAAAGAGGAGCTTAGAGGCTGGCAGAGCTGGTTTGAGTCAAACGAGGACCTTTTCACGAAACTATTCACCTCCGTGGAGCATCTCAAACAGCGAAGCGTGATATCTCCTGAAGCAACAAACGATGAGAACACCGAAGCCCAACCCGCTGCTGATGCACGATCTGAGGCTGCTGAGAAACCAAAACGGAAACTGCGATTCAGGAAATAATTTTTTTTCTTTTTTTCTTTTTTTACTCCATTGTTACTGAGCTAATCCCATTGTCATCTTCTTGTACCGCTAATATATTTTCAGTGAAATGCTTCATGTCTTCGACATGAGTGATTAGAAAGATTTGTTTAAACTTCGAGGAATAGTTGTTCAGTGCCTTGATAATATTTTGTTTACGTATGTGATCCTGGGAGCCGAAGATTTCATCAAGGATGATGAACTGAAAAACGCTGCCGGCACGTTCGGTGATTATCTCAGAAATCGCTAATCTGATACAGAGGTTGGCAAGATCCTCTTCTCCCCCAGAAAACCGCTCGATCGTATAGGGTATTCCCCGGTCATAGACCAAAAGGTTGTAATCTTCATCCAGTTCGATTTGTGAGTATTTTCCCTCAGTGAGTTCATCAAAAAGCTCTGATGCGTGCGAGGAAAGAGCAGGTCGGATTTGGGAGATGAGATACGTCCGGTAGGAATCCATCACCTCGGAAAGCATACTGAGGTTTTGGACCTCTTTTCGCTCACTTTGGAGTTTCTTGTAAAGTCTTTGTTGTTCTTCAATGGTTTTTTCAACGGTTTTTATCTGGTGTATGATAAGGTCTTTTTTTCCCTCTTGTTTCTTTAACTCTACAGTGATACGCTGGTAGTTCTCGTTAATGGCATCAAGTCTTGATAATGACTCTTGGTAGATTTTATACGCTTCGTTTATCTGAGTCCGAATATGCTGGAACTGCTTTTCATCAAATTCGATGGAACTGACAGTCTTTAGCTCTTCCTTTTTGCTCTCAATCTGTTGTTTTTCCCGTTGGATTTCTGAAGAGCTATGCCGAAGGATGCTTTGGAGTTTTTCCCGTTCAACGACTTGATTGTGCAGATATGTGTTTTTTTTCTGTAAGGCAGACCGTTCTTTAGTGAGTTTCTCGAAGTCGAGTTTTAGGTTTTTTCCTTCTTCAGTTAATCGCTTTGCATCCTGATCTTTCTTCGCAAGGTCTTCGGTGTAGGCATTAAGAAGTTTTTGGTGTTGTTGCCCAAGAACCCGTTCGCAGGTCGGGCATTTCGCATCGGGACCCATGGTTTCAATATGGTGTTTTTTTGTTGTTATCTCTTTGATATCGTCCCTTAGCCGTTCAAAGATTGTTTCGTTATGCTGTTGTTTCTTTACGATGGATTGAAAAAGAGTAGAGTTTTTTTCCTGTTGGGATTCGAGAACTTGCAGTTCTTTTTCTAGATCCGTAAACAAAGTAAGTTTTTTGTTGTGTTTTTCGAGAAGCATTTGTCGTTCTTGTAGTGTTTTTTCCAGCGATGCAATGTCCTTTTCCAGACGTTGTTTTTTTTCAAATTTGCTTTTTTTTTCTTCGAGTTGTTCGACCGTTTTATAGAGAGTTTCATATGATAGTTTTTTTGTTTCACAGTCTTTTTTCATTTTTGTACGCTGCTCTAGAATCATGTGAAGTTGTTTTTTTTGCTCTTCAAGCTGCTCCATGAGATCTTTTTGTTTCCTCTGTTGATTTTGAATCTCCTGTGTGTACCTTGTTATCTTGTCTTGGCCTGTTTCATCTACCAGATCGTCTGACAGTTTTCCAACAACAGTTTTTTTATCTTTTATATCGGATCGGATTTCACTGATGATGTCGTCAATTACATTAATTCCAAGCATTCGCAGAATGAGTTGTCGACGTTCGCTTGGATTCATAGATGACAACGTGTTTAGTTCTTTTTGTTTGGCAAAAATAGAGGTGTAAAATGATTTCCAGTCCATTCCCAGTCTCTTCTGGATAAATTTACTGAGGACCTCAGCTCCGTTCGCTGCGAGTTTGCCGTTGACTGTTACACTGCCTGATGCGGATAGATTTTTTCCACTCATCTCGCGGACGACATGATAGGCATCATCGTTGAAGATAAAATCAAGTTCTACCAGACAGGGGTCTGATGGTGCTGCGCCTTCCCGTTTGATTTGATCTGTCGCGGTCCGAGCCGCGACAGGGCCGTACAATGTCCATGCAACCGCTTCGAACACGGTTGATTTTCCCACACCGTTTAAACCGACAACGCCGGTGACCCCATCAGGGAATTCAATGTAGCTGTCTTTGAATTTCCGGAAGTTTTTCAGATGAATTGATTTAAGGATCATAGTTTTTTCTCTTCTTCTTCATGATGTTGGATGTACTGCAATCCAAGGTCTAGCAGCATGGTTTTCTCTGGATACTCTTGGGTGGCTAGGAATTTCTCAAATTCATCAGCAAGCGATTTCATTGCATAGCCTTCACGTAGTGATGTCTGATCGGTTTTCAGGGTGGTGGATTTGATCTCAAAATGAACAGCGGTTTTCGCCAGATCTCGTATCTGGTGATAATCGATGCCCCGGTGGATATGCGCAGGGATGTTCTCAAGGCGGATGCGTATAATTTTTTCCTTTGGATCAATCGCGTGAATGGTTTCTTTTACCTCCTGGATGATTTGATCAATGCGGAGAGCAGAGCAATCAAGAGGCGGTACGTCAACCATCACCCGGGTTTGTAAGGGAATGAACCGATGCGTATGTTTTTTCCCAAGGTCAAGTTCGAGAAATCCCTTCTGTGCGTCTGCTTCTGTGAAGCTCAGATGCTCTATCGATCCAGCGTAAAACGCGTTCTGCTGTATCTTCGTATACAGATGGTAATGGCCAAGTGCGATGTAATCAAAGTCCTCTGTTAAGGTGTTTACTGGGACAAATAGCTCGTTAAACTCGTTCATTTTAAATTCCTTGATTCCCGCCACTGCACCATGCGCAAGAAGAAGGTTGAAATCAGCCTGCTTATCTATCGTTATTTTTTTGAAATTTACCTCAAAGTCTTTAGGGCTTTGACACTGAGGAATTGCATGGATGCAGACCGATTCATCCTTGATTTGCAACAAGACTGTTTCATAGCGGTTATTGTAAATGGGATATACATGGTTCAGGTGTTCAAAAATGGTAAAAATATTTCCTGTCTCTTTGAGTTTTGGAGTTTCGTGATTACCTGAGATTACAATGAATGGGATGTTTTCTTGTGACAATCGAAGGATCTGTTGTATTGCGACGGTTATCGCCCGATTTGTCGGTCGTACTGAGTCAAACAGGTCACCTGCATGCAGCACAAGGTCTGGTTTTGTTTTTACCGCGTAATCGACGAATTGGCTGAACGCATCA
>MUGD01000029.1 GCA_002900555.1 Thermoplasmata archaeon M9B2D | reverse complement strand
TGAATTACAAGCGGTAGACACTACCCCACCGTACACCTGGACGTGGACTGAACGATACCCACTGAGAGCAGAACATACCCATCGGATCATCATAAAAGCGATTACAACAGAAGGCACCATAGCAACTTTAGGAAGAGAGGTCCGTAAGTACTATTAAACAAGATTAAAAGAGAGGATACTTCATTGATTGTGATGAAAAAAAAGCAAAGGACTTTTCCTCTTTCATCCTCTTATGAAACGGGTTGCTTGAATGGTTTTCTCCATGCATTCCTGATATTCTGATGTCTTCTTGGAGAGACCTCACTGGGGGATATAAAACGTATTTATAAGAGAACTGTAATGGACTAACTATATTGATTAGGGGAAAAATAGGGAGTGTTACGGAAAGGTCTGGTTGTTGGTGTCGCCCTGCTGGTGCTGGCGTCGACGGCTCTATGTCTGGAAGTTCTTCTAAGGATATTCTTTTTATAGGGGAACTAATGGTAGAAAAGAGGTTGCACCCTGCGAATAAAACCTATGACAAATTCTAAGATGAGTTGAAAAAAGACTGTTAGAAATTATCGATGATGTGAAATGAGTTTATGTGCAGAATTGATTTTACAGATAAACCCCGTACTTTGTGTGCAAACCTCTATTTTAGTAAGATTTTTAAGACTTCCCTCTTTACTTTCAAAGCTACTGGTAGTACCAGAAACTTTTAATGCTTCTAGATAGATATTGCCTGTTCGCGCAGGTGTTGCATGGAAGATGACCTAACCTTACTTGGCGTTGTTCCCTCCGATCGAAAGAAATTGGAAAACATGGGTATCACAACCCTTGAGCAGATCGCTATCATGTCTGTATCTTCACTGGGAATGGGGCCGAGTAAAGGCACGATGCTTGTACAGCGGGCTCGTAACATCCTTGCCAATGAAAACATCCTTGACATCGTCATCACGAATGGGGATTTCATTGAGATTACGTCGAAACAAACAAATCGAGCGGTCATAAAATCGATTCTGAACGCACTTGACGTCTATGTGGTTGGGTGGGGAAACGCGGCGTTGACCATTGAGGGAAACGTATTGAAACTCTCACGGAAATCAGAAGCATTTTCCAAGGTGATTTCAAAAGCAGAGAGTCTTCAGGAGATCCTTGAATCAAAAAGGATGATGGAGCGTGAAAAAAGCGGAATTTACCTGCCTGAGAATGAACTAAAACGCTTTGCCAAAGACCGTGGATTTGACGGGTTCTGGCAGAACGTGTTTCAAGAGATCCATGGCAATGATGTCATGAAGAAGGTGATTGCTGCAAGCATGTTTTCAACCTTTGAAGAGCCAGTCCATTCCCTGATAATCGGAGAACCGGGAAGCAGCAAAACGATGGCTAAAGAAATTATCACGGAGCGCTTTTCTGACATCACCACCATCGGTGCCAACACCACTCGATCTGGACTGGTGTGTCATCTAGGGACTGGTGATCTTGGGGCGCTGCCCCATGCGAATCGAAAACTTGTTTTAGTCGACGAGTTTGATAAAATCCCTGGGGAGGACATCGAGTATTGCTATGAGTTGCTCTCGAACGGGAAATGCAGTGTGCATTCCGCAAAACTACATCAGAACATCGAAAGCAACTTCATCATGATCGCGTTTGCAAACCCGAAATCTCAGGTGTTTGGGAAAAACGCGTTGAAGGACATCGGGTTATCCCCTCTGCTAATGAGTCGATGCGCGTTGGTCGTAAAAGTACAAAACATCGGCAGAGAAGACCGGTTAAATCTATTCAGGAAGAAGTTTTATGGGACTGGTGAGTTGAAAGAAAAACACGACTTTTATGATCAGTGGGTGAAACTTGCCAGACGATTCCAGCCTGCTATCACCGCATCTGAGAAAAACGTACACAAGTATCTCATGATGATGAACGACATCGTGGAGGACCATTACAACACGACGTTGCGACGGGACCTTCGCATGTCTGATTACCTTCGCAGGATTCCCCTTGCGATTGCACGTGCTTCATTTAACCATGTTGATAACCAGGTATTGTTGAAAGCGGAAACCTTGATACAGGAGTCAATTGCTACATGGGAGGAAGGAAACCATGATTGATCTCTCCATTGATCCAAAGGAAGTCTCCACCGTCATTAAGCAGTTCATTCAGACGTATGTGGAAAGCGCAGGATGTTCACGCGTCGTAATCGGTTTGTCTGGTGGGGTGGACTCTGCGGTCAGTGCTATTTTATGTAAGGAAGCTCTTGGGGCACAGAACGTTCACTGTCTATTTCTTCCGGATACGACCACACCTGCTCTTGACCGTAGACATGTGAACCTTGTGATTGACACTTTCCATATTCGCTGTAAAGAAATAGACATCTCCTGGCTTGTAAACTCATTTCAGAAGAATATGACACAAAAAAAGAGGATAGCGATAGCAAATATCAAGCCCCGGGTACGGATGATACTTCTCTATCAGTATGCAAATCAGACGGGTAGCCTTGTCTGTGGTGCGTCTAATAAATCCGAGTTCCTTGTAGGGTATTTCACAAAGTATGGTGATGGAGGTGTCGACTTTCAACCCCTTGGTGATTTGTATAAAACCCAGGTATATCAGCTGGCAAAATACCTCAAAGTCCCCGCTCCAATCATACGAAAACCACCGACTGCGGGACTATGGGTTGGTCAGACTGATGAAAAGGAGCTTCGTATGAGCTATCAGACCCTTGATCGGATCTTATATGGCTTGGAGTTAAAGATCGATAGTGGCGAGATACAAAAATACGCATCCGTGTCTAAACAGCAAATCGAACGTATCCGCATCATGCGCAGGAAAAGCCAGCATAAACGACGGTCGCCCTTAATTCCTAAGGTAGGCATTAGAACACCGGGTCTTGACTGGCGATCCCCTGTTCAAGAAGGATAAGCGTTTTTTTTTTTTTTAGAAGAACTTCCACATCGTAAATGTCCGTTGTGCGTTACGGCCAATGGTGTCATAGGCAACAACTTTTACGGTATGTCTGAAGAACGAAAGGGAATTCCATGTCCAGCTATACGGTTCGGTCAGGATGGTGGATTGGAGTCTGTCATCGATGTAAAACTCCACTTTTTCAATCCCATACTCTGTACTTGTCGCTGTCGCCTCAATCGTGATTTTCCCAAGACTTAGTGGCGTGAAAAACGGTAGAACTTTTTTATCAAAGAGATACACTGCATTCTCCGGCCGAATCACGCTCATCTGGATATAGCTTGGGACACAGAGTGTAGGATCACCAAGCAGGACCATGCCGTAGTACCATTCTTTCTCCCATTGAAGATACGGCGCTTGGGCATCGAACCAGAGACGGAACGATTCCCCGATGCTTTTTCCTTCGCTGAGCGGTTGGGTGAAATCCCTAAAGTTCAGCATGCTTCCGCTCTTTGAGGATGCCACAGTGATTAACCCATACGTCGTGTGAAAGATGTATGATCCAGCCAGGTAATTCTCATCGGTGAATCTCCCTGGTCCACATGCGAAGAGATTATAGAATAAAACTGGCGGGTCGCGATCCTGGATGTCCTGTGAGAACACCCAGTCACCATGGTCGTAGAAACCACCAATGTTAAATGGATATCCATCGCCAATCCCACGCTCCCAGACGCCAAATGGGGCGGGATCCCCTTCGCTTGGTGACACGTTTCCTTCATCACCAAGATAATCGGTACTTAACCGTGTCGTTTTATCTGGATTTACATACGGGCCGTTCATAATCCAAGTACCAATGTAGGTGATTGGGGTAGGCATAGGGTCATATGTAAGATTAGGAACCGCACCTCCATTCGCCGTGCAGAAACGAGCGCTAAAACCATGATCCCCCATCCATTCAGAGATTTTCACAAGCAGCCTGTTTTCCCCGGCTTGCAGGGTTACATTGACTTTTGTCATATCAGCTTGAAAGCCGCCATAGCGGTTGTCGAATATGACTTCATCCCCGTTGAGCCATACCCGTGCCCCATCATCATACCCCATCCACAATTGACAGGTTGATTGGGCTGTGGCATATACTCGGGCAAATGCATAACAGACGCCAAAATCAGCTCCATTACAATGAGAGCCCATGTTAATGAATGGATTGCCTGAGTCAAACCTGGTCCATATGTTATTGCCCATAACCTGTCCGTCTATTGGGTTAATCGAATCCTCGTTCACACCAAGGTAATTTGTCGTTAGATACTGCCAGAAACGATCAGAGGTGTCCTGATGGAACCCGTTTAGCAGAAAACTGCGGATATACTCAGCTTCCCCTCCATATTCTACAGGATCGTTCAACTGATAGGAAAGGTCATTGAAACTGACACCGGACATATCTCGTAGTTGAGCCGAGAATCGATAGTCTCCGCCCTCCTGGCTTATCTTGCATAAGAGGCGATTCCATCCAGAATGTAAAGAGATGTTTGTTATGAATTGATTGGGAGTCCATCCACCATATCGATCCGCTGTGATGACATTTTCTCCATTCACCCATGCTTTGATTCCGTCATCGCTTCCGAGAAGAAGTTTCGCAGATCGTGCCGTTGGGCTATTCACGTACACATGAGCGTAGACTGCAGACTCGGTTGGACGGGTGCTGAAATAATGCCCCCCTGAGTAGCTATGAACACATACTTGAACGAAATGTTGTCCGAGGTCCATCTGATTAAGATAGTCTTCTGCGGTGGTGAAGTATCCGTAATCATGGCGCGTTATGTTCGTCCCATAAATAAGGTCAAGGTTCACGTTCATATCAAACCAGTCTTCTTCGACGTACTCCAACCCCCGCCAGGGTTGTGTTAGGTTGCCGGTACGATACGCATGGGCTTTTGCGAAGTAGTCATTGACCATGTCTGCCTCGGAATCATAGGTAAGCGTTGATGCGTAAATCCGACCGACATACACCTCCGGGCCCATGTCACCAGTTCCTGCGGTGTGGTCCTCATAGACCCCATCAGCATTTGTATCCTGCCAGGTGCCATCAAGATCCATGTAAAACAAATCACTAGGGAATTGATCGCCGGAGACCTCAGCCCACGCTGCGGTGATATCACCAACGAACAGGATGCCTCTGCTTCCAGCCAGATATCGTTCCTGTACCCAGGATTTGATATCTTCAGGGGTGCCACCGGATACCTGTTGAAGAAAGACGATGTAGCCTTCGGTTTCGATGTCAGAACAATATTGAGCAAGACTTGTGACGATAGAAGGGTATAAGGTTTCATGTACTAGGATTGCAAGGGAGTAATTCTCAGAGAATTGCGTCAATTGAACATCATCGGGAGTTGAGAAACGTGCAGGGATGCGGGGATGGTCTCGAAGGTATTCTTGATAGGTTCCTGGTAGTTCTTGATTTGGGGAATACCATTGCAATGTTTCGATTAATCTGCCGTCTTGTTTGCCTTCATCATTGTCGCTTATAGCAGATTTTTCTTGAGATGTGCTTGTAGGTGTTGTTCCCTGTATGAGTACGACCGGCATCGTTAATACAATAAGACTAACAATAAGAAGTACAGACCATTTTTTCTTCATGAAATCCCCTATCTATTTTTTTATTATTAAATATCTATTACCCGACTTACATTTTTAAAGCTTTTGTCTGAATAGAAATACAGCGAAAACACAAGTGTTTGTATTTTTTTTAAGAGAAATGAAACGTCTTTCCTGTGATTTTCTCGTATGCATCTTTGTATTTCTTTGCGGTTTCATCAATGATGTTCTGAGGAAGATTTGGTGGTGTTGAACTATGATCCCATCCGGTGGAATTTAGATAATCGCGAACATATTGTTTATCAAAACTTGGTTGTGGTTTGCCTGGCTCGTAGCGTTCTGCAGGCCAGAAGCGTGATGAATCTGGGGTTACCGCCTCATCGATCCAGATGATCTCATCGTCGTAATATCCAAACTCAAACTTTGTGTCTGCGATGATGATCCCTCGATTCCGTGCGTAGTGAGCCGCGGTTTGATAGATTTTTAAAGAATAGTCACGTAACGTCTCTGCGACATCCGCACCAACGGTTTTCTTCATCTCTGCAACGGAAATGTTGATGTCATGGCCTGATGTTGCCTTTGTCGACGGGGTGAACAACGGTTCAGGGAATCGCTCTGATTCCTGCAGCCCTGCAGGGAGCTTTATACCACAGACCGTCCCGTCTTTTTTATAAGAACTCCAAGCAGACCCTGAGATGTATCCTCGAACGATGCATTCAATTGGGATTACCTTGGTTTTCTTTACAAGCATGCTGCGGTGTGCGAGTTGTTCTTCGTACGGATGGAGTTCTTTTGGGTATTCAAAGAGATCGGTGGAAATCACATGGTTGGGGATGCTTTTTTTTGTGTAGTCAAACCAAAATTTCGACAGTTGTGTCAGACAAATGCCCTTCGAGGGGATTGGGTCTGGTAAGACCAAATCAAAGGCGGAGATACGATCCGTAGCAACCAATAGAAGGTTATCGTTTATTTCATAGATGTCACGCACTTTCCCTTTATTGAGAATTTGTACTGGCAAATCTGTATTAACAACAATAGATGCGTTCATGGTTTTTTTCTCCTATGACACTTTTGCTCCTTCCTTTACCGTTCGGTCTGTGGTGACTATCATGTCTTTTATTTTCAATGGTTTTCCATTATACACAACAGTTCCTTTTGCATCGACGGTCATCGGGGCCTGTGTAAATGCCTCGAATTCAAGCACAGGGACTGGTTCATGGACAATGCCGTCAACCCCGACCTCAGCGCCAGGTGAACTATCCTTCGGGTCCAGAAGGGAGACGACATGGTTTGCATCGGTCGCAGCAAGAAGCATTCCTTTTGATTCGACACCGCGAATCACCGCTGGCTTAAGGTTTGTGACCATCACAATCGATTTTCCAGCGAGCTCCTGTTTCTGATAGTATGGTCTCATGCCAGCGACGATTGTTCGTTTTCCAAGCGGCCCTAGATCGACCTGCATGATATACAATTTATCGGCTTTCGGATGATCAGATACCTCAAGTATCTTTGCGACACGGAGGTCAAGTTTTGAGAATGGATCAGTGGTTGTCACGATGTCCGTTAACTCAAGTTTCTTAAATAAAGGTGTCGGTGTTTGCAGTGGTGTTGCGTTATGTACGTCAGTAAGAGCGTCATCCCAGTGTTGTATAGGGTCTGTATGTCCTAGCATTTTCCAGACACGCTCAGAAGAGAATGGAAGATATGGCATCATACAGACCGCCAGTGCTTGGACGAGCCGTAGGCTGATATGCAGAACGGTTTTACAGCGTTCTACATCGGATTTTATAAGTATCCAGGGTTGATTATGGTCAAAGTAGACGTTTCCGTATTGAGCGAGGTTCATGATCTCTCGTAATCCTTTTTTAAAGGAACATTGGGTTAGTGCCTCTCCGACTTCTCTTTGAGTATCCTGTATCTTCTGGAGTGCTTCTGTATCTGTCATGGTGAGTGTGCCTGCTTCAGGGATTGCGCCGAAGTTCTTGCTCGTGAAGGTGACAACACGGTGGATGAAGTTCCCGTATGTTCCGAGAAGCTCGTCGTTGTTTTTCGAGACAAAATCATTCCATGTCCAGTCAGCATCCTTGTTCTCCGGCATGTTTATTGAGAGATAATAGCGGATTACGTCCGGATCGAACCGTTTGAGGATCTCAGGGACCCAGATGCCGACTCCTCTGCTCTTCGAGAACTGCTCTCCTTTCAAGGTAAGATACTCGTTGGCTGGGATGTTGTAGGGAAGCGTAAGTGATTCATCGTATCCCATAAGAATAGAAGGCCAGATGATGGAATGAAACGGGATATTGTCTTTTGCAAGAAAATAGTAATGGTTCGCTTTTGGGTTTTTCCACCACTCCTGCCATTTCGATGGCTCCTTCTGATGTTTTGCCCATTCTTTACTTGCTGAGAGATATCCGATTACGGCATCGAACCACACATAGATGCGTTTCTGTTCAAATCCAAATACAGGTACTTTGATTCCCCAGTTGATATCACGGGTGATTGCGCGATCATGCAGTCCGTTCTGTAGCCAATTGTTGGTGAACTTCAGGACATTTGCCTTCCAGTACTCCTTCTCCTTAAGCCAGTTTTTCAGTTTGGATTCAAAGGCGCTTAAGGAAAAAAACAGATGTTCTGTTTTTTGTTTGACTGGTGTCCCACTACACACTTTGCATCTGACATTGTGTAATTCGAATGTGTCAAGGAGTTTTCCACAATTATCGCACTGGTCCCCCCGCGCTCCTTCTTTCTGGCAATATGGACATGTTCCTTCGACGTACCGATCTGGGAGAAACCGGGCGCAGGTGGGGCAGTACAGTGCGTCAATGCTTTTTCTATGGATATAGTTCTTCTGGTATAAATCTAAGAAGATTTCTTGAACCACTGCTTCATGGTTCGTTGTCGTTGTCCTGGTGAAGAGGTCAAAGGAGATCCCAAGCTGCTTCATATTTTCTGTTTGTTCCTTGTGGTAGCGATCCACGATTGCTTGTGGTGTCGTATGTTCCTTGTCTGCTGTGATGGTGATGGGGGTTCCATGTTCATCGCTGCCGGAAACCATAAGGACGTCGTTGCCTATGAGGCGGTTGTATCGTGCGAAGATATCTGCAGGTAGGTAGCATCCTGCGATATGACCAAGATGCAGTGACCCGTTTGCATATGGCCATGCGACTCCTATAAAAATTTTTTTATCCATGGAAATCCAGCCTGAATATCAAGCACAACATTTAAATATGACGCAAGTTCTATACAATATCATTAGAGTATCAACTTAATGAAAAATGGTACTTCATTACCTTAAGATTACCGATTTACTTCCTCTCAGAGCATATGTAAAGAAAAAGTAGTAACATTGAGAGAAAAAAATCTTCTGCCGCTTCGAGCAGAAACCGGTGCTGTTTTTCAGAGAGTTGATGGAATTAGAGGTGAAGATAATGGTCATTGACCCGTCAACTACAAAATACTTAATTAAGGCTAAAATAAAAGCAGATGGTATCATAGAGAAATCCGATGTCGTTGGAGCAATCTTCGGTCAAACTGAAGGGCTTCTTGGTGACGAGCTCGATCTTCGTGAGTTACAACGGTCTGCTCGTGTCGGACGAATTGAGGTAGAACTTGATTCAAAGAACGGGAAAAGCGATGGTGTTCTTACATTACCGACGTCGTTGGATAAAGTTGAGACAGTGATCCTAGCGGCAGCGTTTGAAAGCATTGATCGTGTCGGTCCCTGTAAAGCAACGATCCATGTCGAGGAAGTCGAGGATGTTCGGGTTTCAAGACGCAAGCAGGTTATCGAGCGAGCAAAGGCGTTACTTAACGAAGTTATGGAAAAAAGTAAGACTGATAGTGAAAGCATCGCAGAAAACGTCCGCCAGGCGGTACAGGTCGAGGAGATTACTAGTTATGGTCATGATCATTGTCCTGCTGGTCCGAATATCAATGATAGCGATGCCATTGTGATTGTCGAAGGTAGACGCGATGTCTTGAACCTGTTGAAGTATGGGATTAAAAACGTCATAGCGGTTGGTGGAACAAACGTCCCTCGGACCGTCATTGATCTTTCCAAAGAAAAAATCACGACTGTGTTTGTCGATGGTGATCGTGGCGGGGAGCTTATCCTGCGTGAGTTGCTGCAGGTCGCCGACGTTGATTTCATCGCCCGAGCACCGCAGACACGTGAGGTTGAGGAAATCCCTCAGAAGCTTATTATGAAGTCATTAAAAAATAAGATACCGCGTGAGCAGTATATGGATATGTACAATATCAAGATTGAGGGAAAGAACGGAGAGGAGAAACGTCAGGACAACGGTGAGAAACAGCCCCAGAGGATGAAAAAAGAGTTTTTCTCAAAGAAAAAGGAACAGCAACAGACACGAAAGGAAGAACCTGAGGGTGCTGAAGTCGTGGAGGAACCTGTGATTACATCCGAGAAACAGAAGAACTATGAGGCGATTCTTAATGAGATCTCCGGGTCCTTGAAGGCTGTGTTGTTAGATGAGAACGGTAAGGAGATACGCACTATCCCTGTCAGGGAGCTTACCGATGAAATCAAGAAAGGCGATAATGTCTCTGCCGTGGTTTTTGATGGTATTGTGACTCAACGTTTGTTGGACATAGCAAATAATAAGAATGTCAGGGAAATCGTTGGTATTAAATTAGGCAATGTCGTTAAAATGCCTAAAGCAGTCAAAGTGTTGACAAAAAATGACTTTCAATGATTTCACACCATACATGGCACAGAAATAATAGTGTGAATGTTAATCAGTTGCATACGAAACAACCGTGAAAAAATATAAAAAGTCTTTATAGTATTCTTGACATGGGAAAGGCAAAGACAATGCAGAAAGACGAACTCATACAACTCCACACGTTTTTATATCAGATACGAAATCAACTTGAACAGATTTATGAAAATAATGGATTCAATCACAGTTCCTACGAGAAACTGGAGATAACTCCGTATCAAATTCATAAATCAAAACGGGAGCATAAACTAGCGGTGTTTACCTTAAGTAAGGATATCGCAGGGATTCTCTCAGACAACAACGGTGACCCTGGTCTTGAAAAAATCGCGAATCGTCTCAATCAAATGGCGATTCGGTTTATGACTGAGAGAGAAAAAGAAAATCATCGGTTATAATTCTTTTGTCATACTGTACGCTTCTTCTCCATTTTGATAGAAATGTTGCAGTGTACCTGTTAGATGGAATCCTTGTTTTTTATAAAAGAGTAGAGCACGATGGTTTGTTGGACGGACCTCAAGAGAAACTCGTTGTACATTTTGCTGCATCATCTCACCAAGAAATTGTCTGAGCAATGCAGTGCCGACGCCTTGCCGTCGACTTGTTTCTTTGACAGAGAGCATGAGGATTCGTGCAGTCACGGGATCTGTTTTTATACCGATGATAAACCCAATGATGATTGTGTCTTGAAGAGCAACGAAAAAACCTTCAGGGAACGTCTCATAGAATTGATTAAAGAGTACGGGGTTGTATCGTTCCGGTAGCGTCTCAAATGCAATGGCGATCACTGGGAAAATATCTGCAGGCTGCACACGTCGGATTTTCAGCACAAACGAGGAACCTATGTAGAAGTATAAAGGATTAGCGGTATGTTTAATAATCCTAGGAGAATATGGGGGCATGCGAGGTGTTTGGTATCGGTATCGATGATGTCATGGTTACACGGATAATCTTTGAACGGTTCTCAAAAGAATTCAGGACGCACTTTGACGTGGATGTCGCTATCGCTGGTGCTGGCCCTGCAGGTTTGACCGCAGCGAGATCTCTAGCAAAGGCAGGCAAAAAGACTGTCGTGTTCGAGCGGAAGCTCTCCGTGGGGGGCGGCATGTGGGGAGGCGGGATGACGTTCCCGGTTATCGTTGTTCAAAAACAATCAAAACAGATACTTGAGTCTGTCGGGGTGAACGTCAGAGATGAGGGCGAGGGATATTTCAGTGCTGATTCTATAGAGGTCACTACAAAGCTTTGTTCAGCTGCGATTGATGCAGGTGCAAGGGTGTTTAACACCATTTCCGTTGAGGATGTACTGGTTGACAACAAGAGAGTCAACGGGTTTGTCATTAACTGGAGTGCGGTTGAGATCGCTGGTCTCCATGTTGACCCGTTGTCGGTTCGTGCCCGGTTCTGCATCGATGCAACCGGTCATGCAGCTGAGGTCTGTAAGATTGTCAGACGGAAGGTCGGTTCGTTAAACACACCAAGTGGAGATTTGGAGAACGAACGGTCCATGTGCGCTGAGATCGGTGAACGGACCGTTGTGGAGAACACAAAGGAAGTCTATCCCGGTCTTGTTGTCGCTGGCATGGGTGCCAATGCGGTTTATGGCGCGCCCCGTATGGGTCCCATTTTTGGGGGCATGCTTCTCTCAGGGGAGAAAGCAGCGCAAATGATTCTTAAAAAACTCAAATGACCTACGACATCCTCTGAGTGTTTCATTTCTTTGCACATATTCTCACCCTGTCGTTTTACTGTCGAACAAATGTCAGGCATGTAGTATAAAAAATTTATTGTACCAGAATTAAAAATTTCAAAAGAATTAAAAAGATACATGTCTATTACATGGCTCACCAAAAAAAATTAAGTCGGGAGGTAGAACATGAGTCAAAAAAATTTTTGGAAAAATGAACGTGGGGATGTATTAGGCATCCCGATGTATTTGATCATAATTATGGTTGTTGCAGTGGCTGTCATTGCAGCAGTCGTCTTTATGATCCCGAAGGCAACGCGAACAATGAACGCCCAAGTAACCAGCAATGCACTTATCGCAGAAGCTCCAGGCAGCGACGGGGGAGGGGTATTTACCTTTTCGAAGACCTATACGATTTGGGTCAAGGTGACAACAAATGATCAACGTGCAGACCCTATTGCAGGTGCGACAGTAACGCTGGTTGGTGCCGGGGACGCTAGTCAAGCAAAAACCCTGACGAATGGTTCTGCGAAAATCACAGGGATTAAACCGATTCTTGATGCGAACATAAACGAGGCGCACCTAATCCTTACTGTGAAAGCGACAGGGTTTGAGGATTTTATTGACACCAAAGCAGTCACGGTCGTACGGTTAGGGTAGCCGAGATTGTACTATGTGTCTCGGTTGTAGACCGATTCGTCAGTAAGGATGTATATACATCCTCTTTGTAGAAGAAGGTGGTGAGGAATTCTATGGTAGTAAGGAAAAAAAATAAGGAAAATGTACGAAGCAAAAAAGTATCCTTGGAAGGATCTCCTGCAGAAGAAAATCTGCAGTCGTTGCGCAGCTGGATTCAGAAGATTGAACAGACAACAACCAGTGTGAGTTCCCGGTTGTCTGCTGTTGAAAAACGATTATCTGAAGGTAGAACAGAACACATTATAAGAACGTTGAGCGGGATGAACGATTCTGTTGAGGCAATCTTCGCAGATGAACCAAACAGGAACACGACAGAGCTGGTATCTACACTTGACGGTAAGCTACACAATCTTCATACTACGATTGCTGACCAGAAGCAGGAGGCTGATACTCTGAAGGAGCAGATGCATGAGCTTAAGACCATGAACACACAGGTCCGTCTAGACCTTGAAATGACGCAGACCACGATATCTGAGATGCATACAGCACTGGAACACCATATGAAGAACACCGAGCATCATAAACCGTTTGTGATGCACGTAGGGGCATTGAAGATCCCTATTGAATTTACAGGTATCATCGGTGGTCTGCTTGCATTTACTATCACAATCCTCGTTCTAATCAATCACAAAGAGATTCTGCTATCCCCTGTGTTTCTTGTCCTCGTTGGGATTCTTTTTTTGGGCAGTGCGTTGGTTAAGATGGTTCGCTTACGTCCTCAGACGCTCGAACAACCTTCTTTTTCAAGCCCATTAATCACACCGATGACGCAAGTCAATGCGGCACCATCAAAAAGAAAAGAAGGATAATTTTTTTTTTTTTTAATCCCTGACTCCTTTTTCACTGACGGAAAAAACCGCTTCCCCTTCAGGGAGATGCGGAGAATCAATTAGTCGTGCGATCCGTTTCCCGCCCTTGCTTTTCCGTAGATACAGCCGGAACGTTGCGGTATGTCCGACAATATGTCCTCCGATAGGCCGGGTCGGATCACCAAAAAACGCATCAGGTTTTGCTGCAACTTGATTAGTTACCACAACAACACCATTGTACAAATCGCTCCAGCGGAGGAGGTCATGCATGTGTTTGTTGAGTTTCTGCTGTCGGTCCGCAAGTGCGCCTCTTCCAACGAACTCTGCACGGAACTGACTGGTGAGAGAATCGACAATGAGCAGACGTGCTGGGAACTGTTTGGAAAGCTCCATAACCTTATCCACGAGAAGCATCTGATGGCTGGAGTTAAATGCCCTGGCGACATGAATTTTGTTTAACACCTCATCCGAGTCAAGATCATATGCCTCAGCCATCTGGATAATGCGATCAGGGCGGAACGTGTTTTCTGTGTCAATGTAAAAAACATGACCATCTAGTCCTCCTTTCTCCAGAGGAAACTGAACATTCACGCACAACTGATGAGCTATCTGTGTTTTCCCTGAACCAAACTCCCCAAACAGCTCAGTGATAGCTTGACTATCAAATCCTTTTCCACCCATAAGCTCGTCGAATGCTTTCGACCCTGTGGTAATAGACCCGATTTTCGCCCGTCGTTCTAGTAGTGCGGTTCCTGTCTCAAAACTGCCAATATCTGCTTGCTTTCGTGCTGCTTGAATGATTTTTGCAGCGGTTGGTTCACCTATTTCTGCAACCTCTGCTAACTCTCGTGGTGATGATACCGCGATGCTGAGCATATCTGCATACCCTGCATCTAATAATTTGTCTGCTATTGCAGGACCAACACCTGGTAAATCATAGAGTGGTGACTCGTTATTCTTGTCTTTTCCCATAAGAACTCCCTTTTGTAATGAGAAAAGAAAAGCTGTTTATAAATATGTGGATAAGAAGACCGAAAGTATATACAAAGGATAGGTATGCGTATTTAACTCTGTTTTATATCTATAGGGACCGTGGTAGTGAAACGTAAAACAATACCTATGAAAAAGGAATCATCTTTTTACATGATTCGTTCGATCATTTCAAGCACGAATCCGCTATCATCGATAACGTAGCGTGCGATACCAATTTTTTTTGCATAATTGCGCATTTTCTTTACAGATATGTAGCGTTCGAAGGACGATCCTTTTTGGATGACATCAAGCTCAAGGACCGCATCAGCCAGTCCCTCCATTTTTCGTTCAAATAATTCCCCATGCACTCCTTTTGTCATGACGATGAGAAGAGCTCCTTTGTTCTTCATGTTGTTGACCTTTACGGCAAAAACGGTTCTGAGGACGTCATCATGATCGTACTGACTGAGGAAGAAATCAAGGGAATTAATAATGGTGATCCGCTTTTCAGGTGTTTTTTTTGTACTATTGGACAATATCGCGAGGAAATCTTCGTCAGCGGTGGCTGTCGATGGCATCGCGGTGGAGCCGATTTCAATCAGTTCTTTGAGTTTGAGTTTTGATCGTTGTTCATAGATGCTGACGCGTTTCTGTTCCCCCTCCAGGACATTTGAGTAGTATTTTTCAGAGATGTCAACAAAATCTATTTCTGGGATATGCCAGTTGAACCGTTGCATGGTGTCAATTATTTCCTTTTTTGTTTCCTCGGTGGTGATGTAGGTAACAGATCCGCTTATCGCAATCTGTTTAACCAGAATTTCCGTGCTGCTCCCTGGGCTGCCAAGAACAACGACCGTGAACCCCTCAGGGATCCCCCCTTCAAGCAATCGGTCTAGCTTATCTATTCCTGTTTGCACGAACCCCTCTTTGGTTTGAACCGTGGTGTCAATAAATGCTTCTCGTGCCATTTTCAGGTACCTTCTTCTTTTTTCGAAAAGGTTAACGTTCGTATTGTTCGTTCGCGTTCAAGCTTATCTTTGAATGATGCATGTGTCTTGAAAAAAATTTCAGGCTGGTCATCGTTTCCTTTGTCGTTGAGGACAAGTTCTCCCTTTGGAAATGCACTTCGGAACAAACCCCGCAGAACCCCGAAGGAAAACAGCGATGCAGCTGCCTGTTCATGCGATGATTGAGCAAGTGGATTTCGGTTCATAAACGTCATTGCCACGTCTGGTGAGACCTTTGTAAAGGTAAACTCGGTTCCAAGTGGTTTGTACACTTCTTTTTGTATCTCCGCTATCCATTCCTTGATTGTCCACGTGGAAGTTTTATCCTTGATGTGTTGTGCAAATAATCCTCTGCCAAACGCCTCACCTATGCGCATCACCGTGTCAGGATTTCCATGTCCTGCTTGTAGTTTTTCTACTGCGGCATGAAACGCGCTCTGCTGCCATTGTTCGACGTTATGGTTTTCAGAGATGAAATCCTCCCAGGTGTATGCGGTATGTTGCGTTTTTCTACCTGTCGTATCATTCATAGGTTCGTCTCACTAATCGATAAATGAATCACGCAATACAATGATTTTATCGTTGAGTTGGATGAGTTTGCTTGAATCCATCTCTTCTTCGACAAGGATGGAGACGACATGAACATTTTCCGCCCTGCTTCTGTTCATAAGTAGTGAAATGAACTCCCTGATAATATCAGGATCATTGTAGATCATCAGGGCGCTGAGGGAGTCAATAATGATGTACTTGTCCAGGTCATGTTTCATTCCTTTAAAGTTGTTAAGGCTCTCAAGGATTATTTTTTCAAGCATCACTGGGCTTTCAACATAGATACAGTTTGAATTGATGTCGGAGATTCCCGCAGCACGGGAGATACAATCAATGAATTTGATGTTGTTTTGTTTGGCAGCGTCCTTAAAAGTCTTCGAGAGGTAATCAAAGGTTTTACTGACAGCAACGTACGTCCAAATGGTATGAGTGTTTCTACATATCGACTCGAAAATAGCCTCTAATAAATCCCCATGTCTGTTCTCAGGAACCTGTATCCCAACAGACTGATTTACTTGGATTGCTGCTGCGACCCGATCTCTTATCCCTTCAATAACCGCGTCTACCATTTTATCATCTCCTAATGCTTCAAGAATGATTCAATCTCAGTTGATTTCAATAATGGTACTAACTCAATCCCTCGTTGTGCTGAAATGTTTAATGCGAATTTCGTTCGGGAATGGTCGGTGCCTCGCATTTTTATGACCTGCAAGGTTCTGATGAGGTCCCCTTTTCTATCGATGTCGCCAAGGAATAGAATGCCATCGGAGATAAATTCCTCGATTTCATATTGGGAGAATTTGAACGTCTGAGGGGGAACCTCAGAGGTAAGGAGCGTAGTACATTTCATAACCGCGAGAGATGTCCCAAGTTTGAAGATAAAATCCCGAATCATCTCTCTGGTCTGAAGACGGTAACAAAGGGCAGTGATAGAATCCATAACTAATCGTTTGACGTCAAGTTCGTCTGCGATGTCTTTTAATATGTCCAGGAGGGCGCCAGCGTCTTCCACTGAATATTTTTCTGTGTCTAGACCCAACCGTTCACTAATGATACGTAGATCGATGATATTGACCATACCTGATTCAATGAGTTTTTTGTCATAGAAAGCAAATCCTTCGAGGTTTTTTGTCAGTTTAAACAGTGGTTCTGTGATGGTGAAAAAGACGCCTCGCTCGCCTCTTCTTGCGCCATTAAATAGGAACTGCATGCATAAGGTTGTCTTTCCTGATCCGCTGCATCCAGTGACAAGCACAGTACTTCCAAGAGGAATTCCGCCGGACATTTTCATATCAAGTTCTTCGATACCTGTGATACAAACTTCTTTTTTAATTGGCATAGCACTATCTCCTCATCATTAAATTATTAGAGTGTATCTTTGATTAAACGGTATACGTTGGTAACATATAAACTTAAGGTTTTATAAGGTTTTAGATTTTTCGTAATTGTGTAGCAAATTACTAATACATCAAGGCCTTCTGCCTTTACTGTTCCTAGGCTTCTTGAGGGTCTTTTATGACCATTTCATGTCTTAAATGTAAGAAACCATCAATTACCTTCATTCGATATAGCGGCGCGCATCTCTGTAGAAACCATTTTATTGAATTTGTTGAACGACGTGTGAAAAAAGATATAAAGAAGCAGGGAAAAACGCTGGATGAGGCAACATTTGGTATTGCATTATCCGGTGGGAAGGATAGTACGGTGATGCTCCATCTCATGTCTGAGATTTTCTCAAAACACCCGGATGTGACGCTGCATGCGATCACGGTCGATGAGGGTATCGTCGGATATCGAGAGACAAGTATTCCTATTGCCAAGGAAAACTGTACGAAATTAGGTATTGAACATCATATTATCTCATTTAAGGAGGCTATTGGGGTTACGATGGATGATATTGCCATGCTTCATGATGAGCTAGGGGAATGTAGTTACTGTGGTGTGTTTCGGAGGTTTTGTCTGGAGGTTTTGTCTGAATAGGAAAGCACGGGACCTTGGTGTCAATAAACTGGTCATGGGTCATAATCTTGATGATATGGCGCAGTCGATTCTGATGAACTTTGTTAATGGTGATATGCAGAAACTCGCGCGTCTTGGACCGCATGAACGGGTTCAACCTGGTCTGATACCACGGGTGCTGCCCTTGCGTATGATTCCTGAGAAAGAGGTCATGGTATATGCGTTGGTAAAAAACATTACGTTTCATAACGCGGAATGTCCGTATTCAACGCGAGCGTTACGTGGTTCGTTTCGTGCAATCATCGATTCTCTTGAGGAAAAAACGCCAGGGACCAGACATAGTATTATGAACAGTTATGAAAGTATCAAGAATTTGTTGCTTACCCAGTACCCCTTGGGTCAACTAAACGAATGCCCAACCTGCGGTGAGCCAACATCGCAGAGGCTATGCAAGACATGTCTTTTGAAGAAGCGGGTCATTTAAGGTAGCGTCTCCGGTTGTACGTCTACGGAAAGATAGCAATAGGAACCAAGCGACGCATCAAGGACGTCCCCTTCTTTTAGTTCACCAACTCCTTCTGGTGTTCCCGTAAGAATCAGGTCCCCACGCTCCAGGGTCATGATATCAGAGATAAACGAGATGATCCTTTCCAGCGAATAGATCATCTGATTTGTGTTTGCCTGTTGTTTAACGACACCATTGATTTTTAACTCCAGTTTGAGGTTCTGCGGGTCGGGAACTGTTTCTTTTACCACCACATCGCTGAGAGGCGCGAACGTATCAAATCCTTTTGCGATTGCCCACGGCCATCCGTTTTTTTTTGCGTTTGATTGGATGTCTCTTGCGGTGATATCAAGGGCGACAAGATAGCCAAGGACATGCTGCAGTGCGTTTTCTTCAGTGATGTTTTTTCCTTTTTTGCCAATGACGACCCCAAGCTCAACCTCATGGTGCAAACACTTGGATATTTTAGGGATTTTGATTGTCCCATGATGAAAAATCACAGAACTTGCTGGTTTGAGGAACAGCAGAGGGTCTTCAGTTGTGTTTACGTTCATTTCTTTCGCATGTTCATGGTAGGTTCTGGCAAGGCAGATAATCTTGCCAATACGTACATGTTTTGTACAGCCTTGAAACTGATAGTACACCATATGGGGGCAGCATAGAAACAGGTGTTAATAGGCTTTGTGAAATCTTCAGTTGTTGCCTCGCATCCAGATGAAAGGATAAGTATTATAACCATAGTTCATAATTACGACCTTGCTTGGTGGATAGTGATGCTATGGAGAGAGATCGATGAATAAGACT
>MUGD01000181.1 GCA_002900555.1 Thermoplasmata archaeon M9B2D | reverse complement strand
ATCCTCTATTTCGAAGTGCTGAATAACACCAATCTTACCTATCCTTGGATCTTTGCCAATATCTAACTTCAGCGCAGCAACAACGATATCATTAGCGCTAGCAACAACAAACATCGTTTCAAGAATTCCTCCGACTGGTGTGCAGGCTGCCTGAGCCGCGAGTTTTTGAAAACTATGTCCTTCACGTGCATAGAATTGATCTAGTGCTGAACGATCTTGAGCTGTTGCTAGTCTTACATCGATGACCATTGGATTCATCCACCATTTTCAATATTCCCAATGAAGCGCAAATAGAAACTTTCCTATTCTACATCTTGGATAAGAGTTAATTTCTTTTGGGTCAAACATATCATGATGACATACGAACCACAATCCAAATCTGATTCGGTCCTTCTTCTCACACTTATAGTGTGTTTCATAATTCTGGTGCTAGCAGTTATTATTATACAATCTCGCAACCTATTTGGAACTGTGTCATAGCATTAATCTATAGATTTCTTCTATGTTTTTTGCAAACTCGCTGTCTGGATATCTGAGTGTGACAACGAAACGGCTACCCACTTCAATTAGCAACGGAAGAAGTGGTATGATTGTGGCGATTCTTGCCTTGAATTTAGTTTCAACTTCGGAGATAATCGCTCTATCTTCATATATTCCAGGTTTCTTGTTAATGATAATACGTATCTCTGGAACCTGCAGCTTTCTAGCTACACTCAAAGTCGCAGCCGTCCCAAGTAAATCCTGCTCATCGATTCTCGCAACAACAAATAGGATGTGAGCAGTAGCCATTGAGAGGAGCGTTTCTCTGTCCAATCCGGGATGGGTATCAATAATAAGATAGTCTAAATCCTTGGCCTTAATTACGTCGGTAAAGCCTTTCTTGAGGTCTCCAACTTCATATCCTTCTCTGAGAATCCTAGTTATGTCAGTCGCAGTCATTGAGCTCGGGATTAAGAAGAGCTTTCCTTTCTTTATATCAAGACGACTTGTAATATCCATGCATGCATCAGTAATGTCACATGAACCTCGCAAGTAGTCGTTAAGAGTGTATTTCATCTTCTCTCGACCAAGGCCAAATATGACATGTATTCCTGGTGATGCCATGTCAGTATCCATAACTGCAACCCGCTTCCCCTGTATTGCAGCATATGCTGCCAAGTTCGCAGCAATATTCGATTTTCCTGTTCCACCACGAAAACTATGAATTGATATGATTTTACCTGACATTTTTCAACACCCGTTCATTGGACCAAGATATGTTATTGCTCAGTAAGTGTAAAACTTCCATCACTCTGACGGCTGGGATATTTGTTCTTTCTGATATTTCCTGTATCGATAGACTTCCATCGCAATAGGTACTGATGGTCTTAACTACGTCAAAGTCCTTCTTTTTTATTCCTATGACCTCCAAAAAAGCCACAAAACGTTCATCCTGCTGCTCCAGAATAGGATATGCTTTCACGATTCTGATCAAGTTTTTCGCTATTAGCTTGGCCAGTAGTTCATCTAACTCATTCTTGGGTAAGTCCATGGTCTCTTCAATTTCTGATACAAGTGGATTTTCTTTAAGCATATCACGTAGCTTGAAAGCACCTGATCGAACACTTTCAGATGACGAACTGAGTAGCTGATTCAATTCATGCTCAATGCTGTCGATATTGGCAATAGGCTTGACTCTATCAAAATCATAAAATGATATTTGACTCTCCAGCTTTTCGGGCTCGAATTTTCTTGATGCTCCAAAATTTGCATCTAGCGCATAAATGACGAAGGGTGTTACAAGTTCTCTATATGCATCGTCAGGAAGTCCAATGTGAACAACAAAAGCAGCAATGGCTTTGTTTTGAATCTTGACGAATAGAAGTGCTGTTTCCTTTTCGAGGCTTGCATGCTCGCGAACTTCAACATCTCGAAGAAGAATTGGTATAAGGTCGAGAACGATTTCTATTTCGTAAGCACGCAGGTGCGAAATGGCAATATACCCATCATAAGTAATTAAACACCCTCTAAGAATATTCTGGCTAATTTCGACCTCTACTAGTTTTTTCTTCAATAAGTTCAGATCTTCAGAAGGTAAAAGAATGGTCTTATACCTGCGCGCTAGACCAGGTATGCCATCGAATTTGTGCAGAGTTTCTTCTACAGCATCTGTGAATGACCTGAATCTCCTCAAATCGTTGAGCTCTTTCATAAGGTCTGCATAAAACATGCTCACAAACTGCTCAGCAAGGTCCTTGAGAATTATTCTGTAAAGTTCACTTGAACTGTCTTCTGTTACCATCGCGATAAAGAACAGATTGCCTTTCTTCTCCCAGACCAATTTATTGGAAGCAAAGGCAATTGTCGTTATTCTTTTTCGTCCTGCCTGTGCCGCCAAGGAATCGACTGCTGAAAGAAATGCAGCTACTAGTTCATCCAGTTTCTTTGTTCCACCAATACTATAATGGAATAGAAGTATTCCTCCTTCTTGCAGTATGATGATTTCATTGACCAAAGGAGTACTCTCCCAAGATAATGATTCTTGATGGACAAAGGTCTACTTAATCACTTCGCAAAATGGTCATTAGAATGATTATTGATTCAAAGCAGTCACTTCAACAAGATTCCACTCTACTTGGTCCCCCATCTTCTCAAGAACATCATAAAGCTGTTCAGGATTTACTCCGAGTCTTTCACTGATTTCCGTGAGTGTTCTCTCTCCATTACAGAAATTCTTCGCTCTCTCAAGAAGTTGATAATCCCTACTTGGCAGTCCAATGATGTCCAAGTATGCTTCGAAGCGAGTATCATTGCCACGCAAGAGTGGGCAAAGCTTCGAAACTCTAAGAAGTCCTCTAATGGCCAAGTATTCAACTACATCTAGGACTTCAGAGGGCATAATTCCCAGACTCCGACTTATGTCATGAAGTGTTTTGTGACCGTCCATGATGGATAGAATTCTATTGCCTGATGTGCCAAAATCACGATGAAATTCATCAAGAAAACTCGCGGACTCGACAGCCATGTCCCAAGATGCCTTTCTTATTTCGGGAACAGTGAAAGCGCTAAAGCCTGCTAGTGCTGCCAGGACTCCTTCGTAACGCACTAGAACATCCTTAACTTCATTTTCAAAATCCATAAAGACATCCAGAATGGGAATCTCCATCTTCATTTCCGTTTCATATCGAGATGTGAATTCTCTTCTCAATTCGCGAAGTACAGCTCGAAGGACCTTCTCCGATGAACCAGCTTCCACAAGGAATATGAAAAGGTAGCCATTCTCATCTTGCTCATAGAGCAGCTGTGAGCCTTCAAAGGATAGGCTTTGTATGGATCTCTCGCCGATTTCAGTAGCGAAGCTTGTTATTGCACTTATGAACCCCGAGAGCAAATCGTCCAGCTTCCGAACACCAGTCGTCGAATGGTGAAAAATCGGAGTGCCTCCTGAAGTTAAAACCATGAATTCGTTAACGCCAAGCTTACTTACCAAATCTACTTTCTCCTAGCATCAGAGCAAAATATGAGGGGTCTTTAAGATATCGCTATTGCCAATGATATTCTGTGATAGAGCTCTCGATATAAATAAGAAGTCGAAATATCCATAATTCTTCAGTTACAGGATATACACCTCAGAGATGTTATAGATGCTTCAATACCGCGAATTTCCAACAAGAACTGCGGCAGTCTTCCTTCTTTTTGCCGGCCCAATATCATTGAATTTCTATGTGATTATGGGATTAATATCGGGCACCGTTTTTGATTTGAGTCTCGATGAGCATCATGGATTGTTGGGCTATGGTGCTCTCGCTGCGGTTTTTGTACTGCCTTTGACTGGTATCATTGCAGACCGAATACGTCGTATTGATCCGCTTATGATTGTAGCTGCTGCTGTCACTCCACTTGCGTGTTTGTACCTTCTTACGGGACCAGTTGGAAATCAATTGACAACCTTGAATCTCACGATTGCCATATCTTCATTTTCCAGCTTGGCTGCTTTGTTAGTTCTGTGGACCATTCGAGTCAACCAAAGCATCATTGCTCGATATCGAGGTCGAACTGTGGCAGCACTTCTGACTTTTGCAATTGTTTTGTCGACACTCTATCCGATGCTCCGACAAGCGGGTCTTTTCATTGATCCAAAGAACCTTATCTTACCCGCTATTTTTGCATTGATACTTTTGCTTGTTTCAATCAGCATGAAACCATGGAAGCAACCAAGAGTATCTCTT
>MUGD01000028.1 GCA_002900555.1 Thermoplasmata archaeon M9B2D | reverse complement strand
CAACGATGGCTCGGACACGAGGAAATATCAACAACAAACACCTACATCGGACAAGCAGTAAGCTACTACAACATCTTGCCTGTGGATTGGATCAGTCTCGCCCTGAAACCATCACAAAAAATACACAAAATGGCAGGACAGCGAGATAAGGAGAAAACCAACAGAGCGCCATTTTCGTGTCTGTTGACTGAATTTCCTCCGAGAGAGGACCATGGGCCTGTTGCGATTTGAACGCAAGTCGATGGCTCCCGAAGCCACAAGGATACCAAGCTACCCCACAGGCCCTATGTACATCGCATCGTAAAAAGAGAAAACAGGTAAAAGAGTTTTCGGTCAAGTCACCTTGGTTAGAGGTCTTTGAGCAGCCCACGGAACTCTTCGTATTTCTTGGCCAGGATATTAATAGACTCCTGTAATGCAGCTTTCGCACTCATCGACCCATCGGTCTCAAATCTGAATAGCAGTTTCGAGGGGTCCTTTGTTATCGCGATAAAATCTACCTTATGTTTTTCAAGGTACGATTCTAGGATCTTTTCCTGTGAAGGGTCCTTTAGTTCCAGTTTATCACCCTTCAGCTCAACAAGATCCTTGGGTAGTTCCTCGATGAATGCTTTGACCTCGTTGATGCGTTTTTTGTCAACCATAATTTTGGTTTCCATACGGTACCTCGGTGCAAGGACAACCTGCCATTTTGCATGGTCTCTCCCTCGTCCAAGAACCGCCTCGACCTCCAAAATCACCCGTTGGTCCTTCATAAGTTCTACGATGGGAATCGTGGTTTCTGTAATAGCAAAACTAGGGTGCTCTGGTTGTAAATCACCAGAATACACGACACAGTCCCCTTCTTTACTGAGAGTATAACGCACTGTGCAACTGGGGCATCCTTTACCTTCACATTTACACTCATCTCGAAACACAAGAGTGTGTAGATCGGTCGGGATAGGGATCAACCCAAGGCGATGTGCAATCAGTTCATCGAACAACGCACTGGTATTATCGTAGATAATCACATCATCGATTGCAAGTTTCGGAAGTTCTGCAAGCATCACACGTCTAAGGGAGTTTACAAAATATAGATCAGTGTCTTCTATTTTTAGGACACCTTGGTTTCCCTTCAGTTCAACGGTCTTGACTTTCATATATCCACCTTAGATACGACGACCTCTTTTTCCACCCTTTGGTTTACATCCATCATGCGGATGTGGCGTCACATCTTCGATTGTGCCAATCCGTAATCCTGCACGGACCAATGATCGGATCGCAGTTTGAGCCCCACGACCCGGGTTTCCACCTTTCTTTCCACCTTTCCCACTAATCTTGATATTGACACTGTCAAACCCTTTTTCAATCGCAGCCTCTGCCACGACCTGTGCGACTTTCATCGCAACATAGGGTGACCCTTCATCTTTCGCTGATTTCGTCACCATCCCACCAGAGCATTTCGCAATGGTTTCTGCACCTGTGGAATCGGTAACAGTGATAATGATATTATTAAAAGATGAATAAATATGAGCAATGCCTTTTCGTGCCATGTCTTACGCTCCTTCCGTTTTCTTCTCTTTCTTGGATTGTTCCTTTGGTTTTCCTGCTGGTTTTTCTTCTGTCGGTTTCTCTTCTGGTGGTTTCTCTTCTGGTGGTTTCTCTTCTGGTAATTTCTCTGTAATTGCAGGCGTTGGTTGCTTTGCCACCTCCACCACAGTCGCAGGTTTGCTTTCTGGCGTCACCGGTGTAGATGTTTGCTGCTGTTTTGTTGGAACAACCATGACTGGTTTGTCTGTACCAAATGGGTTTACCGCAGCTCCCATCTCAGCGGTCTTATATGTATCACCTTTTGGTCGTGCTGGATGCGACAGTTCATTTAAGGGGGATTGAAGCGTATAGCTAATCTGGCTTTCCTCGTTCTTAGCAACCATATAACTTGGAATGGTGACTTTCTTGTTCCCAACAGCAACATGACCATGGCAGATCAACTGACGTGCCTGATACGGTGTACTGGAAAATCCTTTGAGATACACCAACGTCTGTAACCGTCGTGACAGTACTGATTCGATTTCCAACGCGAGCACATCATCAAGAGACGCACCCATAGAAAGGATACCCATTCGTGTTAAATGAAGCAGTAACTGGTCACTTTCTTTTTTCACCTGTGGGTTTGTTGATCCGACTTTCGCAAGCAGTTCTCTTGCCTGCTCACGATGTTTCCCAAGATAGGTTTTCGCCTTCCAAACTTCTTTATGGTTTTTTAACCCGTATTTCTTTATCAGCTCCCGTTCTGATTTGATACGGCTCTCTTTCCAAGGATGTAAGGGAGTTTCATATTTCTTTCGTGGGAATTTCTGACTGCTCATCTACGTCACTCCTATTTCTCCTTGGATTCTTCTTTCTTACCCGCTGAGCCGGGTGCTTCCCTTCGTTTAGAGACACCGAGTGCTAATCCTTTTCTTCCATTCGAGCTGCTCCGTTGTCCACGTACTTTAAGGCCAAGCTCATGACGGACACCACGGTAGGATCGTATCATCTTCATCATGTTGATGTCATCTCTCAGTCGTGACGTGACCTCCGTACTAATTAAATGGATGTTCTCTCCTGTGTACATATCCTTTTGGTAGTTCAGCATCCATGCGGGAGCATATTCATCGAGGTTTTCCAGCACTTCTTTAAGTCGTTCAATCTCAGGTTCAGGTAAATCCCCAAATTTTATCTTCCGGTCGACTCCGGCCGTATCTGCGATGAATGTCGCCATATGCCGTCCGATTCCCTTAATCTGGGTCAGACCTTGGACGATATTGTTTTCACCGTTGATATCCGTATTTACTATCCGGACGATATAATTGAAATTCTCATCGTGTTCTTTTTTCTTCGCGGGTTCCTCATCCTTGGCTGGTTGTTTTCCTTTTTTCTCCTTTCTCCGTTGTTGGTCTGGTTTTACCGCCGTTGGTTCAGGTGCAGCGGTCTTGTTTTTAGGTTCTTCAGAGGATTCGTTGGTCTTTACCGGTTTTGTCTCTTCTGATTCTTTATTTGAATGATGTGTTTTTTCTTCTTGTGACTTTTCATTTTCTGCCAAGATGATACCCCGTTTTAGCGTACAAGCTCTCTCTATATAGTACTTTGAATACTACAAGAAAGTATTGCCAATAATAAAAGAGGTCATATTTAAGGGTAACCCTTGAGGTTGACAGGGCGGGTCATATTTCATCGGTATCCAGGTTTGTATGGTAAAGACGTTTTGATTAAAAAGGAAACCGTAATTGATAAATGTGACTAACATATCCCCCATAGTAGGTTGTCGGTCATGCCGGAAACAAAATGGACACAAATAGATGAAATATTAACGGGAGAATACACGGGGAAGACAATCCATCTTCGTGGATGGATCTATCGGACTCGCAGCAGTGGCAATATCGTTTTCATGGTTCTTCGGGACGTCACTGGCGTGCTGCAAGCGACAGTGAAAAAAGGCAGTCTCCCAGACATAGAGTTTGAGGATGCTTTGAAAGCTCTTATTGAGTCATCAGTGCAAGTTACCGGAGTCGTGAAAGAAGATAAACGGGCTCCTGGCGGCTTTGAACTGCAAGTGACAGGTCTTACCATTGTGAATTTTGCAGAACCGTTTCCGATTACAAAGGATCAAAGCCCAGAGCTTCTGCTTGACCAGCGGCATCTATGGATACGGTCACGCAAGTTAACCTCGATATTGAAGGTTCGTTCCACAGTGGTTGGTGCAATCCATACGTTTTTCAGGGAAAAAGGGTTCTATGAGTTTGATGCACCGGTGTTACAGCCAAACCAATGTGAGGGTGGTTCGACGCTTTTTGAAGTGAAATACTATGAAGATAAGACGTATCTGTCGCAATCATGGCAGTTGTACGCAGAGGCAGGGATTTTCGCGTTAGAGAAAATCTATAACATGGGACCGACGTTCCGGGCAGAGCGATCAAAAACATCGCGACATCTTTCAGAATTTTGGATGGCGGAGATGGAGGCAGCCTGGATGGAACTTTCTGATGTGGTTGCACTGGCTAAGGAAGAGGTGCAGTATATTCTAAGGCAGGTTCTTCAAAAAAACAAAAATGATCTTCAATTTCTTGGTCAAGATATCGTAAAACTCCAAGAAATCGCGACTTCTGAGTTTCCCACGATTACGTATACCGATGCGTTACAGATCCTTCAGGAGAAGGAGGGTATGAGTATCGAATGGGGCAAGGATCTTCGGACCATCGAGGAGGATAGGCTGATGAACCATTTCAAGACCCCGGTGGTGGTAACCAATTATCCACTAGAGATCATGGCATTCTACAAACCAAAGGATGAGAAGGATCCGCGGACTGCGCTGTGTTTTGATATGCTGGCACCGGAGGGGTACGGGGAGATCATCGGAGGGTCACAGAGAAGCACGGATATCGCGGCGATGACAGAGCGGTTAATGCAGATGGGGGAGAACGTGAAGAACTATGAATGGTATTTTGATTTACGAAGGTTCGGCTCAGTGCCTCATGCGGGTTATGGTCTTGGGGTCGAGCGATTGGTCGCCTGGGTCTGTAAATCAGAGAACATAAAGGATACGATTCCGTTCCCGCGGACGCTTTTGCGGTTCAGACCATAGATCGTGGTTACCATGAAGATACAAGTCCATGTGGTTATCTCTGGTCGCGTGCAGGGAGTCTGGTACCGTGCAAATACCAAACAAAAAGCAGACGAGCTTGGATTGTCCGGATGGGTGAAGAATACTGCCAAGGGAACCGTCGAGGCGGTGTTCGAAGGAGAGGAGACAACCGTTAATGAGATGATTGTCTGGTGCTGGAAAGGACCGCCACTTGCGAAGGTCACCAGGGTTGAAATAAAGCAAAAGCGGCGTGGTGGTCAGTTCACAGAATTTTCTGTTGTTCATGAATGAAGAATCCGTAGATTTTTTTATCGATGGTCCTAATGTGGTTGATTCTTGGCTGGTTTCCTTCTTATTGGCCATTTGCAAGAAAAATGTATAGAAGAGGAGAGAGAGGAAAAATAGGGGAAAAAAAGATAAGGGGATAACTCTCCCCTCTCCTCACAAAGAAGCCGACATTTATATTCAGTATTTAAAGTTATTTCAATACATGTTAGCATAGAGCATACATATCTGTTGAATTCATGACCAACCAAAAAAACGAGGCACGCCTAACAAAGAAAGAAAAGAATAAAACACGATGAACCTGAACCCTTTTTCCAACGAAACGCTCAAACAGAAACGGAAACGTGGCGTATTGTTACTGTACTTCTTCCTCTGTTTTTTCTTCGGAATCTCCTTCTGGTTCTCCCTCTTTTTCCTTTTTCCCTTTCTTTTCTTTTTTCTTTTCCTTATCTTCCTTTTTCTTCTCTTTCTCCTCAGCCTTCTCCTCTATATGCTGCTTCTCCCTGACAATTCCACCCTGCAGCACACGGATGCGCGCGCTATATGCATGAACGCGCTCATCATGATGCCGTTTCTTTAAGTTAAACTCCGCTTTCGTAATCTTCTTACTTTCACATTTTGCTTGCAATTGCGCAATTCTCATTTGTTCCTTCTCAATCTTCTTCTCCAGCTTTGCAATATTCTTCTCCAATCGGTCAATGAAGGCCATGGTTTCTACTTCCTTTTCTTTCCGTTATGAACAGTTTTTGAGATGTTGGTTGGACCAATCCACAATAAGACATGATGCTTATATAATTTTCAGGTCCATACATACCTCAGGCAAAAACCACAACAACCGCCTGTGCTTAAAACAAGTTGTTCTGCCTGGACCGACTCTGAAGCTCTGGGTATGTGAACGGTTCAGACACTTCAGGCACATTTAGGTTTTTCTGCTTGGACGTAAGCAACCGTGAGATAGAAAACGCCTCCATCAACCGCTCATCAAACGGGACGAACAAGGTTTCTGCGTCCTGCCGTGTCAGTGAAGAAGAGATCCATTTACGCTCATGTGCGCTAGGAAGGATCACAGGCATCCGCTTCTTCTTGTTATGGATCTTTTCCATCAACGGGTTTGCTCTCGTGGTAATCACCGTATAGGTTTCAAGTACCTCCAAGGTATCCGGGTTTTTCCAGCGGTCCCACAGTCCTGCCATGGCAAACGGCTCATGGTTTTTCAATCGGATGTAATACGGGTAGTTTTTCCCCTGGTACTCCTGCCATTCGAAAAAACCATCCGCCAAAACCAGGCAGTGCTTCTGCTCTGCCGCATGACGAAACGATGGTTTCTCAAAGATGCTCTCTGCACGGGCGTTCATGGTCTTTACCCGTATCTCTGCAGCAGCGCGCAGGTCCTTTACCCAACTTGGAATCAGCCCCCAGACAAACAACTGGATCTGTTGCGGGTGTTCGTTCGTAATCACAGGAAGCTTTGGCATATCGAAGCTAAAGGCATGATACTGCTGTTTAAACGGTACGTTCTCTAGAAACAACGCAGAAAAGCGCTTCACCAGTGAATCAGGACCGGGCACAGAATATCGATAACACATGGATGTTCCTCTCAGTTATAACGACTCCTTCCTTTTCTTTTTTTCCACTTCAACGGATTCTTGCAAAGGATAGATGTTCTTCCAGGCGTTCTTCACACGCTCCCCAAATGTCTCTATCAAAATGATATATACTCATTTTTACTTTTATAGTTCAAAACAAGGGAAGTGAACGTATTTGCCCGTTCAGAAAAAATGATAAGAAGACGAAGTATGTTCTCTAAACCAATGACAAAGGCCTATGTCGGCACTTCCGGCTGGTCCTACGACTGGAACACCGGAAAATCCCTTGACTGGTACGTCATGGAATCAGGATTAAACGCTATCGAACTAAACATGAGCTTCTACCGATTCCCGTACCCAAACATGATTAAATCCTGGGCAGCCAGAGGAAAAAATCTTGCATGGGTGGTGAAGGTCCATCGGTCCATCACCCATTTCCAAAAACTTAGCATGGCAGCTGTTGAGAGTTTTCAGCGGTTCAAAACACTCTTTAATCCCCTAGAAGACCTGATCCACTACTACCTCTTCCAACTCCCACCGTCCTTTGCCGATCTCACCACTCTGGAGCGGTTCATAGAAAAAACAGGAACTGAGAAGCTCGCTGTCGAATTCCGCCATCCCACCCTCTTTACCAACGAATGCATCGACTGGGGGAAAAAACACGGCATTCTGCTGGTGAGCATCGATGCACCACATCTCCCGAGAACCATCATGAGCCAAGATGTTATCTACGAACGGATCCACGGCAGGACAGGGTGGTACTCCCATGATTATACAGATCAGCAACTCCAAGAAATACAAACATGCATTCTGAGCAGCAACCCAAGAACCATGTACGTCTTTTTCAACAATAATCACGCGATGCTTAAGAACGCCATGCGGATGAACAGCCTTTTACGATGAAAGAACAGCAACATCTCTTCGAATACTTTCACTCACCTCTCTTCTAGTTTTTTAAAACAGAGCAGCCTATGTTTTCTTCCCTATATCTCTTTAAGGGGAGGCAAAATCCATGAACAACAATCGTTTACCACAGAAAAGCAAGCAATCCCATGCGAACGTATCAGTTGCTCCTGTCCTGCTACGACCAGACTTCATTGTCTCTTCTGGGATAGCAGAGCTGGACCGCCTGTGCGGCGGCTTCAAAGCAGGGCAGCTAGTCCTTGTTGACGGCAACAGCAACCTTATCGCAGATCTGCCGCACCAACTCTGCGTCAACACCTACCGAACATTCCACAGTGAAACAATCTACATCGATGGCGGGATGTGTGCCAATCCGTACCAGATTGCGCGGTACGCACGAAAACTAGAGCTGAATCAACAAGAGGTATTACAGAACGTGATGATGAGCAGGGCGTTCACCGTCTACCAGCTCTCCACCATACTGCAAGAGCTGCTTGAGCCCATAATCCAGAAATGCAGTCCGCGTACTCTTCTTATCGGCATGCTGCCAGCGCTCTATCGCGATCCTGACGTCTCACCTAGGGAGTCACAGACGCTCTTCGTCCAGGACTTGGAGAAGATACAGCAGCTTACTAGTCGATATGCTCTCATCACCGTGTGTACGAACCTCGATGTGATACCGCTTTCTCCAGCAAAGGGTCTGGGAAAACACCTGTATGCGCACGCCAGCGAAATCATACGAATGAAACAGTTCGAAGGAGGTACCGCTCTTGAACTGATCAAAGGACAGAAGAGTACGATGATACGTCGTGGCGCAGCAGGGCAAAGTCACCTTGAGGCGTTTGGGATGGTGAACTGATGGGGCGAACCGTCCCGACATTCCGCATGGTCGTTGAATCGTTCGGCTGGGAATGGCACGATTTCAAACGCGCACTCCGCACAATTGATCAGGAGGCGTTCGATGAGCTCATCAACCATGCCCGCAAACACGCGGCCGCTGGCAGCAACATCAGCAACCCCAATCCGTTCGAGCCAATCGTGATGTCGATTTTAGTGGAACATGAGAAGACATTGCGGAAGCTGCGAGAGTATGCGAAGCGGAACCATCCTTGACGTGTACCAGGACCCTACGAAAAATACTATGGTCACCTGGCTGTTGCAGAATGGCAAAGCAATACGGGTCGAAGAGCCGTACGAGCCGTGCTTTTACGTCCACACGCCGTCACATGATCTCTCCGAGGTCACCAAGGCATTGGAGCAGCTGCCTCAGGTGAAACGACTGCAGCTGACCCCGACAAAACTCACACTTGGTTCGTCGAAGTACACCATGGTCCTTGAAGTGGTACCAAGAACCCTTGATTCCCTGCATACACTTGCGAACCTGGTCGACTCGTGGGGCGGGTTTCAGAAGTATCAGTTGTTCAACGTCGACCTCCGTCTTCCCAGCAGGTATCTGCAGGAGCGTGGCGTGTTTTGCCATGCGCAGGTGACATGGGACGGGAAACGATTCATTCTTAATGACCAGCAATGGGCACTTGACTACGAGGTACCTGGCTTAAAGATACTGCATCTTGATATCGCAGCAGGAAAAAAGGGATTTCTGTCATTCGAGGAGCCCCTGCGAGGGATAACGATAAATGACGAGGTCGTCGAAGAAGACAACGAAACAGATACAATCCTGTCCGCACTGACACATATTCAACATAGCAATCCAGATGTGATTGCAACTGTGAACGGAGACAGCCTGGTGCTGCCGTTTCTGTATCATCGTGCGAAGCTTTGTGGGATACCGCATCTAATGAACCTAGGCAGAGAGAAAAACCAGGGAAAAAACAGCCTTAGACCGATGAAAAAAGCAAAATCGTATTTCAGTTACGGCCGTATCGTGTACCGCCCCGCGTTTTATTTGCTGCAGGGTCGGATTCATCTGGATACCGCGCAGTCGTTCTTCTACGGCCAAAGCGGGCTTTACGGGATTCTTGATGTCGCCCGATGTGCAAACATCCCCCTGCAGCTGCTCTCACGGCTCGGTCCGGGGACCGCCATCAGCCAGATTGAAATCAACGCTGCGACGGCGAAGGGATATCTGATCCCCTGGAAGAAGAACATGCCGGAAAACTGGAAGACCGCAGAGGAGCTGCTTGTCGCGGACCGGGGTGGGCTTGTCCTTGATCCAATGGTCGGCCTTCATGAGGATGTTGTGGAGCTTGATTACGCCTCCCTTTACCCCACGATTATGGTAGTCCATAACATCAGCCCGGAAACACTGCTGTGTTCCTGCTGCCCTGACTCCACCAGGCGCGTGCCTCAGCTGGGGTATCATATCTGCAGCAGGCAGAAAGGATTGCTCCCGGAGGTCCTCGAGCCGATTTTACGACGCAGGTTCTGCTTCAAGGCACGGGCGAAAAACACCAAGTACAATTCGGCGGTCAACATGGAGCTGCAGAAAGCATGGAAATGGGTCCTTGTGGTCTGCTTCGGGTATACCGGGTATCGGAACGCACGGTATGGTCGCGTCGAATGTCATGAGAGCATCACTGCGTTTAGCCGTGATATCCTGCTGACCGCATCGGAGGTTGCGCAACAGGCAGGCTATGAGGTGCTCCATGGCATTGTTGACTCACTCTGGGTCAAAGGCAGTCCTGGGTGTGTCCGTCCGTTTCATCTCTCCCGGATGATTGGTCAACGGACCGGGATTCGCATGGATGTGGAGGGTCGCTACCGATGGATCGTGTTTCTCCCAAGCAAATCAACCGGCGTCGGCGCATTGACAAGGTACTATGGAATGTTTGAGAACGGGACCGTGAAGGTACGAGGCGTGGAGCTGCGGCAGCATAGCACCCCTATTTTCCTGAAAAACGCTCAGCAGGGGATGCTTACCGTCTTCAAACAGGCTTGCACCACAGAGGAGTTTTGTGCGTTGATACCAAAATCCATTGAGGTGCTAAAGCGATACGCAGCAGCACTGCGGTCCAGTGCCGTAGATCGAAACGATCTCGTGTGTACGACAACAGTATCACGGGATATCGTGACGTATAAAGTCAACACTCTGGTTAAGTCAGCATTACTGCAGTTGCAGGACCTTGGCGTTCCCATCAGACCCGGTCAATCGGTTCGCTATATGGTGACCGATGAAAGCTCTCAGAACCACAAACGACGGGTCTGTCTTGCCGAAACGATGCAGGGGGTTGAAGATATCGATGACGCGTACTATCTCCGTCAGCTGGCGAAATGCGCAGAAAGTCTGCTGGTTCCCTTTGGGTACACAAGAGAAACGATTCAGAGGATGTTGTGATGTCTCTGGTGCGTATCTTTTTTGAAAAAATCTCTACTGTTTAAATGAAAAAGTAATTAAACAAGGAATGTCATACATTCTCACCCAAGATAATAGAGATGGTGGAAAAAAGAGGGAAAATTCTTATGAGTACCGTTAGGAAGAAGAATAAGAAGGCTGGTGTTTTTGCGATCATTATTAGTGCGATGTTCATCTTCATCGCGTTCAGTGGATGTACCGAACAACAGGAGGAAGAACGACCTGAGATTAAGAATCCAACGATGATTGTGCGATATGACATCGGTGATGCGAAAACACTCGATCCAGCAGATGCATATGACACTGGGTCTTCTGAACCAATCTTCCAGATCTATGACACTCTTGTGACCTATAAAGGTAATGATACGAAAACGTTCTATCCGTGTCTTGCGACAGATTGGACGGTCTCAAATGACTCTTTGACATGGACCTTTAATCTCCGTCACAACGTGAAATTCTCCAATGGAAATAATTTCACCGCAGAAGATGTAAAATATTCCTTTGATCGAGTATTATTAATGGATGCCCCTGAATCTGGGGTGAGCTGGATTCTGGCACAATGCATGGATACGAATAGTACGACTGTTCTTGATGAGGATACTGTTCAAATAAAACTCACACAGCCGTACGGTGCTTTTCTAGCACTTTTACCATATACGGTAGCCGCAATTGTTGACAAAGACTATGTAGAGGAACATGGTGGAGTTGTGCCAGGAGAAGAAAACGAATGGATGAAATTAAATCCGATGGGAACCGGCCCGTATATGCTTGATCATTGGACACGAGCGACAGAAATCGTCTTAGTGAGGAACCCGAATTATTGGGGCGGCTGGGAAGGAAATCATCCTCAAAAAGTAGTGATAAAGTACGCTGATGAGCCTGCGACACGGATTTTAGCGTTGAAAAATGGAGATGCTGACTTTGCTTACCTCCCCTATGCAAACCTTGAAGATGTCTCTGGCGACAAGAGAATAGTTGTTCACCCCTTCGATAGCTATGACATCGTGATGTGTGTCATAAACACCAAAGTGACGAACAATGTGTATTTAGCAGATGGTGAAGTACGGAAAGCATTAAGCTATGCGTTCGACTACGATACAGCAATCGATTCTGCCTACAATGGGTATGCAAGCAAACTTGCAGGGGCAATACCAAATGGGATGCCGTATTACGAGACACAAAACAATGGCCAACCATATTACGAGTATGACTTAGCACAAGCAGAACAAATCCTTGATGATGCAGGTTATAGCAAAGATTATGATTTGGATGACGTTTTGTATCGTTTTAATGGGACTACTATCAGAATTTTCTATAACGCAGGAAACGCAGAACGGGAAAAGATGGCAATCATGTTCAGAGGGGCACTTGATGAAATCGGAATTCTTTCATCTGTCATTGCAGAAGGATGGCCACAACTTCTGCATAGGATGTATACCACGGATGATTGGGATCTGATGTTTATCGGATGGGGACCTGATTATAATGACCCAGACGATTATATCTTCCCCTTTATCGCATCTGCTGATGTCGATGGAGATACGTATAATACTGGGTATAAGAATGAAACCGTTGATGAAAAATTATTAGAGGCAAAATATTCTGCGAATCCTGCCGTTCGAGAAGCTGCTTACAAAGCTGCGTACGATATCTACATTCAAGAACCGCCCTTCATATTCCTACAGCAGCGACAATACATTCGACCATGGCGAGATTGGGTGCAGAACTATTCCTACAACCCAGTGCGTGAGTGGTACTTCTACGATTACTACAAAGCCTACGAATAAAACCACCTCTTTCTTTCTTTTTTTTAAATTATGAAAACATGGGAATTCATAGTCCGAAGACTACTGCTGCTGATACCAGTCATTATTGGAGTAACCATTATTACATTTACTGTTTCCCGTGTTATCCCCGCTGATCCAGCACGAGCTCTTGCCGGAGGACCAAAAGCACAACCTGAGGTTATCGAACGGATTACTAAGGAACTTCATCTTGATCAACCTCTCTGGATTCAATATTTTTATTATTTAAACGATATCATCCATTTCAATCTTGGGAAATCATATTTAGAGAGTCGCCCTGTTACTGATAGCCTTGCTCAATATTTCCCAGCCACATTAGAACTAACGATTTTCGCTATGTTAATAGCAATTCCCCTTGGTATTGTTGGAGGTATTATCTCAGCGATACGACGAAATAAATTATCAGATCATTTCACTCGCATCATCGCAATTATTGGATATTCACTGCCGATTTTTTGGTTGGCACTCATGCTGCAATATATCTTTGCATATCTATTCCCCATTTTGCCATTGGAGGGGCGCTTAGCCATCGGAATGAGCGCACCAGCATCAATAACAGGATTATACGTCTTAGACAGTATTGTAACAGGGAATCTCACCACCTTAGGAACCGCCCTGTATCATCTTATCATGCCTTCCTTTACATTAGGATTTGCTACCCTTGCATTGATCCTTCGGATGACTCGGTCGAGCATGCTTGAGGTCATGGGTATGGATTATATCAGAACCGGCCGAGCAAAAGGACTATCGGAACGCACCGTTATCTATAAACATGCGTTGAGAAATGCGTTGATTCCAACGATCACGGTCACCGGTTTATCATTTGGTGCCCTTCTTGGTGGAGCTGTCCTCACAGAGACAATTTTCAATTGGCCGGGGATGGGACGATTTGCAGCTAACGCGGTGTTGGGTTTTGATTTCAACGCGGTGATGGGATTTACGATACTTGTCGCAATCATCTATGTTCTTGCAAACCTCATCGTTGACATCCTGTATGCGGTTGTTGATCCACGGGTACGACTCGGAGGTGGATAAGATACGACTGCATATTAAATTCATGGATGATTTTCTGAAAAAACATGAATCTAAAATCAAAGATCTACGATTCATGGCTCATCTGTTCCGAAAAAGTCTCTTATCGATGATTGGACTGGTATTGATCCTTATATTGATCTTGGTAGCCTTATTTGCACCATTTATAGCTAGTCAACACCCGTCCTATGTTCAAGTCAGTACAGATCAAGGGACAACAGTGACCGAGGAACGATGGGCTATCAATTTTAGTCAGTCATTACTTCCCCCAAGCCCAGAGCACTTATTTGGGACCGATGATTATGGACGCGACATCTTTAGTATGGTGGTTTATGGGTCTCAGACCTCGTTTCGTATCTGTATCATCGTTGTTGCTATATCAACATTAATAGGTATTATCCTTGGTGGGATTGCAGGGTATTTCGGTGGAATCATCGATGAGGTTTTGATGAGAATCACTGATGTGTTTCTTGCGATCCCATATCTTATTTTAGCAATGGCAGTTGCTGCAGCATTGGGACGAAGCATCGACCATATCATGGAAGCGATGATTATCGTCTGGTGGCCTACGTATGCCCGGTTGTTTCGAGGTCAGGTACTTGCAGTTCGCGAACAGCAATTTGTGGAGGCAGCCCGAAGTGTTGGTGCAGGAAATTCTCGGATTCTCTTCAGACATATCTTTCCGAATTCATTCGCACCGTTATTGGTAGAAGTCACATTAGATCTTGGTGCCGTGCTCCTCGTAGCAGCTGGACTAAGTTTCATAGGACTAGGAGCATCCCCAGGGACCGCGGAATGGGGGTTGATGATCTCATCTGGTCGAATCCATATGTTCCATGCATGGTGGTATGTCACATTCCCTGGTCTTGCAATATTGCTTGTGGTCCTTGGATTCAACCTGCTTGGTGATGGTCTGCGAGATGTAACTGATCCAAAACTACGAAGGTGATTTGATAGAGAACGAACCTTTAGTCAAGATACAGGACCTGAAAACCTACTTCTACACGTATGAAGGTGTTGTCAAGGCATTGGAAGAAACCAGCTTCCAGATTTACAAGGGTGAGACATTTGGATTGATCGGGGAGACAGGTTGTGGAAAAAGCGTTACCGCGCTTTCAGTGATGGGTCTTATCCCCCAGCCGCCTGGGAAAATCATGAACGGAAGCATCCTTTTCAAAGGCAAAGATCTGTTGCAAAAAACAGAAAAAGAGATGCAGAACATACGAGGTAACGAAATCTCCATGATTTTCCAAGAGCCGATGACTGCCCTTAACCCGGTCTATACTGTCGGAGAACAAATCGCCGAAGTGATTTTACTTCATGAGTCATTTCCTGAGATAGACCAGAACACTTCCTGGTACAATTTCTGGGCGAAAAGGAAAATAAAAAAAATCATACAGAAGAAAGCATTTGAAAAAGCAATCAATGCACTTGTTTTGGTAAAAATATCTGATCCAACGAAGGTGGTAAAACAATATCCCCATGAGCTTTCTGGTGGAATGCGGCAGCGAGTGATGATCGCTATGATGCTTGCATGCAACCCGGATTTATTGATCGCTGATGAACCAACAACCGCATTGGATGTTACGGTGCAAGCGCAAATCCTTGATCTGATGAAGGAATTGCAACAACGTGTCGGGACCGCAATTTGGTTAATCACCCATAATCTGGGTATTATCGCTGAGATGTGTAATCGCGTCGGTGTCATGTATGCAGGTTATATTGTCGAGATAGGAACAACAGAAAAAATATTTGATAACCCAGATCATCCTTATACTAGGGGACTTATGAAGGCCATTCCAAGGATAACAGAAGAAAGAAAACGATTAGACATCATCCCTGGAGTAGTCCCCAATCTCATTGAACCACCATCAGGCTGTCGGTTCCACCCACGATGCAGATACCGGACGGAGATATGTAAACAATGCAATCCACCACTAAGGGAAGTTGAAAAGGATCACCAGGTCGCCTGTCATCATTATGAAACCGTTAAATTTTCTGTTGCCTCGAGGGAAGAAGATGGAAAAGATTATTGTAGACGCGGCTAATCTGAAAAAATATTTTCCTATCAAGCAGGGACTTTTCTCCTCAACAAAAGAGCATGTTAAAGCAGTCGACAATATCGACATTGCGATACGAAAAGGGGAGACATTTGGTCTTGTCGGAGAATCCGGCTGCGGAAAAACAACCCTGGGCCGCGTGCTGATTCACCTCTTGCCACCAACCGCGGGTACATTAGTATTCATGGGATCTAATCTTACTGAAATCAATAAAACAGAGCTACGAAAATTACGACCACACATGCAGATCGTGTTCCAGGACCCATCATCTTCGTTAAACCCTCGGATGACGGTGAAATCAATCATTGGGGAACCGTTGAAAATCAATAAAAGATTCAGAGGCGAAGCGTTGAACGCAAAAGTCCTTGAATTATTAAAAACAGTTGGGCTTGATGAGCAACATATGTATCGATACCCCCATGAATTCAGCGGGGGACAGAAACAACGCATTGGTGTCGCACGAGCCCTTGCGCTAAATCCTGATTTCATCGTACTTGACGAACCAACCTCCGCTTTGGATGTCTCTGTACAAGCTCAAATTTTGAATCTCTTCAAGGATCTGCAGGAAAAATTCCAGCTGACGTATTTGTTCATCACCCATGACTTAAGTGTGATCAAATACATCAGTGACCGCGTTGGGGTGATGTATGTAGGTAAACTTGTGGAACATTCACCGACTAAAGATCTTTTCTGGGAGCAGCTCCACCCTTATACGAAAGCCTTGCTTTCCGCAATCCCGATCCCCGATCCCCGAAAGAAAAGAAAACATATCCATCTAAAAGGTGAAGTTCCTAGTCTGATTTCACCACCATCAGGATGTCGGTTTCACCCACGATGTCCATATGCCATGGCAAAATGCTCAGAAGCAGAACCACCCCTTAAGGAATATCATAAAGACCATTTCGTCGCCTGCTATCTTTATTAAACACTCTTATTATAGATATTGCTTTATAAACCCATTGAAGGATTGTTCCAAATGTCAGTCATAAAGAATCGTTTGGATACTCATGTCGAAAAAACCGAAAACCTGGTTAAGTATCTTCTTAAGAAAAGAAAAGAAAGCATTCAGAACAGCCTCATTCGACCATTGTACCAGGAAGCCGCAAAAAGCCTTTTTGTGGTTGTCGTGCTGCTTCTCGATACGTTAATCCCCTTAGAGGTCATCCGGGGTCTTCCCTTCCCATTCAACTTGATAGGATCCCTTCTTATTTTCATTGTATTTTTATATATTGAAGTCCGTATCTATAATAAAATCTGGGGTAAAAACGGACGCTGGTCAGTTGAGAAATACACAAAACAACAAAAACAAGGAAAGAACGAAAAAAAAGACTTCAGCTAGTTATTTCTTTTCTCGTATCCAATTGTAATGCCGTATCTTACTGGTTTCTCCATAGCCGCAGAACGCACAGCGTCTCTTCTGCACATGAAAGGAATGCCTGCCGCAGCGTCGGCACGCGATATGAGTGGTTTTCCCACCGGATCTACTCGTTGTTCCTTTTGTCATAGTAGATACCCCTTATTCTAAGGTGATATATAAATGATATTGTCTCCTCTGACAATGAGTTTATCATGCTTTGATTTTTTATCGGAACGGACGATTTCATCAGCGTTTTTTAAGACAAGGTTCATATGAGGAACGTCATAGCCGTCAAGGATCCCTTGGTATTCAACGCCGCCCCGCAGCTCGACAATGACTCGTGCGTTTAAGCTTGCATGTAAGAGTTTTAATGGTTTTTCCATAGCAGTTACCTAGGAGAGACGAAATAGAGGAAGCATTTATAACTGTTTGGGCTTTTCTTTCCAGGATAACTATTAAAACAACAGTTGGAATACTCTTCCTATGGCTGTGAAGATTAAGAACCGTCATCGTCTGAAAGAACGGGAGGTAAAGGAGTTAGTCGCAGACCTAAAAACAAGGTTTCATGGTGATTTTTTCGATGAAAAAGCTTCTGTTGACATTGGAACACTTGAGGAGTTTACGGTTCTGCTAATCAATGATAGTATAGATTTTCTTCTGTATGATAATAGGGTTGTTTTTACGCTACACGGGTTAGCAAAGTATCAGCCAAAAACCAATTTCGTGATCGTCGATATGGGTGCGGTTGGTTTTATTACAAAAGGAGCGGATGTGATGGCCCCGGGAATCATCGATGTCGACCAATCGATTCAGAAAGACAACGTTGTATGGATTTGCGATGAGAAACATCATAAGTCGTTAGCAATCGGTGTTGCGTTAATGAGCGGAGTGGAGATGAAAACAAAAAAACCAGGGAAAGCTGTAAAGACGCTACATTATGTCGGTGATCGATTATGGACACTTACTCACTAAGTCACTCACTGACTAGATCATAATAGCTCAGAGATAATACCCGGGAGTCTCTGAAGGTTTTTTGAGAACCGATGATCATCGTTGTAGAGCTGTATCGTCGCGTTCTGTGTTTTGGCAAAACATAAAATCCATTGGTCAGGTACGATGTCATCCTGTGTCCCCCGCAGGATAGTGATGCTTGCCGGAATCTTCTCAGTAAAGAGTCTTTGTTCCCTCATCTCCTCAAGAATCCGTAATGGCATTCCCTTTATCGTACGTAGATTAATGTCTGGTGGTATGA
>MUGD01000027.1 GCA_002900555.1 Thermoplasmata archaeon M9B2D | reverse complement strand
TAAGCCCTTCATGTACAAAGGATCGTTTTCTGATCTCCTTGTCGAAGGCGATGAGCTCGTTCTGAGAGGGGAGTTTGCCCTCGAGCAGCAGGTAACAGACATCAAGATAGCTCTTCTTGTTGGCCAGCTCTTCGATGGCATAGCCGCGGTAACGGAGCTCTCCTTTTTCACCGTCTATAAAGGTGATGCTGGAGCTGCAGCTCGCCGTTGACGTAAACCCCGGATCATACGTGAACATCCCGGTCTGCGCATAGAGTTTGCGGATATCGATGACATCGGGTCCTTTTGTCGGACGCAGTATCGGAAACTCGTACGTCTTTCCGTCGCGATTATCAGTCAGTGTCACCGTTTCCATCATCACCCCTTATCCAAATAGCACTATATGACAATAGATAATTATATCTAAATTGAGAGCTGCCTAATGCTGAGACAAGTAGCTACGGGTATTATAAAGATGTACGCACCGCGGTAAAGGGACGTGGAACTGTGAGAGAACATGCCTCTATATATGCAACTATATAATGAATGCTTCTGTAAGAGGCTATAGATGCATATTGGTTAACATAATGTATATTCTATTGAAAATTGTTTTTACCTGGAATGCCCTGTCCGATCATTTCCTGCCTCTGGCAATATATGTACACCCATCGTTACGAATCGCTAAACTGCGCGATCCACAAGGTTCATCATAATGACTTCATAGACAGATGACATAAGTTCTATATATGGGCTTCTGCATTTGGTCTGCATCGATACCGCATGGCGATTCGATAATATAATATGACAAAACGACATATTGTAAATATTAATAAACTATTACTGTTAATATATATTAATCAAACAACAGGAGTTTATCATGTTCAAGACAATGACACAGATTGCCAAAGAGTATAACACCGACGCGAAGACTGTCGGCAAGCTGCTTTACAAACTGAAAATTCGTGATGCCGATCACCCTGTAGAAAAAGGTTTCCCCTACGAACAGGCCATCACACACGGCATCGCCAAAGCCTTCGAGGGACGCACAGGCGAGACATACTACCGGTACGACATTACATCCGTCAAAGAGGAGTTCAAGAAGCTGCTGGACACCCTGCCCGGCGTAAAAGATGCTGGTGACAGGCCTTCAAAAAAAGAGAAGGTCACCGGCAGCATCGAAGAAAAACTCCAGCAGATGCTCTCAGCCATCAACAACGTCCTCGAGACAGGAGAGGTCGAGAAACTCTATCGACTCAAAGCCGACATCGCGGACATCTACGCCATGCTCACAAAGGAAGTGAGCTGAGCGCCCTCTTACGCAGCTTATACACGTGTAACAGACAATCCTTCTCTCAATTCGGCAGGTGGCGTCGGCAGTCCCTCGAACCATCGTTCATATATCTTACTCCTTGGAACCAAAAGAACCCAGACAGTAGCCAATATAACCTTGAAGTAGTTAACAAGACTGATGTTTTTCACATACCATGTCTCGAGCTGTCCTTTATAAGGGGCTAGGACATAGTCGTAAAACTCCATTTTGTCCCCGGGCGCATGCTCCAGCATATGCTCTTCATCGCGGAAAACAATGGCACCTACCCCTGATAGTCCAGGACGGATCTTGACGATCTCTGCTTTATCTTCATCACTGAAAACATCGAAACAGCGCTGGTCTTGCGGGCGGGGACCGACAACGCTCATGTCTCCCTTCAGGATATTGATTAGCTGGGTCAGTTCATTTATCTTAGTTTTACGCAAATATTTACCGAAGGGCAGAACACGCGGATCATTTTTGATCGTAACGGTACCGGTACCCATATTGGGACTGTCCTTAAGCATCGTAACGAACTTGATGAGTCCGAACTTCTTCCCACCAAGTCCAACACGCTGCTGAACATAAAATACCTCCCCTTCGCCTGTAAACCTCAAGACGACCGCGACTGGAACAAGTAGCGGAGAGAGAACTATAAGGGCCAATCCAGAGAAAAATATATCGAAAAAACGTATCATGTCAACTCCTTTATATGTAGTCAAAGGACGTATCCCTACATCCTGTTATCGAGAAACTTTCCCGTCTCCTTGTGATTGAAGTTTGGTATCATCTGATTGAAAAGATCTATCAGATCAACGCGTTCCCATCGTCCCTCTCTCTTCATCTTTTCGATACGCTCTTCAAACATCATCAGCTTATCCTCGTCATAGAGGGGATCATTTTTGATTATACCCAGGCTCTCAAAGCGCCCCATATCGAGTGTTTCGTTGTTGGTATAAAACTCCTCGAAATCCTTCTCGCCTGTTGTATCGCTATCAAAAAAGTAGCAAGGCCATTGACGCTGGGCAATCAGCTCTTCAGCCCTCCCCCTCGCTTCGTCTTCACTTTCGCATGCATAGGCCTCATAGCCCAGATCGGCCAGGTATTTGACAGCTATGTCGGCAAAGGTGATCAGGTGTAGCTTTTCGGAGAGTTTTGGAAAAAAAATATCGCGGTTCTCACCCAGCAGGCACGACATTAGGCAGAGTTCTCCCGACTCCTGCGGAGTGACGAAATAGCGTCTGATATCACGCGGGGCCGAAATAGGCTGGCGTTTTTGCAGTCGCTGATTGAAACCGTGCAGGAGAGAGCCGTCCGAAAATGCCACATTTGCAAAACGGGCCGTAGAGATCGGAAGCTGCAGACTCATACGCATGAGAAAGTATTCCATGATCTTCTTGCTCGCCCCCATCATGTTCACCGGGTTGGCCGCTTTGTCGGTCGAGACACAAAAGTACTTTTTGGCCCCACTCTCTAATGCCAGACGCATCGTCTTTTCGGTGTTAAAAATATTGACCTCGATCATCCGCATCAGGGTATAGGGATCTTTTTCGCTTCTGACATGTTTCAGTGCTGAGAGGTTGAGAATATAGTCATAGGGCCCTTCCGCATTAAAAAAGGCATCAAACTCCCATGAACCGCAGTCAAGCGCAAACGAACGGAAATCGCCGTCGATATAGCCCATCGAACTGCGAATATCACGCACGGCTTCGACCAGGTTGTTTTCGCTTAAATCGACGATGTGGAGTTTGCGCGGGTTGCGCATGAAGATCTCTCGCGAGACTGCCTGGCCGATAGACCCTGCTCCTCCGATCACCAAAAACGAGCTTGATTCGATGATTTGCCTCAGCTCACTGTCATGTTTTTCTATGTCATGTCCAAAAAGCTCTTCATTGCGTCCTATCAGATGTAAAATATTCATAAGAGGGCCTTTTTAAGTGCGTCGCAGACCAGTGTCACCTCTTCCATTGTCATCGTCGGATAGAGTGGCAGCGTCAGTTCGCGTTCCGATATCTCCATGGCATAGGGGGTCTCAGCAAGATTCGCCTCTTTGTAGGCCGTAAACCCCTGAAATGCTGGATAGTGGATGCTTGACTGGATACCCTCTTCCTTGAGCGATTCGATTACAGCCAGACGGTCGATGCCCGCATCTAGAAGAATCGCGAAGATATGATAAGCTGGCGTATAGTCAGGATTGTCGATCTGAAAGAGAAAGGGCACCGACACCCCCTTGACATTATCAAGCTGACGGATATACTCTCTGACCAGCTGTTCGCGCTGGGCATTGGCGGCTGGCAGCTTATCGAGCTGCACAAGTCCCAGTGCCGCACGCATCTCATCGATACGGTAGTTGAGTCCCGGCTGTTCAACGTCATATGTGATCGCTCTTCCCTTGTGGCGGTCGAGCGTCAGGGAGGTCATCCCGTGAGAGCGAAAATAGCGGAGGCTCTGGGCTATCTCCCTTGACACCGAAGCGACCATTCCCCCCTCCCCGACGGAGAGGTTTTTGTTGGTAAAGAAACTGAAGCAGCCGACATCTCCTATCGTCCCGCCCGCTCTGTTTTTGTAACGCGCCCCAGGTGCGTGCGCTGCATCTTCGATCAACCCCAGCCCGTGCCTACGGCATATGTCGCTAATAGCATCCATATCACAGAGGTATCCCGCATAGTGGACGACCATCACCGCTTTGGTACGCGGGGTGATCTTGGCCTCGATATCCGCAGGGGAGATGTTCCAGTCATCATAGGATATACAATCGGCCAACACGGGCGTCGCCCCGACTATTTTTACCGTGTTGATATCGGCAACAAATGTAAGCGAGGGGATTATCACCTCGTCACCGGCTCCGACACCCAGAGCGAGCAGCGCCATATGTAGCGCCGCTGTGCCGTTTGAGACAGCGACACATTCGACACCACCGGAGAGATAGGAGGCGAATTGTGATTCAAAATCCTTTGTCTTTTCACCCATTGTGATCCAGCCGCCTTCAACGACATCTTTTACAGCTTGGGGTTCCCTCTCGTCATAGTTGAGCTTAAACAGTTGTACCTTCCACATTCACAGCTCCTTACTTAGGCTTTTATATACTGTATCATATTTCTTTGTAACTATCTCCAAATCGAACTCTTTTACTTTCTCTTTTGCATTGACGGAAAAGTCGTGCAGTCTTGCACTGTCTTCACTCACAAAGAGCATTTTTTTGTAGAGGTCGTCAGGATCTTTGACTTTGACGAGTTTACCGTTGTAGCCGTCGACAACAACATCTTTGCATCCGGGCATATCGGTGGCGATCAGCGCAAGCCCCGTCGCCGAAGCTTCAAGCAGAACTCTCGGAACGCCCTCTCTGTAATAGGTTGGCAAGACAAAAACATCCGACAGGGCCAGCAGCTCTTTCACATCCTCTCTTCTGCCCAGAAAATGTACATATCGGCTGTATGCGTTGATCTGATCCAGCGTGATTGAGCCGTCACTGTCAAGCTGCCCGACGAGCAGAAAATTGAAGCTATGGCCATTTTCATAGCATTTTTTCGCCGCTTCCAGATAGTCTAAGACGCCCTTTTGCCTTACCATTCGGCTGACTAAAATAAATGTGAGCCTCCCCGGAGGCAACTTCAACTCATCTTTTATTGCCTGGAGCCTGGCGCGGTCAATGCTTTTGCAAAATTCTGCAAGATCGATCCCGCTGCTCTTGACCACTCCCGCCCTGCTCTGTTCAATCAGTCTCTTCCCTATATAGTAGGCCGCGTCATCATCGTTTTGAAAGATCGTGAAATCCACCCTTCTGCCAACCACTCTCTGTATGAGATTGTAGAGATGTTTCAGCAGACTGTTTTTTACGTTCTCCTCCGTAAAGATCCTTCCCATTCCTGTGATCGTCCGCACTACCTTGATCTGCTTTTGTCCAAGGGCGGCCAGTGGAAGAAACATCGTCGGCTTGGTATCAAAGGCATGCACGATGGTCTGAGCGCTCTCGCCCTTTAGAATGGTTCTCAGTTCCAAGATCGTCTTTAGATCATCAATGACGTTAAGCTCTCTGTTTAGGCTGTATCTGCTGTAACGGATACCATTGTTAAGGAACCTCTCCTCTTTTTCTGTTCCGAGTATCGTAATCTCATATCCGAGAAGAGAGAGCTTTTTGGCAATCTCTATTCTGGCGCTCACATCCTCCCCACCAAGCAATATCAGTTTCGGCATCTATATCACTCTCCATATCTTTGATTTTACATTCTGTATGACCCTCTCGTATTCACGCGCCGTATCGACTTTGTAGAGGCGTTTTGCCCTGTAGTTAAGGTCCCTGTTTTCTTCATGCCGTATCCGGATAAAGGCCTCGCTCTCTTTCCCCTCTTTTATCCTCTCTTCATTGCGCATTACGGCGATCTCCACTGGTACCGTCAGATAGAAGAGGAGATCGGGCTCGGGCATCTTGTCGTAGAGGGCGTTTTCAAGCTGTGCCAGCCATTTTTTGACGCCGCCGTAACGCTCCGGATTCAGGCGCTTGCTGTCCATCACCCCGTAATCTTCCGACTTGTATCGGTCGCACAGAACGATCTCGCCGCCGGAGGTCTTCTTCCACACTTTTTTCATTAAGGTGTGCCTGTCATAGGCAAGGACCACCTGGCGGATGATGTAGAGGATGGATCCGGCGCTCTCTTTGTTCTTGATACTTGACCGTAAGGACCTGTCCGAAGATTTTTTCCGCATAAACCGGATCGCCGCATTTATAGGGAGCGTCAAAAGAGCCGAAGTGGGTTTTCCGAAATGTACCATCGATACGGTGAGATCTTTGCCCAGCCATCTTTTCAACGCGGCCGTTATGGTCGTCTTGCCTGTCGCATCGAGACCCGCGACGACGATCAGCGTACCGGCCGAATGCAGTCTCTTCTTCTGTCTGAAAAAAAGTCTGTTAAGTACCCGGTATACGAGCTGTCCGATGTTGTGTAGCCCCTCCTTCAGCATGCCCTGATTTCTGAACCTTCTAAGTCTATATTTTAGTATGTTTGCTGTGGTGTAACGCCTGAATAAACTCCCGTTTTTAATGATTTCTGCATACCCGTAGAGCGCTTCTTCCGAGATCTCCGGAAAATAGAGTTCGAGGAAAGAGCGCAGCTTCGACCCCTCTATGCTGTCGAGAAGGTACTCTATCTCCCTGGGCGTTCGTCTCTTCTCCTGTTCGACCAGAATATATTCGTTCACTTTCGAATACTTCATCATAATCCGGATGATAAAGAGGGTGAACTCGATATGTTTTTCGGGTACCCTCATGCCGCTTTCATGCCTCAGGGTGTTATTGAGGAGTTGCTCTTCGAGATCGAACCGCATCGACTTGGTCCAGCTCGCACCGGTTTTGATCTGATAGTAGACATGCAGATGCAATATGTTGCCGCTCTCTTCGTCAAAGCCGTAAAAATGTTTGATCGAAGAGAAGGAGATGTTTGGGTTCGAACCCTCTTTGAACCCTAGGCCCATAATGGCGATCTCAAATCTCGACACATCATCTCGTGCCACCAGCAGATCGAGATCGTCGTAACCGTCCAGTGCTTCATTAAGCAGCAGATTGCTTTTCCAGTGGCAGTAGTGTATGCCCTCTCTCTCCAATACTTCGATCAAATGTTTTGAAAGTTCATACATTTTTCAATCCTAATATTTTGATGATTTCGTCTGTGTCGATCTCTCGTTCTGTATTTTGATAGATAGAAGCGTCAAAATATTTTTTCATATATTCTAGGACGCGACGTGACTGCTGCATAAATTCAGCAATATCCTCTTTCGAAGTGAAATTGATACGCCTATGGCCTTTTGCCCCTCTGGCGACCACCCTCTCAAGCAGCAGATCATCGGGTGCATCCACGACCAACAGATGGTCGACTGGCGGGATACCGCGTAAAAATCGCTCCACCTTCTCGCCGCTGATCTTCTTGCCGACATCGACAAAGGCAGTAAACGGAATATGCGTCACTCCCTCGTCGATCAGAAAGATCTCTTCCCGGTCTTTTAGATACCGGTAGATGATCAGTTTTTTAAGCGTATTTCGTACAATATTGATCTTGTGAAACAGGGAGTTGTTGCTGCTGCTGACAACCGAAAAAAGATTTTTCAGCAGTTTCCAGTCGGTGGATTTCAATAAAAAAATATGCTTGTAGAGCAACAGCTCGTAAGCTGTTTTGCCCCTTACCGGCAAGAGCGATCTCTCCAAGACATATGCCTGCAGATCAAAAACCAGCCCTCTGCTCTGCAGCGTATTTTTCAGCTTTTCTATCACCGTGGATTTGCCTGCACCGGGGATGCCTGTCAACTCTATGATCATGCCAGTAGCCTGCCGTAGACCGACTCATACTTGTGCATCATGGTCTCAAGAGAGAAGTCAGAGCTGTCATAAGTGCGCTTGCGCTCTTTTTCAAGGGCCGACTGCATACCCAGCGCGATCACATTCTCGTCCAGCGGGTCGACAAAGGTCACATTGAGATCATCAGGGTCGAGTCCGTAAGCCTGCAGGGGATAGACAAATTGTTCGATATCGCTAACAACGACCCTGCAGTGCATAGAGATCGCTTCAAGGAATGCGATGTTGAGACCTTCGGAGAGCGAAGGCATCAGAAAAAGATCGCACCGCTCCAGGAAGTTATAGACCTCGTCACGTTCTATCAGGCCTAGCATCACGACGTTCTTTTCCAGCCCCAGTTCTATGATCTGCTCCTCGATATCTTTTTTCAGTCTGCCGTCACCGGCAAGCAAGAGCTTGATCCGCCGATCTTTTTCGACCAGAGATTTCAAGGCCCTAATCATACGCAGATGGTTTTTTTCGGGAACAAACCGTGCGGGATGAAAAAGAACAGTATCGCTTTCATCAACGCTATACTTTTTGTAGACATCCTGTTTGACATAGCTATAGTTCGTCTCGACGCCGTTTAATATAATCTCGTATTTGTTGTTTATCAGATGCTTCATATCTAACGGTAGCACGTCGTAAAGCATTTTGTTGACGAAGACGATCCTATCGGCGTACCTGAAGATATAGTTCAGAAGAGCGGCATTTGTTCTTGAGAGGAAGAGATATGAGCCGTGAACGGTATAGACGCTCTTTTTGCGCAAAAAGATATTAATGACTAGGAAAAGTGCCATCGCTTTGACATGATGCCCGTGCACGATGTCGACACTTTTTCTGATATCGGCTATCTTCTTTGTAAGATCCCCGATGCTCACCATCTTGACCTTGAGCAGAGAGGAATGCCTGTTGAAAAACTCTGCCCATCGCCACGGGATGGATGTCTTGCTGATGCCGTTGACAAGATATATCAATCGCATATTGTCTTCCTAATTAGATTTTAGAAACAGTCTTTCATACTCTTTGACAATGTTATGGACCGCATAACGCGCAGTCGTCTCTTTTATTATAGCTTCATCATGTGCTATAAGGGAATGTTTTTCTATTTCCTCCGCGAGTTTCGTGTAATTTCCGCACTCCACCAAAAGACCGTTGACATTGTTCTCTATGATCTCGCTTCCCACACCGGGGCACCCAAAGGCGATCACAAATTTGCCACAGGCATTGGCTTCGAGTATGACATTGGGAAACCCCTCATAGCGTGAACTTAAAACGATGAGGTCCGCATCTTTCATGTAGATGTAGGGGTTACGGTGAAATCCCAAAAGTGTCACCTTCTCAATGAGATCCAGCTCTTCTATCATCTTCTCAAGATGCTTTCTCTCGCTTCCCTCACCGAGGATATTGAGATGATATCTGTTGTCCAGTAGGGTCATCACTTTAAGCAAGATATCGAAACCTTTCTGCTTGCGCAGAACGCCGGTTGTCAATATATTGATCTTATCTGATTTGGTGAGGGGATAAGTTTTCGACTCCGTATCTTTTAACTTTTTATCGATCGCTTTTAGATCGATCGGATTATTGATAATCTTTATTTTTTTTTCATCAACATTGTAATTTTGAAGAATATCACTCTTCATAAACTGTGATTGTGCGATAATATAATCATAATTATTTATAAGTTTTTTATAGAAATAGTCCATTCGTCTTGATTCCTGTATATATTTTGCACGAATGCTCGGTATATTGACTTCGCGTGTTATAAATAATGTATTTTTCAACCCGATTTTCAACAACGGAATGAAAACCGATAATAATAGATTGACATGCGTTATGCTTGTAAACACAATATCCGGCCTGAGTTTCATAATCAAATAGATGAGTTGATGTGTACTTGTAATAACTCGTCTCGCATTCAGATCATGAACGACCACATCTTCCGACAGCTCCTCCAGAAGAGGACCTTTTTTTTTGAAAAGACACAAATGCACAACAAACTCGTCGCGATCAAGATTGTTTAACAAGTGCGAAACGACACGCTGTGCGCCGCCTATCGTAAACTCATGCATCACAAAAAGAACTAGTTTTTTTCTCATTTTTTTCTCAGGAACCAATAGACCGTTTCAAACAATCTATCAAATAGGTTTTTCTTTCGTTTGACAGTTGCCAATACATGTGCATCTATAAAGTTTTCATGGTTTTGATCGATAAAATTTTTTAGATTTTCGAATTCCCTATCACTCATTTCGTTCGGATGAAAACAGCTTGTCCAAATGCCGAAGGGCATTTTTCTGAACTTCCAAAATTGTTGAGGTATCCATAGAAAGCCTAAATAATTATAAGGGTACAAAGCAATTCCATCACTGACAATCTTAATTGAGCTCTCGCTGCTCAGTGCTTTTAACGTATTTTTGTCAAACGAATGGGAAGGTGCGACCCACGCAATAGTCTCTATAGCGCGTGATGCAAATATACTAATCCCATTTTTTATTTTCTCTGCCTGTTCTTCATATCGCAACCCTGCGAATTCGGATCTTTTGTTAAAAGGCACCAGACCGGCCTCGTCCGTTCCGTAAACGTGGTTGTAACCATGCAGCGCGATCATCCAGTTTTTTTCTTGCCAGCGTTTCACCTTGTCCCAAAAATGGATATCCTCTGCATTTTTAAACATATTCGTATCTTCGTTATTCGGTATGACTGCCACGATCGGCTTGATCTCATATCTATCCAATAAGAGCTCTATTCTCTCCCATTTGTCACTATCCATTGTCGGAGAGGCATCATCAAGTCTTATAATATATTTTGCACTCATCTGATTCCTTTTTGAAAACTTCTTCCATGTTCTTCGGTATTTTCTGCCACATAGTACATATACAACAGAATCAACATGGTCAATTTATTAAAATAAGAGACAACAGCCAGATCCATGATGAGCAGAATAAAGGTCATCGCGATAAAATATTTTCTCAGACTCGAGGCATGCATCCTGTTGATCTTTGCAAACAGAAAGAGAAACATACTGTAATACAGTGCTGTACCAACCATGCCAACTCCGGTAAGCAACTCTACATAATTGTTGTGCGCATACTTCCCTGCCAGCAATCTGAAGTTACCGAGACCGATGCCTGAGACAGGATTATTTGAAAACACATCAATCCCTTGCAAGACAAGCTGTTTTCTCTCATTGGAACTGTCATCTCCTGACTGCCCATATATGACATCAATCATACCTAAAAATCTTTCTGTAAACAGTTCATACATGGTTAGCAACTGGTCAAAATCAACATAGGTAATTAGTAGTTCAAATGAGACAAACGCGATAAACACGAATAAAAAAAAATTTTTGATACTGAAATTTCTAATTGAGACAGATGCCAGAACCAACAGAGGGGCAAGAATAATAGCTTTTTTTGAGATAGTCAAAAAAATGATATATGAGGCCAAAAGAATATTAATATAATTGTATATCTTAAAATAGAATTTTATATTTGAATACGAAAGTAAAACCAAACTGGCAAATATAGAAAAAAGCATGATAATACCAAGTTTATTTGGATTTCCGACGCTTCCTATAAATCTTCCGAATTCATAAACCTCATAATTGACACCTATAAGGTTGAAAGCGATCATGTAGTTATAGGCAACACCGAGCAAAATACCATACAAAACAGTGTTTTCAAGCTCGTAGCGTTTGAAGAGAGCGTGCAGTACAATAAAATTGATGCTTATAACCGTCATACTCATCGCATTGGTAAAAGCCAGATCAAAGTCCAACGCCCAGAATACACTGCTTAGAGAAAATATCGTAAAAGAGATATAGCCAAGCGTCATCTTTCCGAGGACCAGGTTGTAGTGTTTGTTCGCTATGAAAAAAATTCCAAAAAGTGCCCATAATGCAAGATTTAATATATTATTGTAAACAACGTTTACAGGAAGGTCAAATATAATCAGTGAAGAGACAAACAGTGTCGTCAGTACTGCCAGTGAATACTCTTCTATTCGATTGCTCATAGTTCAGATATAGTATATAAATGTTTACCGGTTTTTGTTTTTGGGATACTATCCACAAATTCAAAAACTACATTACACTCTTGTCCCATTACGATCTTTATTTTTTCTTCGATATCAAGCAAGTCCTCTTTTGACACTTCTCCATCTTTCACAATTTTTACAACAATTAGATCCAATCGCTTTTGAATGACCTGATAAGCTTTTATACCTTTTCTGAAAAACAATACTACGATAAAATATGCTCCACTGACGATGCTATTATTTATTGTCTTAAAAAGGTCTGTTGTTCGACCTGTAACCTCCTGTAGTTTTGGATAGGTACATCCACATGAACATTTTTTATACTCCTGCATAATTCCGATATCACCAATTTTATAGCGAATTATTGGCATCGAATAATTATTAAGTGTCGTGACGAAAATTTCTCCCTCTTCACCAGGCTGGCACGGCCTTCCACTTTCATCTAAAACTTCAACCAATGTATGTTCCATCATGATATGCAAGCCGTCGTGAGCCTTGCATTCAGAGGCAATTGCTCCTACTTCCCGGCTTCCATAATGATTAAAGACTTCACATTGGAAGACATCTCCAATCTCTTTTCTCATGAAATCATATAAAGGTCCGGCCGCAGTGTGAATTGCATTCTGTTTTTTGACATGTATCCTGTTTGCTTTCGCAAATTTTGCAATTTCATAGATGGATTGAGCATAAGCAACAATCAATTTTGGTTTATGCTTGTTCAATATTTTTATGTATCGTTTCATGTCACTGTTTGACATCATAAGATTATTCAAAACAATTCTACTCCGAAAATAATCTTTAATAGATGCTATTAAGGGTTTCTTGCCTTCATAGGTATCTCTTGGAGCACCCCATATTTTAACAATACTATCATATGGATCTGCGCCTCTCCATGATTGAGCAAGAAAGAAATTTGCTGAATTATTAATACGATACATTCTATCCTGCAAAAAGACTACGGGTTCACCTGTTGAACCGCCTGAAGTATTTTTGCGGCTTCCTCTCTTTTGATGCTCAACAGAATAAATATTTTCTTTTTCCTGTCGTATAATATCTTTTGTCAAAAAAGGGATGGCCTGGATATCTGAATTTTTTTGCAGCTTGATCTCTCCGTTATTGACAACGCCACACAATTCAAATACCCTCTTATAATAAGGAACATTGTTGTACGCATAGTTTAAAAGAGTGTTGAGCTTGCATATCTGACTCTTTTCATTTTCTGATTGAGATAATAAACTTCTCTCTTTTATCTCATGATATTTTTCGATGATATTTTTGTGCTTAATATTTAAATATATGACATTCGAAATTTTCTGTAAACCCAGCACAACTATCCTTTTTTAGATATGTTAAAGTTAACTATCCCGTAATCCATGATGTGATTATTTAAAGGTTCACAGCTATGGAGAATTTGCTAAAGATCTCTTTGATGTACGGCATGTCGGTCCCCAGGTTTATTTTGTTCTTGGCGGGAGTTCCTGATGTCGACAAGGTGTATTCCAAATTAAACACAAAATCGTCTAACGCAACATCTACCTTATAAGGTTCATCTAAAACGGCGTCGTTCATAGATAGCTCCTTGTATTTTTAAGTTTAACATATATATATAGTATTGAAAAGACATTAACAGCAATACTAGTGATTACAAAAAATACAATTGATGTTATATATGAATCAAAAAAGTAATAACCTGCATAAATAGATGAAAATCTAAAAAAAACAGAAATGATTTCTACTTTCATTTGAATTTTTTGAAGATTTAAAATACTAAAAGTAGCAATTGATGGTGAGTTTATAAACAGAAACAAAAACCATAATATTAAAATCTGTGCGAAAGTACCAGACATTACCCATTGTTGACCAAAGACAAAAGTGAAAAGATAATCTCCAAAAAATAAAACCACAAAAAAAGGCGCTATAAATATTTTCAATAACGCTAGTGTAGTTTTAAGATACAAACTAAAAATATTTTTACCTCCAGCATACATTTTTGATGCTTTTTGATAATAGACTTCCCTAGTTGACGAACCTATTAGTCCAACAGGCACCTGTAAAACTCTAATAGTCAATGCATATAATCCTGCAACTTCTGCTGAGTAAAAAGAGGCAAAAAGCAATACAGGAATATTTTGAGAAATTGCATTTAACAAGACTGTAAAACTTTGATACCTAGGAAAATGATCATGTCTTTTTGCATTAGCTCCCAAACGTCTTCGTGAAAGTGATTTTAATTGCAAAGTTTGTTTTTTTATATGGAATCTTACTAATAAGAACAATGAAAGTGCATCTGCCGCCAGCTTGCCTAAAATAAGGCCATCAAAATTAAACAGATATTTACTTAGGCCTTGGACGCCAACTATCGCAAAGGAGTTGGCAACACGTACGGTTGCCAGCTTTATATAAAACTGATGCCTGCTGGAATAGGCCTTGAAAATCTGTAGAAGACCAATTAACAGCACTCCCAATGGAATCATCCAAACTAAATGAGACTGACCCTTAAAGTAATCAATAAAAAATTCATTAAATAACAACAGTCCTAAAACAACTAAACACACCATGCCTAAAGTGATTAAAACTGATAAAAAAACCAATGCCTGCGCATCTTTATCTGATTCGGGCAGCATAATCGCCTGATCATATTTCCAGCTCGAAATCAGACCTATAATATTTACAATAGAAAAAAACAGTGAATAGATTCCAAATTCATCCGGTGTGTACAAACGTGTAATAATTGGGATAAACACCAACATCACTATTTGCGCAATCAAGGTTCCTGACATTAACGTCATTATTTGCATAATATAAGTATTTTGTTTGATATTATCTATCATGTTTAACATATTCATGTCCAAATTTGTTTGTACAATTCTCAATATGTCGATATACAACAAATAAAATTATCGTCATAATTAAAAACGACACTCCCAATCCTCCTGGATTTAGATCGTCGTTGAATATTTTACAGCTCTGAATTAATATGTCGTTTGTTTCAACTTGCCGATAATAAAAAAAGAAATAGTGATAAACGACGAATGAGAATATAACTATACCTCTCAAATCATATAAGGCACGAATATTGTTGCTCTTTATTTGACTAATCATCTGTATAAAACTCCTTAGAGCATGTTATATTCTCACCGTGGCGTCAGCCAACCTTTATCCTCTTTATAATCCACAATTTACGTGTCTTTAGCAACCTTCTTCTCAATCACTTACACTTCCGATATTGTATATAAGTATTTGCCGGTTTTTGTTTTTGGGATACTGTCCACAAACTCAAAAACAACCGTACACTCTTGTCCCATTACGATCTTTATTTTTTCTTCGATGTCGTCCAGGTCTTCTTCGGGTACTTTCCCCTCTTTTACAAACCTGACAATGATCAGGTCCAACCGTTTTTGTATTACCTGGAAGGCCTTTACCCAGTTTTTGTACCAAAACAGTCCGTGAAAATAGGTACCGTGAAAAACGGAATTATTGATTGTCTTGAACATGTCTGTCGTCCGACCTGTCACCTTCTGTAGTTTCGGGTAGGTACATCCACAAGAACATTTTCTATACTCCTGCATGACTCCGACATCACCGATTCTATAACGGATCAACGGCATCGAATAATTGTCAAGTGAAGTAACTACGATCTCGCCCTGTTGACCGGCTTCACACGGATTCCCGTTTTCATCCAGGACTTCTACGAATATATGATCCATCATGATATGCAAGCCATCGTGAGCCTTACATTCAGAGGCGATTGCTCCGACTTCCCGGCTTCCATAATGATTAAAGACTTTACATTGGAAGACATCTTCAATCTCCTTTCTCATGCGCTCTTGCAACGGTCCCGCTGCAGAGTGGATCGCATTCTGTTTTTCCACATGTAGCTTGTTCACTTTTACAAATTTCGCGATTTCATAAATGGATTGCGCATAAGTAACGATCAATTTAGGTTTATGCTTGTTCAATATTTTTATATATCGCTTCATGTCATCGGTCGACATCAGATAACAGTTCAAGAAGATCCTGTTTCGAAAAAAATCTTTAATAGAGACTGATAAAGGTTTCTTGCCTTCATAGGTGTCTCTTGGAGCACCCCATATTTTAACAATACTATCATATGGATCTGCGCCTCTCCATGATTGGGCAAGAAAAAAGTTTGCGGCATTGTTAGTACTATACATTCTATCCTGCATAACGATCATAGGTTCACCGGTTGAGCCGCCTGAAGCATTTCTGTGGCCTCCTCTCTCTTGATGCTCAACAGAATAAATGTTTTCTTTTTCCCTTCGTACGATATCTTTTGTCAAAAAAGGGATGGCCTGGATATCTGAACTTTTTTGCAGCTTGATCTCTCCGTTGTTGACAACGCCACACTCTTCAAATACCCTCTTATAATAAGGAACATTGTTGTACGCATAGTTTAAAAGAGTGTTGAGCTTGTCCAACTGACTCTTTTCATTTATAGAGCGAGACATATAACATCTCTCTTTTATCTCATCATATTTTTCGATGATATTTTTATGCTTAATGTTTAAATATATGACATTCGAAATTTTTTGTAAACCCAGCATCTTTATCCTTTCAACCCTACAAAGATCTTTATCTGTTTAAACGTTGGAAGTCTAGGGTGTTGTAAAAAACGTTGCATCGTTCCAAGCCTTCTTTCATACATTACAGCTAGATCATACTGTTTTTGATTTCTTGGAATCCATTTTGGTATTTTAACGCTCTTTTTAGAAACGGTTCCGTCTTGAAAGAATGCCGTATCACAAGAGACGGACAGACTTTCATCTAGGCCGATCATAAGAGCCTGTTTATTATTTTTCTGTGGCACTTTAATTATCCTTTTTTGAAACTTCTCACCATCATAATTGGCAGGAACTTCGATATCTGGAAATATGAAATTCCCGACACCGTAAAAGATATATTTACCCTTGTATACTTCTACGCCTTGCATCACATGGGCATGATGCCCATAGATCATATCTGCGCCCGCATCGATGAGCATATGTGCCTTTTTGACATCGGTCGGTTTTGGATATTTGATCTCTTCGTCACCCCAATGCAGACTTACAATAACCATATCGACGTCTGCTCTGCAGGAGTGGATATCTTTGATGATCGCATCCACATCCAACAGAGCACTCCCATTAGAAGTATCGCTTCCGAAAACAGCATGGGTAGAAGGGCAACTGTAACCGAGCAAGGCGACCTTTTTGTCTTCAAACCCGAATATATACGGATTGTTGTAATTATTTTTTGTGTTGCCTGCGCCAAAAAAACCGATACTATTGGTTGTCAAATAATCTACTGTCTTTAAGAACGCCTCCTCCCCGTAATCCATGATGTGATTATTTGCAAGGTTCACAGCTATAGGGAATTTACCGAAGGTCTCTTTGATGTAAGGGGTGTCGACCCCGAGGTTTATCTTGTTCTTGGCAGGAGTCCCGGATGTTGACAAGGGGTATTCCAGATTAAACACAAAGTTGTCTAATTCAATATCTACTTTATAAGGTTTATCTAGAACGACATCGCCTAAAAAACTTATTTTCATAGATTCCTCCTTATGTTGTAATTTTTACCTGCATGACCCGTATTGCATAAACATCCATACAATACCGGGTACGAGACCCTTATACATTATAAAAATCCCTGTACCATTTCACAAACTCGCCGATCCCGTCAGCCAGGCAGGTGCCGGGTTTGTAGCCGAACTCTTCGATCAAGCCGCTGACGTCCGCGTACGTTGAGACAACGTCGCCGTCTTGCATAGGCAGCATCTCTTTGAGAGCGACTTTGCCGAGGGCTTTTTCTATCGTCTCTATAAACGCCATCAACGCAACAGGCTGGTTGTTACCAATATTGTATATCCGGTAAGGTGCCGATGAGCTTTGTATCTCCGGGTTGTTTCCATCCCAGTTTTCATTCGGCCTGGCAGGATTGTCTATCACCTTTATGACACCGTCGACGATATCATCGACATAGGTGAAGTCCCGGCTCATATTGCCATGGTTGAACACCTTGACGGGCCTGTCATTCAAAATGGCGTCGGTAAAGAGCATCGGCGCCATATCCGGTCGTCCCCACGGTCCGTAAACCGTGAAAAAACGCACCCCTGTCGTTTGAATCCCGTAGAGATGGCTGTAGGTGTGCGCCATCATCTCGTTCGCCTTTTTGGTCGCGGCATAAAGACTGACGGGGTGTTCCGTAGGATCGGAGGTTTTAAAGGGCTGGGATCTGTTCAGCCCGTAGACAGAGGAGCTTGATGCGTACGATAGGTTACTGACGCCATGATGGCGGCACCCTTCCAAGATATTGACAAAACCGACGACATTGCTGTTGATGTAAGCGTGCGGGTTTTCCAATGAGTAGCGGACGCCCGCCTGCGCAGCAAGATGACAGACGGCATCGAACTTTTCCTCTCTGAAAAGCTTTTCCATACCTTCGCGGTCCGCAAGATCGAGTTTGATAAATCTGTGTTTTGGAAACAGCGTCGAAGAAGTAAACCTATTTTCTTCTACGGCATCTTTAGCGATCCCCAGCTCATGCAGGCGTCCATATTTCAGATTGACATCGTAGTAATCATTAATGTTGTCCAGCCCTACGACCTCTTCGCCGCGTTCGAGTAATCTTTTTGCCAGATGGAAACCTATAAAACCCGCTGTTCCAGTCACTAATATCTTCATACTTTTGCTCCGATCTGAAAACATT
>MUGD01000180.1 GCA_002900555.1 Thermoplasmata archaeon M9B2D | reverse complement strand
AATAGTCATTTATCTTACCGTATCTCTGTCTATGATTAACAAATTCGGCCATTTGGCCATTGGAGAGTGAGTTGTTGAGCGAAGAATACAGCGTGAAAACTCTGATTCAATACCTCTCTGCAATAGCTTTAGCAATTTTTTATCTGATATACCTCGGTTGGACTGCTCTGTCCTCCGATGTACTTGCTGATCCATTGTGGACATGGGTATATTATTTCACACTAGTAATCGGGCTCTTGTTCCCGATGTACTATGCAATTGGTAAAGAGAACATGGCATGGCTTTGCCTTGGCTTTTCTTTGATTCTCAATTCAATAATATGGATGGTGTTGCGCGCAGCAGAAGCAGCTGCAGCAGCAATGTTCCTAATTGTTGGATTGTTGTTCTTCATTGCGCCATTCCTTGAAACCAGAATGTCGAACTGGACTCTCATCAAGAACGTATTTCACTTCCTGAAAGGTCTGTTCATTGTTCTAGGCATTGGGCTCTTCACAACACCAACACCGTTTGATCTCAATCAGATGATTGGGAACACAAGTGCCAATCATATCATGCCCCAGTTCATCTATATGGGCGGCGGCATCATGGTAGCATTTGGAGTATGCCTATTGATTTATGGTCTCTTTAACATCTTCAAGATGTACACAGGTGAGAAGATAGGTGGCTACTTTGGTGATCTAGCAAAGATCTTCTACATGCTCATGGTCTTGGTTTTCTTACTAGGAATAACATTCAATGTTCTATCCTATGCAGGAACTGACTACTGGGCATATGCTGGACCATCAGCCTCAATTGATTTCTTCAGAGGCTTAGCTGGTCTTGGTAGTGGCAACCTCGGAGCAATTCTTCTCATCATCCTATACATCTATGGCATGGGTAAGATTGCAAAGAAGTTTGAGTAATATACGATAGTAAAATTGGGAAGGAGGAAGTCCTCCTTTCCTTCCTCTTTCTTTCTGTCATGGATTTGTCCATAAGCACTCAGTGCAGAGCTTCTATTCTAAAAGGTGTGAAGATTGTGAGGCTGTATTGACTATGGACAAGAGTAGAAAGACCGATACATTTGATGAGATAAATGCCCTACATGAACGTGCTCAACAGATGGCGCGTGAGTATGAGGCGGCAATAAGCTCGGGTGATTTCAGCATGGCTTGTCCCTACCAAGAAATAATCGAAATCTATGATGAAATAATGAAAATGATTGTCGATTATGATGGTTGGGGCTTTGATTCAGACAACAATTATCAAGTCTATGAGGCGAGTTATTTCAATATCCAGCAAGAGTTCGAAAGGAAGTTGGAAGAGGATACGAACTTACGCAGGAGTAGACACATGTAGTACAGAGAAAATCTTGTATGTGCAATTGTTTTTAATCTCAAACAGGATAAAATCAGAGAGGTACTCGGATATTGGATGTTTCTTTGAGGAGGCGATTGTCCCTATACACCTTAGGTATTATCTCAATTGTTAGTATTTTTCTTTCTTTTCAGTTACTCACCGGATCCATGGAGAGATTCCAACAGGTGTTGGCAACTTTTATTCTAATTAATGCCTTTCTTGCCTTCCTTGTTCTAACTATATCCCGAAATATTATTCAAGAATCATTCGACATATCAAGTCTGCGCGCTTGGTTGATTCTATGTATGGCAACCACGTTTCTTTTCATAGTTACCCGTCTTATCTCAATAGGCCCTAGTCCTGTTCTAGCCATGGTTTCGGAGATCCTTTTTGCTTTCACAATTATTCTCAATTCTGTCACCGTTTTTTTTATACTGAATTCTGTCATCGATGTTCGGCTCAATCAATGGTCCACTAGATACCAAGAGAGGCAACTAGGGAATTATCTTGAACGGCGAGTACGTACTAAAGGGCGTTCCTCATTTTTAGTAGAATTCGATTCGATTACCCGGAAGCTTGTTGGTCCCGCTGCACAAACCAGACCATGTCCACATTGCTTGTCTGCCATAAATTTCAATGAAAAAATCGAGTGGCTTGGACCGACTGCTTTAGCTTGCAGTCAGTGTGGGAAAATTGTGAACATTGATGATTTACTCATTGGTCTTTAGTACTCGTACGCAACGAATAGCTTACATAGTTCTAGATGAATTATACTGATGAGGCGAGTGAGTTGTCAGCGAACAGGTCGCGCGAGATTGCTAAGGTTCTTCGTAATAGTGATCTGTCTGTAAAAGAACTATGCACAGGGTTAGATTATGGATCTTCTGAAATTCCAGCTGTTGTTGTAGACCGATTATCCTACCCGGGTGTAGAAGCTCATTTATTCACAATAGCTGACGCAGCTCAATGGAAAGTAGAGTTCACAGACGAACATGATGTTCTTCTTAGTCGTCCATCAACCAAAACAGAAGATATAGCAGAGTTAGTTGAAGGAAATGCTCAAGCTTGGAACAGATTGATCTCTATTTTGTCTTGCATCATGGAGTCTATGCACCTCTACAAGCTAAACATCACTCGCGGCGAGTTTGCAACAGTAATCTGGGGTCACCATGCGACAGAATGGCATCGAGAGATGTGGGAATCAAAAGCACATGAATATGTACATCCAGCTGATTTCATCGAGTATGTCGATACCTCAATTAGGGCTCAAATTACTGAACTAAATAGCCTCGGATTTGCTACAATCGAGAGTTGCTCAGGTCTGCTGATTGACCATCCAGATCGAGAACCTTACAAGCCATATGTGATGTTTGATGAGAGGAGCTATCACGGCTCGGCTCCACACTTCTTTACTCTTGGTGATATGGCTGGTTGGGAGTCAATGTACGCACCTCATGGTTTCGATGTGTATATTCGCGTTTTCTCCAAAGACGATATAGTAGCTGCCTGGTCCCGACTAATGAGCAAAGCTAGAATTCTTAGTCCCCTACTCAGTAGGTACAGAAGCACAAGAGTAGAGACAACTTCTTCATATTCTGACCAAGATAGATTGTCCAATGCTAATAGCAACGATCCAACACAAATCATAATTGATGACGCGAATCAGAGATTCCTAGGACCAAATGGCTTGCAGTAGCCTACTTTTAATCGTCTTAATGCGCGACTTGAGAGCTTAGATATTGGACCGTCATCAGTTAATCACGTTTCATGGTTTTCTTGGTATTTACTCTGCATACCCTTTAGTCTTAGTACATCACCAATAATTCCTATGAAGATGGCGATGTTTATCGCTAATACTGTCATAAGAATGGGAATATCGCCCTGAAGAAATCTCGGGATTGAGAGAAGGGAGTTGAGAATAAGAATAGATGTGATGAATCCAATCAAAACAGCTGTGTAAAATGAAACCATTAATCTATCATCTTTGGCTAAATACGTTCTAACGACTCCATATAGAATGTAACCGACGATTAATAGGAGTTCAGCACCCATTACAACTTCTAATAGATTGACTTGCATTAATTCTCACTTCTTCAGATAACAAGCATTTTGAATGAAGTAGGCTCTTTCGGTATAGGATAATTCGCGAGTGATTCATCCTCAACTGACACAGCCATTCAAGTCAGCGACACTAGTTGTATTGCTCAATCTTATAGTATTATGATTCGCTCTATTGCTGATGGAAACGTGAATAGAATGAAGGACTATCTTGAGAAATTCACTAAGTCGAAGCTCAATAATCGTGAAATGAGTACAGAAAGAGACAATCTTGGTTTCACATCAGTAACTCGTACATTTCTCTCTTCAACAGCTAGTCGAAAAATGAGATGTCCCAATTGCGGGAATACGTTGAATTTTGCTAGTGGCATGGAATGGATCGGTCCTGATTCGTTTACCTGTGAATCATGTCAGCACCTGATTAACATTAGACTTATTCAAAGGGCACTACGAGATCTTGGAGTTGAATAGATCTCTCATATCTAGGTAGTCCAATCTTGGTAAACCTGGGACTGTTTTTCTGTGTAATGAATATCTCTGAATCTAGGATGATTCTCTGTTTTTGAAATGTTCTCTTTAATCAAGCTTTTATTCCTCAAACAGAATGTGATTCTTGATCTACTATGACACGTCACTCCCTTTACTACATCCTAGAAGGTTGGAGTTATCTCTTGGATCGAGGAGAGGCAGAAATCACTCTAAACCAGATAGCTGATTGCTTCCACAAACGCAAGGTGAATTTCTTACTTATAGAGCAGTTCTATGATTCCCTCAAGTGGTTTGAAACATCGTCTGAAGGACTCACTGACGACGAAATAATGTATCGAATTGGGAATATGCTGGGTAATAAGGAATTTTCAGCTGTGACCAAATTCATACAGATTGAGAATTCAGGACCGCCGTACT
>MUGD01000179.1 GCA_002900555.1 Thermoplasmata archaeon M9B2D | reverse complement strand
TTTTCCCATCTTTCATCTTGTTTACCCATTCTGCAGCCAATCTGGAAATTCCGGGATTATACGAATCCTCAACCCATCTATCGAAATCTGTCCAGTTGTTTTCAGCATCCCAAACAGCATTAAGTTGCCAGTGTACATGGTCAAAAGTGGGATTCTTGAGGTTTATCAGATGACTAACATCACTGTATATGTCTGACTCCTGTGAAATTGCCATTCTGGCGACTATATCACCACTATACCCTACTTCCTTCAACCATCTAACGTTCTCCAGTACACGTTGATAAACTCCTTCTGATCTATATCCATCTGTAATATGTTCTCTACCATCGATTGATACCAAGACTGAATGGAATCTTCTCATATATTCTGGTGGAATTCTATCTAGAAGTAATGCATTCGTTTGAAGCATAAATCTAGCATCTGGAAACCTGTCCATTAATTGGCGTAGAAGTGAAATTCGAAGTGTTGGTTCTCCACCATAAAACATCAGTTGTACGTCATCATCCTTTTCGAGGAAAGCAGCTAGTTCATCAAGAGAATACTGTATTTCTGTGTCTGGACCAGTTTCCTCTCCGCCATGACAATAGCAGCAATTTAGGTTGCATCTTCTGGTTAGGACGAGATGGTAATTCAATGATTACAGCTCCACGTTCTTGCAGTCCACAATCAAACGATATTATTTACTTTCAAAGTTCCATTTTTTTATCACTACTGGCACAAGTAGTGTACTATCGACAAGCTTATGATGGCTCTGATACGAGTCCGAATTGGAGTCCTGACCTTTGAAAAAACTGCCTATTCTTGTTATAATAACGACCTTGATACTACTTACACCTGCTATCTCGAGTGTAGGTACAACACCGATTTCGATTAACTCCTTCTCACAACCTTCTGCAGAGGGCATTTTACCTCCGAAATCATATATTTGGCAGGAAATAAACGGGCTCTGTGCTTGGGCTGCTGTTGCGATTGCGATGCAATACGCGGGTGTTGAAGTGAACATGTATGATGTTCTTGCAGCCTCATCAGTGGGCTTTTCATTTGCTTATTTTCATCTCAATGATACATTGTTTATGTTTCCTGGTCCATTGTACACTCAAGCAGAACCTACAAAGTTTCTGGCAGACCTCTATGGATTGAACTATACTTTATACATAAGTAGTGATATTCCATATCTTGAGCAAAATGTTCAAGTTTGGGAGAGCGAAGGCCTTACTGTCGGAATCATTAACAGCGAAGATGAAGCCTTTGATTTGATGAGAAACACAATTGATTCCGGCTATCCTTTACTAATCAGTGTGAATCCGTCATTTCTTCCTTTACCCGATTATGATATTCTAAGAGAGCAAGGTCTCTCTGGTGGTGGTCATGGAGTTCTAATTGTTGGATATAATGATACAATTCAGCAAGCTACCATAATAGATCCGGGTGTAGGATCTTTTGGAGATGATTTTGGATATCCCACTGATGGTAGAGGAAACTATACTTCAATTCCATATTCTGACTTAAACGATGCGTGGTCCAACAGGTCCTACATTTCCAATACATTGACTCCTCTCGGAAATGCACCTACAAACATCGACGACCTGCTTGGCCCTCTTATTCGAGACAAGCTGCTTGGCGTCGGTACGACCTATTCTCCTGTTAGTGCAAATGCGTACTATGGAAAATTCGGCGAAGTTGGTTTTCGTACAATGAGTTCTGATATGACTGCATCGGGTATCAAATCTTATCTTAGTGTATTCGACGGTATGGCAAACGAGGTCTTCTTTAAAGCTGCAGTTATCATGTTCATTGGTCTTGGGCTCGAGTCTCAAGTTACACTTCAATATCTTTCATATAGGACTGCTCTTGCGAGCCTTCCATCAATTATGACAGAAACAGACCTTACAGAATTCGTTGAAGCAGGCGAGCGAGCTCTTCCATTCTTCGCACAACTTGCTGATAATTCAACCTTAGTTTATCCAACAAATCTAACTAAAGCTACTGGGTTTGTAGCCACTACTTTCAAGGCAATAGCTGAATCCTATAATTCAACTGGAGATATTGATGGAGCTTTTGCGCCATTCGAGGATTCTCTAGATGATATATCTGCAGCCTTGCTTGGAATCGCGGACTCATGGCGAGATGCTGGAAATGCACTTGCAGCGATATGGCCGAACGATTTCATTACTCAATACGGCGCAGTTATTGCATTTGCAGGAGGCGGAGTTGCAGTATTGGTTGTTCTACTAATATGGTGGATCAGAAAGAAGCCTTCTCAATAGATGAGTATTGACAGCTAGGTTTCTCCTAGCAACTTGAGCATCTGCTCAACACTATTAGTTGGCAACTTGCAGCTATGGTCAATACAGACATGAGCAGTGGCTTTGTCATGTAGTGGTAAATGATATTTCGTAAATGGTGCAAGCTTGTCCAATAACTGCGATTGAGATTCAGTTCCTCGAAGAAGCACGATCTTTCTCGGAAGAAACCTCTTTCTAATTGCATCTAGCATTAACAGCATATCTTCGTGTTCTGGTTTACCTGCAATCACAATCTCAAAGGATGGTCCTAAGGCAAAGTCAAGAGCAACCAACATCATAGAAAATGCAGAATGTGCTGAATTTATGTCCGCAGAGAAACTTCTTCCAATAGCATTTGCATAATCCTCAAACTCGCTATCACCAAGCATTCTTGCAAGTGTAATGAGACTAAGCATAGCAATAGAATTACCCGAAGGCATTGCACCATCGTATGCATCTTTTCTTCGGACAAGTAGTTTCTCTGCATATGCACCGGTGAAGTATAGACCTCCGTTCCCCTTGTCCCAAAAGTCCTTTAGCATGTCCTCGGCAAGTTGCTTCGCGAGTACCAAATATTTTGGATTGAATGTAGCTTGATACAGGTCTAAAAGGCCCAGGATGAGGAATGCATAATCATCCAAGAAAGCTCTGAAGGCAACTTCTCCATCACTGTACCTATGAAAGAGTTCTCCATTTTCATTGAGCATATTGTCAAGTAAGAACGACATGGCGCGCTCAGCAGTATCAATCATCCTCGGGTCATTCATTGTTGTGCCTGCTCTAGCAAGGGCTGATATCATGTATCCGTTCCAGTCAGTTAGGATCTTTTCATCTCTGTGAGGTCTGATTCTTTTTTCTCTTACATTGAAGAGGGTCTTTCTTGCACTTTCTAGTAGAGTTCTGGCTCCTTCAGCATCAAGTTCTAGAGATTTAGCGATGCTTTCTAAGGAAGATGAGTTGTGTGGAATATTCAATCCTGTTACTTTGCCTGTTGCTTCTTCTAGAAAATTGCCTTCTGATTCAATATTGTAGAATTTCGTGAAGAGGTCTCTTTCCTCTGCAGAGAGTATAGCATCAATCTCCTCTTTTGCCCAAACATAGAACTTGCCCTCAACTCCCTCGCTGTCAGCATCCTCAGCTGAGAAGAAAGCTCCTGCAGGACTCATCAAGTCACGAGTTACATATTCATGAATCTCGCCCACAACCCTAGCGAAGAGCGGATTCTTTGAAATCTGATAGGCTTCTGTATATGCGATCATTAGACTAGCCTGATCATAGAGCATCTTTTCAAAATGGGGAACCAACCAGCGCGCATCAGTTGAGTATCTATGAAATCCGAATCCTAGATGGTCGTAAATACCTCCCTTTCGCATCTCAGTGAGCGATTTCTCTACCATGTGAAGTGCCCACGCATCTCCTGTTCGCTTCCAGTACCGTAGTACAAGGAGAAGATTGTGTGGTGAAGGAAATTTTGGAGCGCTACCAAAACCTCCATTTTCATCATCAAATCTCTGTGAAAGATCACTAAATGCAGTGATGATGTTGTTTTCTGACAAATCTGAACTCATCCTTTCTTCGGAGGACTCTTTGAGTGCATTCTCAATTCGTTGAATCACATCATCAATATTGTTTCTGTCTTCTATCCAGAGCTGACCAATTCGCGGAATTAAATCCAGCATTCCCAACGTATTATACCGTGTTTTCTTTGGAATGTACGTTCCAGCAAAGAACGGTCTCTTGTTGGGTGTCATTATAATTGTCAGAGGCCAACCTCCACGTCCAGTAATCATTTGAGCAATTTGCATGTATACGCCATCAATATCTGGCCTCTCTTCTCTATCGACCTTGATGTTGACAAATGTGCTATTCATTAACTGGGCGACTTCTTCATCTTCAAACGATTCATGTGCCATAACATGGCACCAGTGGCACGTGCTGTACCCAATGGAGAGAAAGATCGGTTTGTCCTCACTCCTTGCCTTCTCGAATGCTTCTTCTGACCATGCATACCAATCAACTGGATTTGTTGCATGCTGCAAG
>MUGD01000178.1 GCA_002900555.1 Thermoplasmata archaeon M9B2D | reverse complement strand
CCCATGGTTATTGTTCCCTGAACTATCCTTGACCTCATCAGGGAGACCACGCACCCAAAGACTCTCGTCAAAGTGCCAAATCCCCCCCTTACGTGTGGTGGTAAAACCCTCCTGAAGCCGCCCCCAGAAGATAATCGTGTTGGTTTGTGTATCGACGACTGTCGCATCGACTTGTATTCCTGTAATATCCTCGACGGGAAGCATCACCTGATCCCCGATTCTCCAATGCTGGCTACCTATCTCCCCTGTGAGAAACTCCCGTTGATCATAACCAGCTAGCGTAAGAAAGATTTTTGTATCAGCCCCTAAGGATTCCCCTCGTTGCAGCTCAAAGACCGGTCGACCGTCCTCTATCGTACCAACGATGGTGACGTTGGTCGTGTCAATCGGCCCAGGTGTAGATAACACCTGCGTATAAATCACTGAGATAGACGTCACCGCGATAGCTAAGAGAAGGACTTCACCGACTATTTCAGATACTGCCCCGGTCTTTCGTGAATTTTTCATAACCTCTCTCCACATTTTCTCTTAAGTATTTGACATATGAGTGATTCAAAGTGTACCGATAAACGGACCATGGTATCTACTATCTCTCCAAACCACACGTATTACTCTGACCATTTTTGGTATTTAAGAGTATCGTGACATTATATCTGGTTTGACACTTTAGAAGAGGACTTTGAAGGTGAAAAACGAAATGAGGACCAGGATGAACGCCTGACGGATCCCAGCGGAGAGGCGCCCCTCCATCATAAAGCCCCCAAGCAGTCCGCCGCCAAGGCTTTGAACAAAGACAAAGGTAAAGAACATGGTTTTTACCTCTGTTGGGGAGATCTCTGCTATCCTAAGGTTTCCAATTGATTTTCCCGCCATTTGACTTTGAAGATCATAGATAGCCTGGAAGATCGTCCCGTTGATGATGACGATCACTGCGAGGAAGACAAAAAAACTAACGAAAATCACTATACTGTACATGGACATCTCCGTGCGTCGTTGCTGTTCGACCCGTTTGATCTGATCAAGCTCCTTTGCTGCTGCGTTGAAGACGGATGCGGTGTTCCCCCCAATCTCCAAGGCTTTGTTTATTGTAATAGCAAGTCGTTTGACCTCGTTGTTGTTGACTCGTTCCCCGAAATTCGTTAGTGCAACATCTATAGGGATACCCCAGGACAACTGTGCTACCATCATCTTCAGCTCATCGGTCAGTCGGCCATAGTCTCCCTCAGAGGCGGAACGTATAGAGTCAAAAATGGTCATCCCTGAGGCAGACGAGTTTGCGATATCCCGTAGGAAATCCGGGAGTTTATCCATGATTTCGCGTTTTTGTTTCTGTCTCATGGCATTGTAAAAACCAAGTGGCCCGATGCACGAAAGCACACCAAAGACCAGAAAATCAATCGGCTGAAGCAAGTCAGCAGCGATGAGCGGGTAGCCGATGAACGCCATAAACCCTAAGATAAAGAACACAGACGCAAGAAGAACAGACACCCCAATGATGACGACAATGGTCTTATCTTTCCCGTATTTTTTGTTGATGTTATAGTCCTTAACAAACGTAAATTTCTTTATATTTCCTCACCCATCCCTGATTTCATCATAACATAAAATCCGACATACGCCAAGGGGATAATGAACAGAGCAATGATGTAGAGGAAATCAAAGGATATCCCCCCACTAGTCAACCCCATCACAGAGAGGATAATGACAAGGAACAAGGGAAACGCTATGACCGTAGTGACAAAGCTTTCTGCCATGATAGCGAGTGATTCGAGGTTTTTTTTCCGATCCTCTAAATCATCGTACATGAACTGGTCGACACAACGATCAAAATACGTCGCAAGGTCGCTACCGGACTGAAGCACCGCGATGATCCCCTGCAGAAAATCCCTAAATTTCTTTGACGGAGAAATAGTGATAGCGTTTCTTAGTGCGGTGATCGAGTCATTGCCCATCAGTTCGATTTCCGTTGTTATCTTCTTTGCTTCCTTTTGGACCTCGCCATAGAGCTTTATCCCAGCAAGGGTGCCAAAGATTTCCGAAGGGGAAATCCCAGCAACGGACATGGTGTTGATGAAGTTCGCGACGTACGGCAGGTGACGGTCAATGTTCTTTGCCCGGGCCTTTGCTTTTGAAGTCGGTAGCTGAAGGTAACTTATTCCGATAAAAAAAGGAACTGCCAAGGTCACAACAAACACCAGCAGCGCGGTGATGCTGTTTGGCAGAAGTATATAAATTATTAGCGTTGAAATCAATGAAACGATAAACCCGATGATGACATTCATAAGCACCATCGAGTAGTACTCCTGGTAGACCATGCTGATGTCTGCTTTTTCAAGCATGTTGTTGTTCTTTATCTTGTTGAAGTTGAACCGCTCAAAGAAGTTTGAAAACAGTTTCCGACACAATCGCGTGTATCTCGTCGATTTCATTCTTCTAACTCCCGTAGTGCAAGCTCAAGGACCCGTTCAGGGAATTTCTTGTAATCCGCGATGATCTTTCCGAATTTCTTGTAGGATTTTACTTTCTTCTTCCGAATCCATTCAAGGACAGCAATCCTATTGTTCAGCTCCTGAATGAGCTGTTCGTCGGTCCAATCATTTTGCTGTTTGATACGGTTAAGGATTTTACTTGACCCCGCGCTTTCAAAACGGTCATCTGTCTTTGAAACCCATGTGTAAGGGGCCATGAAAATCAACTGATTGGTATCCGTGTCAAGTTTGATGATCTCGGTGACACTTGTCATTCGTCTGACCATTTTTCCTCCGATGTCCACTGCGTTTTGGAACACAATCATGTCAAGTGATGTCAGAAGTGCCCGTGGAAGCTCAATCGGGGGGTTTTCCAACCGCTGGATAAGCGTATGAATCGAACTTGCGTGAACAGTCGCATATGCGGTATGTCCGGTCGCCATCGCCTGGAAAAGACTGTACGCCTCTTTTCCTCGTACCTCCCCAACGATAATCACACGTGGTCTTTGTCGCAACGCAGCCCGGATTAGATCGAACATGTCGATGTCTTTGCCGGTCTTGCTTTCATCGCTTGCTGCAAACCCCTTCCTGGTAGTCCCTGCGATCCAGTTTTTATGAGGAATGTTAACTTCCCTAGTATCTTCAATAGAGATGATCTTATGCGATGATGGGATAAAGAGCATCAGGGCGTTTAGTGCAGTTGTTTTTCCACTCGCGGTACCCCCGCAGAAGAGGATGGAGGCACCGTCTTCAATCGCCATCCAGAAATACGCTGCCATCTCCGTGGACATCGAATGGTATTCAATCAAATCGATGGGCGTCAGTGGGATTTCCTTGAATTTCCGAATCGTAAAGGTAGAGCCTTTCGTCACCGTTCGTGCAAGTGTTGCCTGCAAACGGGAACCGTCCGGAAGTTTTCCATCCACGATAGGCGAGAACACCGAAATCTGTTTTCCCGAAATCTGGCAAAGCCGTACCAAAAATGAGTTTAACTCTTGTTCAGAATCAAAGTAAATGTTGGTTTCAATCGCCTCGAATTTCCTATGATGGATAAATATCGGAGTCGTTGGTCCATCTACTGAAATATCCTCAATACCGTCATCATGCATCAGGATGTCGATTCGACCGTACCCGATGAAATCTCTGAATATATGGTAATAGATAACATCTTTTTCGCTTTCATCAATGTAAATATTGTTATCGGTGATGATATGTTCAATTGTTTCTTCTAAAAATTTCTCCTTTTCTTCATTAGTAAGCTCAAAGGTGTCTATATCTGCAAGCATTTTGAAAAGATGCGCGATTTCGTCTTTTGTTTGCCGCTGCTCCTCTGTGAGTTGCGGTTCAATGACTTGATAGAGGTACTCATGGGAGGTATGGTCATAGATGATATGTTTTTTTCCCTGTTGTTTCCATCCAAATCCAATTTGTTCTTCGATGATTTCGAGGTTTTTTTCAGCATCTTCAGGGACAACCTCAAAGGATGCTTCCTCAGAGGTCAGAGCTGCATCTTGACTCTGGTCGGTCAACGGTTCTGTTGTGAGCTGATCAAGATACGGTGATGATGATTCCATTGATGTTGATGAATCAGATGGCTGTGATTGTTTTTTTCCTTTTACTTTGTCAAGCAGACTTTGGGAGTGCCCGATGCTTTTTTCTGGTGAATGAATCCGGTACTCTTCAATTATTGCTTGGTTTGTCAATTCTTTTTTCGCCCGTTGCGATTGCGGTGTTTTCTTTTTTTTCACGACGGGTGGCTCTTCAGTTATTGCATCCTGTCCTTTTTTTTGTTGACCTTTTTCTAATAAGCCCATACTCCTCTACTCACTTACTCTTGTTTAATCTTATATTTATTCAAT
>MUGD01000177.1 GCA_002900555.1 Thermoplasmata archaeon M9B2D | reverse complement strand
CAGCCCAATAAATTTTGTAGCCCAAGATGGCATACCAGGCGAGACCGCGTGAACGCTGATAGTCCGTCACTTCTTTCGGGACAATTATAGGAGAAATAGCTATCCCTTCCATGACGGTGTTATTGCCGAAGAAATACGCTTCACCGTATGCAGATCCGTTCCCAACCGCATTACTCAACCCGTGATTGGTTTTCACCATACGCAATTGAGAATATCTGCCGATTTCACCTTTCATGGGGAATTGGGTGTACATTTGCACAGTTTCGCAGTCGTTAAAAATACCACGTGCTGCGTTCTGACTGAGTACCCCACCGTAATCCTCTCCATCGGCAAAATACGGTGGTGCATTCAAGGTATTCCACAGATAGTCGTAAATCGTTTTCGCATGATACCTGTTCAATGCACTGGTTTGAGTTTCGGTATCGGTACCATTCGTATGAAAAGTACCGGTAGTGGTTGAAGTGGCATTGTACCGTACCTTACACGCATCAAATTGCGCTTCTACTGCGGTATCCAATGTCTTTGCCAGATCGTCAGAAAGAACTCGCTGCACAGGACCACGTTGTCCGATCTGGGATAGAGATTCGTATTTACGGGTCCACGGAACTGAATTACCCCATTCGTACAGGGTACCCGTTCCCTGATAGACCCTGAACCCGTGTTGCGGAATCGTTGCGGTTTCAGTCAACGTCCCGCCACCGGTATCAATGTTGCCATACTTATCGAACAGGAATGTTTCGCCCTTATTCTTCCCTGCTTCCATTTTCATATCGCAGAACTGTTTGAAACGAAGCAGTGGTTGTGCTGCATGATTCGTTTCCTTGGATAGCAAAGGAGAATAGAGCAATCCACCCTGAGTCGATGTTGCCCATAATTGACCCATTTTAAGCATCCTCCTTTTGCATTAGCCTTGGAATGCTACCAACCACCTGTAGTTTTCTTACGGTGTTCTCTCCAGATGTTGACGTATTCATTTTCATCTGGAATATCTTCTTCTTCAGTTGCCGATTCAGGTGCGGTAGCTGTTCCAGATGCCAGTGCTGCTTTTTCCATTTCTGTTCGTGTTTTCATTATTTCTTCTTTACCTCGCTGCCGTTCACCGGCAATTATTTTACGAACTTCTTTTGCTGCAGCATGGAATGATTCAATGGGTGTTTTATCTGGGAATGCCAGAGAGCCATCGTCATTGAACAGCAATGCTATTACAGCTTTCTTCATCACCTTATTGTTCAAGTCCTTGTTATCGGCTCTGGTGAAAAAAGTCTCCTCGGCTGATTTCCAGCGTTGCTGTTCCTGCAGTATTTCCAGTTCTCGCCTTGTTATCGGCCGTTCTTCCGGTGGCGGCTGGTGCTGGTACCCGTCGTAGAGTTCATCGACGTTCCAGCGATTTCTCAAGAACTCTTCACGTTGTTGATACTGTTTGAGTTCTTCCGCAAGGCGTTTCCCTTCTGCCGACGATGCTGAGTAGCGTTGCTCGATATTAGCCAACCTATCTTGCAACTCCTGTAGGGACGGCCCTTCCGGTTCTTCTGTGGCTGTTGTTTCCTCGCTTGTTATTGCGGGTTCTGGTTCTTCTTCACGGGACGCAGCCTCTTCCCGTTCAATGATCTCTTCGACTTCATGTTTCAGTCTCGGAGTATCAATTTCAGTGGCTTCGTCTACCTTGTTATCGGTATCAGCCATAAGTCACCTCCTAAATTCTAGGTTTATCGGGATTCTTTCCGATAAATGGATAATCTACCGATTTGGTTTTCTTTCCTTTTTTCCTTTCAACCAATTTAGTAGATTCCGTTTGGGTTTTGGTTCGTGATTTTCTTTTCTTTGCCATAATCCTTTCTCCAAAGGCACTTCTTCAACAAAAACCAATAAATCCTCTATATGTCCATAAATCCCAACTGATTTCCAATGAACAGCAGTTTCATCGTAAAACATACCGGTTTTTGCCGCTTGTAGTTTCTCTACGAGAAACGGTTTCAAATCCTGTTTCCAGACTTCCGATTCAGTAAATGCTTTCAAACGTTCTCGTTGTCTAACGTGACTTTTTACGTCTAGTTTTTCTGTTAACACTTTTCTTTTTACCTGTAGGTTTCCAGCCATGTTCCACTGCGTTTAAGAGTCTTTTTTGAGCCTCGGCCTTTTTCTTGGTCGTTTTTTTTGCTTTAGTGCCGTGAGGTGTAGATACCCTGTAACCACCTTTTACTTTTTTTACTTTTACCGGCATTACTGCATACCTCCATAGGGCAGTCTGGGACTGACCAGTGGTGCTTCTTCTTCTATCGGTGGCAGTTCGCCACCTACCGTGGGTAATACACCAGGTTGTTCTTGCTGTTCCATTTCAGACCATTTCCAGAATTTGTTTTTATCTCCCCAGACTGCTTCAGCCCATGCTTCGCCTATAGCTCTCCAATCAACTTGAGTTAATGCTATTTCAGGTGGAATAGCTTTAAGAAAATCGTTATGTCGTGCGAGTTTATTTATCTGTTCCTTGCGTTCAAACCAGAGAGATAACCCACGCGCTTTAATGTTCCAATCACCAAGTAACAGTTCTTCTTTCTGTTCGTCGGAAAGACTTTCTATCAAACTACCTTCTTCAACAAATACTTCTTTTACGCTAGGATGTGCGCCCATATCAGCAAAGTATTGAATGACCAAATCCTTTGCCATTTCTGCAGCACCGACTATACCTTGCCGGTCAATATCTTCCGCAATGGATTCAAAATATCCCTGACCAACCCCTGTTTTCGTTGCAACTTCAGTTGCGGTGGGGGAACCTTTAAGAGTAGGCGATGCCTGCAGAAATTCGGTAACGCCAGTGTGGTTCTCGTAAATACCTCTGAGTAATGCCACGAAACCAGCCGCCCATTCCGGATCGGCACCCAATTCGTGATGTTCCAACGCTTTCTGGCGTGGATCACCCCTTCGTCTAACCGTACAACCAGGATACAGTTCTAACGGTTTGTCTTTGTTTATTAGCAGGTCTTGATTCATTTCGATTATACCTGCCATTTTGAATTTCAAGGAATCACTCATAAGATTGAGCATATTGGTAAGTTCTTTTTGTATGGGAGCAACACCCCAACTCAATCCCTCACCAAAATGCCTGAATAATACTTTCAAAGGATTGATAAACACATACGGTAGGTTTTGGTGGGCAAACGGGTTCAGGTCTGGTTTAGCCAGGATATACTTTTCGTTTACCACTATAAACCTTTGGTTTTCGTCTGTAATATTTCCTTTCTTATCTATAATCGGACCCCAATAGTAAGAGAGTAATACCTGTTTCCTGAACTCGTTCACATGATCTTTAATACCAAGTCGCATCAACCGTTCATCTTCTTGTGTTTTGGAGTCACCACCTGGCGTTTCCAACCTGTAGTCGGCACCCATGATTTTTTTCAGTTTCTTTAAACCGCTGCCAGGTTTATCCTCTTCATCGTAAATACCTGCTTCTGCATTCTGTAGCAGTCTTGGTAAGGTTAGCCAGGAATCTTTAATAAAAAATCCCCAATCTTTAGGCCAGAAACAATGCCACGGGTTACACGTTTCAATGTTCAGTTTGCTTAGTTTACGTGTACGTTTCTGACCGTTGACTATAACGGTACGGTTACTCACACGGGCACTCATACCCAGGATACCGATAGCGTAATTAAATGAACTCATACACGCTTCTGCGAATCTTTCCGGAAAATCCGCATCATTGAGATAGAACCGTACTGCAGGTTTAAATGCTTGTGCCAGGGGCATATCTTCCGGCCCGATATAGTCCATTTCAAAATAATCTTCTGTTTTCAGCAACATATTCTTAATCATACGTGATGCACGATTAAGCGTGGGGGATGTAATGGAGTAGAACAGTTTCGCCTGCCATTCCTTTTTTTTGCTGAAATCATGTTTGTTCAGATAGGCATTTTCAGCGTCAGTCCAGTATTTTTCCAAATCTTCACGTTCTTCTCGTGCTTGTTCTTTTTGTGCCGTGAAGAAATCTATCAACGCACGTTCTGAGGGCATTCGTTTAGTTTCTGCCATTTTATTCCTCAAATTCTCGTTTACGTACCGATTCAGTTAAAAATAACGCTCGCCTGACTTCAGGGTGCTCTATTCCATCTGGCACTCCACCTTTCACGCCACGACTTCTAACATCGTAAGGTTCGCGGTGAAGCACACCACACATGAAACAATGATACAACTGGTCAAGTTTGTAACGATGTGGGTCATCGTGAAATTCCCACCCTAAAAATTCCCACATATGGGTAGGGCAATCTTCAGGTGTATATCGATAATGTGCTTTTTCAAAAAATTCACTGCATAATCTACACTGCCAGAAATAGAT
>MUGD01000026.1 GCA_002900555.1 Thermoplasmata archaeon M9B2D | reverse complement strand
TAGTTCAACTCTGCTAAACGACCCTGGTTTTCCCACCTGTAGGCTGCCCTGTGGGATATACATATACTCCCGAGGGGACAGATCATGAAACGAGGTGTAGAATTTCCGTTCTTCGGACATGATGGTCTTCCAGATTGCATCGAGGTATTCAACACAAAGATAAAAACATTTAGCCGATCCCAAGGCTTAGGATCCATGGCAGCGCAATGATGGTCCCAAGGATGCTTCCGAGGTTTGCCAACGCCACGACCATCAGCAGGCGAATCACCCTGTTTCTGAGAAAATCACGAACACTTTCAATCTTGCTTAACTGCTGGAAATCCTTTATCACTGGTTTGCGGAGTTTTGCTTCGACAAGACCAGCGAACCATCCTGGAGCGAAAAACGGTTCAAGTGATGTGAACGGCGCAGCGATAAACGCGGTGAAAATCGACAACGGATGCCCCCGTGCGATCGCGACACCAACCGCAGCAAGGATGCCATGAACAAGGAACCATATCAAAAAGATATCCTTTATCTTGTTCCACGGGTCAACCCCGGTGGAATAAATGATCCAGCCGATCACGGAGAAGAAAATCACCGGGATTGCAATTTCCACCGCCTTGACCAGATTGAACCGTTTCTTTGGGATCTGCTCAAGCTCCTGCAGGTTCACGTTCTGCTGCTGTTTCTCCAGATGTTTCTTAATCCCGCTGACATGCCCGGCGCCAACGACCGCGACAACCTTTCCGTTCTTGCTTTCCTCGAAAATCTTCTGTGCGATATATAGGTCCCGCTCCGCGATAAGCACCTTAGCGGCACTTGGCGCTATCGCACTAAACTCCTCCATCATCTGAGATAGGACATCCTGCTTCATCAGCTCCTTTAAATCAAGCTCCTCAAGGTCCTCTTCATCATACCCGATCATCGCTTTGAGAAACTCCCAGACCACCTTGAATTTCTCACGGACTCCCATCATCCGCCAGGCTCGCTTCAGCGTCACCGTGATATCCCGGTCGACTAAGGCGACTTTGACGTTGTATTTCTCCGCCTCCTGCATCGCCGCAATCATCTCAGAGCCAGGCTCAACGCCATACTCCTGCCCAAGTCTCCGCTGGATGGAGGAAAGGAACGTCTGTGCAAGCATAAAATACGCGTTGTTGGACCTAATCAGCGCGGTGACTGGGGTGTTCTCCCATTTGTCCTTCTTTGTAATCGACTCAAAACGACGCTGGCATAGCTCCACAGCCACGATAGCCGGCTGATGCGTCTCGATAGCCCTGCGGACCTCACTGACACTCTCCTCAGAGATATGTGCGGTGCCGATAAGGATGATGTTCTCATTGATTTTTTCTTCCAAAGGCATCTCCTTTACGCTGTTTTCGGGTAGACAGCATCTTCAAAAAACTCTTTTAAATCTCCGCTTCGAAATCTTCCACGGTCGCCTTGAATTCTTCATCAGACTGAATTTTTCCCTGCTCCCGCAGAATCGCCCTGGCAAGAAGCCAGTAAATCAACGCAAGCGCACGGCGACCTTTGTTGTTCGTCGGAATCACATAATCAATGTATTTGGTTTCATTGTTTGTATCACACAGCGCAAGCACAGGGATCCCGATGTTTTTTGCCTCATGCAGCGCCTGAACGTCAGCGAGAGGGTCCGTGAGCACGATAATCTCTGGTTCAAGGAAGGTTTTTGCATTTGGGTTTGTCAAGGTGCCTGGCTGGAACCGTCCGTCCAGCACCGAAATACCTGTTGTTTCCCCAAGTTTCCTGACTGGTTTTTGCCCGTACTGCCGTACGGAGACCGCCAGGACCTTCGCAGGATCATATTTCGAAAGAAACTTCGCAGACGCCTTAATCCGCTCATCTGTTTTTTTCACGTCGATGATATACAACCCATCGTTCCGCACCTTATAGATGAACTCCTTGATGTCCGCGGTTTTCTGTCTGGTCCCAATATGAACACCGGACGTCATATAGGTCTCCTCGGATACCATCATCGTTGGTTCTGGTTCTGTTGTTTGCTTTTCTTCAGCCATGGCTATTCCTCAGTTCTTTGTTTTAATCTCCTTTTGCCTTACGGTGATCGGAATGGCACCCTCGTCATACTCAAGCATCGCGATTTCAACAGGGTCGATCATGTCCCTTGGGATATCCGCCAAGATCGAGGGAGCCCCCATGGACAGTTGTAAGGCTCGTGCGCCAATGATGCGAGCTTTTTCAAAGCGAGTATATGTCACAGTCTTCCTCCGAAGTATCAGGTAGGTAGAAGCCCAAATAACAGAAACCTTTAAAAATATTGCCCTTGCAGACACCCTGTCTTAAAGGGAGAAGCAGCAGGTGTACACCGTGAAGTCGGTTTTATTTGACCTCGTCGGGGAACTCAGTCAGATCAACCGTGGTCATTCTCGTGGAAAACTCGTCATCCAGCGCAAGCTGCATATCAACGATGATATCACGGAGCAAACGGTCTATTCTGTTGTTTTCAAACTCCTTTACTCCATCAATATCAGAATAAATCTTCCCCATATAATTTCCCTCATTCCTATGAATTTCTATATTGTAGAGAACTTCCTCCATCTTTTAAACACCCTCTTTCTCGCAAATGACCCAATAAAAAGAACCCTATAATAAACTTTTGGAATTTTCTAGCGTCCTTATAACATCCGTTCGATGAGAGTATTGATATTTTCCTTTCTGTACCCAAGGGAGCCTTTATTGACAAACGCTCGTTTCACGGTCCGATGCCCTTTCTTAGGGGGGTTGAGCCGGAAGTACGGCTTTATCTCAGGGATCTCTTTATAGCTGACCTTCTTGTCCAGAATAGCTTCTGAGAGTTTCTCAAAACTATCATACGATGTCGCTTTTTTCAGATACTCCTCTGTTAGGGGTTTCTCACCACTACGTTTTCCTCTCATGGAAAGAAGCTTTGACAGCGTCTCTTTGTTAATCTCACCCCACGTGGTATAGTCCTTCACCATCTGAAGCATCCCTTTATAGACATCGTTTTCCTCAAGAAGCACACAACGATTCGCATGCGTCAACCGCAGCAGCTCCATCGTTTTCTTGATATCTGGTTTCACGTTCACGGTACCTCTTATCCTAATAACTGCGTACACCATGGATTCACTCCTCCGTTTTAACTGGGGCGGCTTGTTCTTCATGTATCGGCATCCCGATGCTCCCCTGCACAATCCCAAGTTTGCTCATTTCAGTGCTGTTTATCCGTGTCTCTGCGTTCTTTTTCAAGGCGTCATAGACTCCTTTTGCGTAGTTCACAACCGTCTTGGTTTTCCCCTCGGTAAACGCCCAGCAGTCGCTTACCCCTGCCAAGCGGAGGATCTTCTTTGCAACATCACCAGTCGCAAGCCCAATGCCACGAGGTGCTGGTTTGAAGGTGACCTCCACAGAGCCGCTTTTCCCGGTCACCAGAAACGGGATTGTATGCGGGGTTCGACACCCACATTCCCAGGATCCGCACCCGCGTCGTATCTCAATCATGTTCATCTTCGCGTTCTCAATAGCTCTCTTAATGCTTAACCCGACTTCTTTTCCCTTAGCCTGGCCTAGGCCAACAAAACCATCTTTGTTGCCTACTGCCACCGTAATGACGAATTTCACCCGTCGTCCTGAGTCAGTCATCCGTTGCACCATTTTCACATCAATAACCTCATCTTCGACGGTGGGTAATAGCAGATCGACAATCTCTGGCTCCCGCAATGGAAGCCCAGATTTTAAGGCATCACTCATGGTAGTGATCTCCCCGCTTTTCACCATTTTCCCAAGTCTGGTTTTTGGCGTCCAAAGAACCGGAGCGGCCGCCTCATCGAACTGTCTGCGTCGTCCTTTTGGTGCGTTTCTACGTTCTCGTTCTGCCATGGTTACTCCTCCTTCCCTGCGTTCATCTTTGATTTGATATCGCTAACAAGCGGTTTGATGTCTTTATGAAGATGCACCCCATAGATTCGTTCTTCTTTCGGTAGCATCCGCACGTCATGGGGGCAGGTAATACCTGCATCAAGTACACCTTTTAATGATGCAAACAAGGTACTCCCAACGGTTGGACGGTATAGGCCAATATCCAAAACACCCTGTTCAATCCCTTTTTGCTTTGCCCGTTTCCCTGCAAGAAACCCGGTAAGGTACGCGGCAGGTGTGTTTGACACAGAGTATTTCCATCCATATTCTTTCGCAAGTTCGTTGGAAAGCGCGGATGCGAGTACCTTATCCCCTTGCGCGCTGTACTCGACGAACTGGACACGGATCGCCCGAAGCGACTTTCTGACGACGATGCGTGGTTTCTTACTACGCAGTAATTTCAGCCGTAAATGATAATCGGTTTTCCGTTCACGATGTCTTCGTGGCTTGACATGGTACCGAGGTCCTGTTTTCATTATGTTTCCTCCTTGATGATATTATCAGCGATCAAATGTGATTTCAGATGCTGCTTGCTTCGGAAGACGCCACCTTTTGCCTTCCGGTAGTACATCCGGTAGGTATGCGCATCGATTTTTGTTTCATCTCGCAGTTGCCTCAGATACGTTCTGATTGGACGGATGGTCCGTATCCACCGTTCCTTTTTCGGCAGACGTGCATATTTGGGTCCCTTACGAGACCCTTGTCCGGTGCGTCGGCCTTTCCTGCGTTGATTGAGCAGATGCGTATGACGCCCACGGGAATTCCCTTGTTTCTGCAGACTTTTAATGGCACCGCCTTTCACGAGGATCAACACATCATTTCGTGTGACTGCCTTTGCGATCTCCTCAAGTCTATCAGGGTCCATCCAGACTTTCGTCGTACCGCATTTCATGATTGCTGCAGCCATTCTCCGTTGATTGCGTAAATCTGTCATAGTTACTCCCTCATGTTTAAAACCCGGATGTCCAATTCATCGGCTCGTTTCGCGATCTCAAGACGTTTCTTTGTCCCCACGGTACCGCCGATACGTACCGCTTGCTTCTTTGGATCAACCTTCTCAAGTTCCTTGACAGTGTGAACCATCACTTCCTCAAAACCAGATGAATGCAACCCACGGACGAGCGTTGGTGAACGAAACCCAACGCGCACTTTGCTTGGGCGATACTTCAGGTTGATGCGCAGCTTTGAGGTAATCCCTGAGGGTCGTCTCCAGTTCTTCGGGATACGCTTGTACCGGAACCCTTCATCTCTGAGGAAATACGGGGTCCGTTTCTTTATCTGCCGTCGGATCGCCAACTGCTCTTTCTCTTTTTCATTGAGGCGGGGTTTTATCTTTGAGCGGTACGCGCCTTTTTGTTGTTCGATGATCTCAACAGCATCCTCTTTTTTACCCTGCAGTTTCTCCTGGTCTTTTTTCTCGACTGTTTTTTTTGTTTTTTCTTTCGCCTGGTCAAGGATTTCCTTTGCGTTCTTCTCTGTGATTCCTTTCAGTTTTGTCAGATCCTTCACTTTTGCCTTTTTTAATGCATCCAGAGAATCAAATCCGTTGTCATACAGGAGTTTTGCCTTTACTTTACCAATACCTTTTAACGATTCAAACTCCTTTAGAACCTCTTCTTTTGTCATATGTTACCCTCTTTTCACAATGTAGATGCCATCTTGAAAGACCCGGATATCTCTATTTTTTACTTTGGTCGCCCGTTCAATATTAGCTGCGGTTTGCCCAACTTTGTCTTTGTCAACGGCAGTAAGAATAATCTGATCTCCTTTTACCTCGACTTTGACATCTTTTACAATCTCCGCCCGTCGGGGAAATCGTTCTCCAAGGAAGTTTTGGATAACGAGGTGATTGCCTTCCACACTGTTCTTTATCGGAAAATGGGAAAACACGGTTTTCATCTTGCATTCGTATCCCTTTGTAACCCCTGTAATCATGTTTCGGATGTGCGCTTTAAACGTCCCCATCAACGCTTTTTCTTTACGCCGGGGAGGCTGCACGGAGGTAATCTGAACAACCTTCCCTTCTACTTTTATGAGTAATTTCGGATGCGAAAGCATCTTTGATACGGTGCCTTTTGGGCCTTTCACGTGAACGGTTTTTCCCTCGATGGTGATTTGGACACCTTCAGGGATTGTAAGTTCTTCTTTTATAGTCGCTTTCTTTTCCATGGATCCGCCTCTTTAATACACATACGCGAGGAGCTTTCCTCCGATGCCTTTCTTTCGTGCTTCATCATGAGCGATGATACCATCGGTGGTGGTCAGGATGAGTAATCCGAAATCACGTGCAGGAAGATACCGGGCTTCCCATTTATCCATCTCGTTTACTTTGATGGGATAGCGGGGTTTAATGACACCACAGTTATTGATGCTCCCGCGCAGCTCAACCTGATAGATCCCTGTTTTTCCGTCCTCGACAAACTCAAAGTTACCGAGATATCCCTTCTCTTTTAAGAGAGTGAGGACCCCGCCAATGAGTTTTGATGAGGGACGGATAATGCATCGATGGATTCCTCTCATCTCTGCGTTTTTAATGATTGATAATGCATCTGCCAATGGATCGTTTAACATACTCTTCAACACCCTCTAATCGTATTTTTTAAACCCCATTTCTTCTGCCTTGTCCCGGAAGCATTGCCTACAGAGGTGTAGTCCATAGCGTCGGATGAGCCCACGTTTTCTGCCGCATTGTTCACACCCTGTTCTCCTGCCATATATTTTCTTACGCTCCTTAATTCTCATTCTACGACCTCTACGTTGAATTTCTCAGTGATAAATTTCATGGTTTCTTCTTTGGTTACCCCATGACGTTGCGGGATTTTCCGTTTATCGATCCGTCGATGTTTAATCCGATACCCAGGTTTTTCCACAGTCACACAGATATCCATCCCAAAGATACCGACACTTGGATCATATTTCTGCCCCTCGAAGAGGGTATGATCGGGAACTCCGAATGAAAAATTCCCTTGGTTGTCAAAGGTGTATTCTGCGATTCTATTCTCCCGGATTTTTAATGCATTTATCAGAAACGTCTCTGCTGCTTTCTTCCGTAACGTCACTTTGCAACCAATTGGCATAAATTTTCGCAGCCCCCAGTCTTTGTTGGTTGTTTTCGAGAGGGTTTGTACTGCCTTCTGTTTTGTAACACCTTCTAAAACCGATTCGGCTTTCTTGAGCTTCTCACCTGCTTCACCGACACCGATGTTCACCGTCACCTTTGCGATATGGGGCTTGAGAGGCTGGTTCCCTTCTTTTCTCTTTGTAGGGGATTTTTTTGCATGTGCAGTGGTTTTATGGGTTTTCCCTGTCTGTTTCTTTGCGCTCATTACATTGTCACCTCAGGAATTGTGATGGCAGGTTTGTTTTTCCCTATCGGGAACACATACTCTGCAACAGTCGAAAATTCTTTTTCTCCCTTCAAATTCACCAGGTTTGGTTTAGATGATGCAACAACTTGAATCTCTTCGATGCTTGCGATTTCCCCGACATGTGTTCCACCGATAATCATTGATATCGTTCCTTTGTCAAATTTATAGACGTCATCGATTTTGTTTTCCTTAAATGAAATTTTAAGGACGTCTCCTGTTTTGTACTCGTCCTTCTCCACAAGCTTATTTTTTCCGTCATGCAGATTGAGCTGTATTTTTTTTCCTTTCAGTATCGTCTTATTTTGGATACGATACAGTTTCCATTCTGCATCGCTTTCGGAGATGGGAACAAGAGTGAGTTTTCCATTTCTGTCGTAAAGGATGCGGACATCCTTGCGCATTTTAGGAATGGAGATGACATCCATCAGACCGCAGGGAAACTTGAAGTTCTTTCGTTTCACCCCGTCGACAAGGATGTCCCCATTGGAAACGATTTTTCGCGCTTCTGCGGCACGGATTGTTAATGCCCGCTCTTTTCTATGGACCCGAAGTACCCGTGGTGCTGCGAGTCGTTTCAGGTGTTTGCTCATGGTTCACCTTCTTCTTTCTCTTTTTTCACTGTTTTTTTCGAGGGAGATTTTTTTGCGGTCGGTTTCTTTTTCGCCGGCTCCTCGGTTTTCTTTTCTAGGGGCTCTTCTATTGTTTCCTCTTCTGGTTCGATGGGTTCTTCTTCTCCGGTCTCTTGTATCGCTTCTTCTGGAGAAGGCTCTGTTGCTTCTTCTTTGAGTTTTTCTTCAACTTTGGCTGCTTCCTTCTCTTCTTCCATGACCTTGAGTTGTTCCTCTGCTTCCTTTTCTATTTCTTTCTTTGCGGTTTCTGAAAGCCCGCTTTGCAGTTTCTGCCGTCGCCATTTGTCCGTGACATTGAGTTTTGTGATAAGCACGGTACTTGCATGGATCGGTTTAGCTATCTTGGTTCCCTTTGCAGTCGTGATTGTGACTCCTTCGATTTCCACGGTTTGGTCCCGTACGTTTACCTTGACGATTTTATCCTCGTGTCCCCGGAAACTCCCTCGCATGATCTTGACGGTGTCTCCCTTTACAACCGGCAGACTTCTCCGATCATACTTTAACAGAAGGTTCTCTGCGAGGTGCGAAGAAATCCATTTCCTCTTTTTATGCAGAGGTGCATTATAGAGCATGTATCGTTGTTTTCTTGGTTTTATTGATGTCATATCACTCACTTTACAGGATTGTTGCTGCTAAGGCAGCTATCTTTGGCCATCGTTCTGCGGCTTCTATTGCAACAGGACCTTTTATCATCGTTCCTTTTGTTTCTCCGGTATCGGTGATCAATACTGCCGCGTTATCCTCAAATTGGACCATGATGCCGTCAGGGCGTCGGAACGGTCGTCTCTGACGGACGATGACTGCTTTTAAAATCTGCCGTTTCATCTCCGTCGCTCCTTTTTTAACACTGACAATGACCATATCGCCAACGCCAGCAGTTGGGGTTCGACGATGGATCCCTTTAATCTTGACTGTCATGATGATTTGTACAACTTTTGCACCAGTGTTATCGATGCACGTTAAACGGGCGCCTATTGGCAGCCCTCGCGTCATTCTACCTGCTATTCCTTTCATTTCTGCTCACCAATTCTACAGTTTTTCGATTGCGACGAACGACACAGTTTTACTCAGAGGTCGACATTCTGCAATGCGGACGGTATCGCCTGATTTCAGGACCATACAGGGTGGACAATGGGCATGATATGTTGAGGTTCGTTTTTCGTACCGCTCGTATTTCTTGACATAATGCATGAACTCTCGTTGTACAGCGATGGTGCCTTGCCTTTTGGTTGAAACCACGGTTCCCATAAGCACTAATCCACGCACCGAGAGCGCCCCATGAAACGGGCAATCCTTATCGGTACAGCTGCTGCTGGGTGGTTTGACATTCAATCCTATGTTGCGTACGTGTTTTTCTTCTGCCAACGTCTTCACCTTGTTTTTTTTATTCTTTCTTCAGATCGATACATCAATCGTGATCCGTTCACGATGGTTTTTTTACCATGATAGTCGAATGCAAACGTTGCGGTTTGCTTTGCGATTCGTTTGTATTTGTTTTGTATTTCGATGAGGAAGGTATGCTTTGTCTCATCGATGATGAGCCCTTTTTGATTCACCCAGGATGGGTCGGTGCAGTCGATGATGGTGACGGTTCTTCCGATGAGTTCATCGCTGGTGATCGGTTCAGACTCCATGCAAATCCCTTCCTCGACGCATCAGATGCGTCAGATGGAAGTCTAGATCACATCAACAGTGAATCCGAGTTTTTCCAATGCTTCTTTTACCCGCGTTCGATGGTCTCCCTGCAGTTCGATTCTGCCCTCTTTGATGGTTCCGCCGCATGCACAAATCGATTTAAGGCTACTGACCAATGCGTTCATGTCAAGGTCATGGGGATTTAGACCGTCGACGACCGTCATCGTCTTCCCATACCGTCTCTTGTCGACTGCGATGGTGATACTTTGTTGTTCTCGTGCGATTTCTTCACAAACACAGATCTCCTTTGGGAGGCCACATTTTGGGCATATGTCACTCATTTGTGTTCTCCTTGCTCTTGCATGATCGTAAGAATCCTTGCGATGGACTGTCGTATCTGCCTGATTTTTCCAGGGGATGGCGATGACCCCCCCATGGCAGATACTCCTCGTTCATGCATGAGTTCTTCTTTCAACTCTTTTAGTTTTCCACTCCGTTCTTCAGGAGTCATTTGTCTGATTTCTTTAACTTTCAAAGCCATTTTTCGTGCCCTCTTCAAGTAACTTTCGAATGTTTTTCACGATCAACTCAGCAGTCTTATTGCCTATTCCCTCAATGGCCATCAGGTCATCAAGGTTCATGGCATAGAGCTCTTCAAGGGAGGTGATCTTCGCTTTTTCCAATTTTTTTACCACAGAAGGTCCAATCCCCGGAATCTGGGTGATATGCTTAATATCTGTTTTTTTCTCGGATTTTATCTCCTGGGGTTTAGCCTCGACTTTTACCTCTGGTTTTACTTCCTCTTTGACAGCAAGCTTATAGGAGATTTCATCAGGAAGTTTTGAATTTTGTTTCATGATTCGTACTTTCACCCCAAGGACACCTGGTTTTAGCTTCGCGACCGCGTAGCCGACATCCATGACGTCTTTTGCGGTTTCGCCACAATATTTAACGTGTCCTTCAGTGAATTTCTCTGTTCGATGTCGTTCCCCGGTTAATTTCCCTGCAAGAATCACCTGGCAGCCTTTCGCACCTGATTGCATGATTCGTCGTACCGTCGAATGCCCTGCACGTCTGAAGTGCCAGCCTCGCTCGAGTGCCTCAGCAAGTTTCTCTGCCATGATTTGGGCGTTCAGGGATGCGCTTGACCCTGCTTCCTGTATTTCAATCTGGGGGTTATCAACATCGAATTTCGTTCGAATGGAATCGGTCAGTTCTTTTATCTTTGACCCGCTCTTTCCAATCACCATGCCTGGTCGTTCGACGAGAATATTGACTCTGGTGCCAATCGGGGTCCGTTGGATGTTCATGCCACCAAAACCAGCACCTTCGATCTCTTTTACCAGAAACTTTTTGATTAACGATCGCTTGGCGTTCTCCCTGATAAACTTGCGTTCATTTGCCATTATTCTACCTCTTCAAGAATAAGTTCGACGTCGGTCGTCGTTTCATTTTTATCGGTTGCTCTGCCATGAGCACGTGGCATGACACCCCGGATGATCCGTCCTTGATATGCGGAGATATGAACGATTTTCATCTTATCAACATCAAAGCCTTTGTATTCCGCGTTGTTCTCCGCGTTTTTTACGACTTTAAGCATGTACCGGGCTGCTTTCTCGGGGAAGCTCCCAGGGCCTATCCCTTTTTGATGCAGTCGTTTTTTGTTATGGTACACCGCAGGAAGCGGTCGTTTCAAAGCGATGATTTCTTCGAGATACTTCTTCGCCTCTTCAACAGTCATCCCTCGCAATGCACGGGCAAGGTTCATTGAGTCTTTTTGCGAACAATGAAGTTCGTATCCATAGGCTCGTGCGCTTCTTTCCACGTCTTTCTCAGCTGAATATTTCGGCATGGCTCATCACTTCAATGGCATGAATTTAGACCCTCTGGTAGCTCCAACACCAGGGCCGGTATGTTTTACTTTTTTACGGGTTAACGCAAACTCTCCCAGATAATGTCCTATCATCTGAGGCTGTATGTTCACTCGTTCAAACTCTTTTCCGTTATGGATAAGGATGTTATGACCAACGAAATTTGGCAAGATGATCATGTTTCTGCAGTGCGTCCGTATTAAATCCCCTTGTTTTGCATTCTTGATATCGTCCATGAGTTTGTTCTCATCTTTAGACAATCCTTTTTTTAAGGTCCTTCGACAACGTGCAGTAAGCAGCGGTAATAATTCCTCAAGGGAGAGTTTTTGAAGCTCCTCCAAGGTCTTCCCTCGGTATTGGAACTCCTTTTTCCGAATCTCGACTTTTTTCCTCTCTCTTTTCCGTCTGCTTTTCGCTGCTGATCCAAATTTAATTTGCGCCATAGCTATTACCTTCTTCCAGTCCTTCGGGCAGAAAGATTCCCAACTTTCCTACCCGGTGGTGCACCACGTGGGACACAGCTTGGTTTACCAATATGTTGATGGCTTCCCCCGCCGTGAGGATGGTCCACAGGGTTCATCGCAACACCGCGAACAACCGGATAATTTCTTCCTTTTCCTCGTTGTGCATGCCATTTTTTACCGGCTTTCATAAACGGTTTTTCCTGCCGTCCACCACCGGCCGCGATTCCAATTGTTGCTCGACATAATGAATCTAATGATTTGAATTGACCAGAAGGGAGTCGAATGATTGTTTTTTTCGCGTCATGAGAAATCACATACGCTCCACTGCCACCGGCTCGTACCATTTTCCCACCGTCCCCTGGTGTAATTTCAATGTTGTAAATAGGATACCCTTCAGGGATAGTACCAAGCGGCATGATGTTTCCAAGCTCACAGTCTGCTTTACTTGCCGTGAATTTCACTTCATGACCAACGGAGGTTCCCTCGGTTGCTATCATCAGTACTTTTTTATTGTCTTCCATTCGTACTTCAGCAACAGGAGCACTACGACCAGGGTCATGAATGAGTCCTTCAACAACCCCTTTTGTGTTTCTCTTGTTGGTATAGTGAATATTTCCTCGATATTTATGTGACGGGACGTTATAGCGACCTCGGACTCGTCCTCGGCGTTGTTGGATAAGGTTCTTTCCCATGGTTCACCTCTTTAGAACACTCCTATGCGCATCCCGAGATCCTCTGCCTTGTATTCAGGCATGAAGACAACGGTCGCGTGTTTTCCGTTCGGCGTTATCCGCGTGTTTACTGATTTTACTTTCACGGAGAACATCTTTTCAATTGCTTTTTTAATAAGCGCTTTATTGGCGGTTCTTTTGACCATAAACTCTAATGCATTGTCTTTCTCCATGTGACCCATTGATTTTTCCGTCACAAATGGATAGAGGATGATTGAATACGGGTCCATCGTCATTATTTTCCGCCTCCCATCTTTGCTAACGCGGATTTGGTAAAAACAGTAAGTCTACCGGCAATTCCACCCGGAGCGAGGTGTTCAATATTCAGGTGATGTGGTTTTGTGATATCAACACCGCTAAGATTCTGGGAACTTTTTTCTATCCCCTCTTTTGTCGCTACAATGAGTATTGATGTTGGTTCACGGTATTTTCGCCCTCGCATTTTTCCCTTACCTGCTCGTATATGCCTTCCGTTTGCTGCCCGTTCGATATCAGAATAGATGCCGATTTTCTCCAGAACTTCGATGACTTCTTTTGTCTTTTTAATCTTTTCAAAGTCATCGTCGATAACGACAGGTAAGGTGATTTTTTCGTCGAAGGAATGTCCTCTCTTTGCGACAACCTCTTTAGTTGCAGTCGCAGCCAGAGCTGAATTTCTTGCAAGCTGGTTTTCTTTTTTGTTGATTTTCTCCTTCCAGTTCCGTTCTACTTTAGGTGGATGTGCACGTCTCCCACCGACGACATTGGGGGCCAGTGCCGCGGCTCGTCCTTGTGTCAACCTGGGTACGCGTGACATTCCTCTGCCTTTTCCAACCGATGCCACCGCATGTCTCGTTCCCGCGTACGGATCTGAACCATAGGGCTGTCGTTTGTTTGAATGGGTAACCTCGAATGATTTCTTGATAATGTCAGGACGATACGGTGTCTCAAAGACTTTTGGTAAATCGATTTTTTCCTTCACTGTTCCGTCCATTCCATAGATATTCACTTTCGTCATGATTATGCTCCTTGTTTACTGGTTGTTGAGACATAGGTGATTTCGGCTTTTTGGATTTTCACACCACGTTGATACCGGACCGCGTCTCGCATTCCAATGAGTCGTTTGACTGGTCCGGGGATTGAACCATGGATAAGGATGTAGGAGTTTCGGATCACCCCATAATTTGGGAACCCGCCAGCAGGAGTGATTTCCTCTCCGTTTTCCCCGATTTTCAAGACACGTTTATTATACTCAGTTCGTTGATGGTATCCCATTTGTCCTGCTTGGGGTACTGTTGCTTGCACCCAGCTGGGATGCCATGAACCGGCGGTACCAATCATTCTTCGGTGTTTTGAGTTTTTATGATGTAAGAGTTTTACATGATGTCTTTTGATGGTCCCTTGCCACCCTTTTCCCTTGGTGACGGCAATGGTATCAAGCATGTCTCCTTCTTTGACAACATCGTTTATTTTCAGTTCCTTTCCAAGGATTTCTTTTGCGTAGGTGATTTGATCTTCAATGGACCCGCCACCGATTTTTACCTCGCTTATCTCCGGGGCTTTCTTGGTCGTTCCGGTGATCAGCTTTGGCTGTGTGTATATGATTACTCGTATTTCGTCAGCATCTTTGGTGATATCCCACTTTTGCTCTTTTTGATTTTTCACAAGAGGTATCCTGCGTGATAAGTCTGCATCAAGTTTCTCCGCCCAGATTTCACCAACACATTGTAACCCGTATGCAGATTTCTGGTATGCCCGTACTGCCGCTACCTTCATTGGTGGCGTTTCGACAACGGTGACCGCCATCTTGACTTCTCTGCCTGACGTTGTTGAAGTCGGTCGGTAATCGACGATGAATGCATGGGTCATGCCGGCCTTATATCCAAAGAATCCTTGGATTTTTGGTTTGTCATTCCCTTCAGCCCAGGATTTGATGTGGGGTGTTTCTGTTTTTGCTCGTTTCCGTGGCCAATAGCCATGTGACCCTCGTTTTGGATGGTGGATATCTGGCATAATATATCCTCTGTTCTTATCTTGTACCTATTAATGGTTTATTTGTATCTTAACCGTGACACTTCCGAAACAATCAAAAGTCATGAGGATTGTTTCTTACCGGGATTCTTATGGAATTGCCCGATCATGTCTGGTCAAGACAGGAAGTAAGGCATAAAAGAATTGGTATATAAATGTTGTTGCTGTTGCCAGTAGTTCCGAAAGTAGGACAAAGATTTTAGAAAACATACCATAATTCGTAGATCTAGGAAAAGAGGATATTGATTTTCAGCGTCAAAACAACAAAACAGAGACAAAAAACTGAGGATTAAATCAAAAAATCACCAAGAAAGTTAGAGCTTCCGCAAGAGAAAAGGAAAATACAATAATAAAAAAAGTTCATGTTAACCTCCTGGGTCAACTGTGTAGAGTACGGTCCCAAAATACTTCGGTGCCTAGAAATGGCTTTCAATATATTGATAAATATCTACTCATAAGAGTTAAGGTAGTTAAAAGAACAATATATCAATAGGCTAGGTACTAAAGAGATTTGATGGCATTGGATTCATAATGTATTTAATCATCTCGGATATACGTATTTGGTTGAGGTGGTATCGTATAAGCTCCGTCATCGATGAATTCGGTCAAAACGCAGGGAAAGTTTGGCAGATGTTGAATCAAAAAGGCCCGCTCTCTGAGACAAAATTGATGAATTTCACATTATTGGAAGATCGTCAAATACGCGCTGCGGTCGGTTGGCTTGCAAGAGAAAATAAGATTTGTCGTAATGGTACCGTGTATAAGATTGGTGGGACAAATCTTGTTGAACAAATTGGAACAGATGCTGGTAAAATCTGGTCTGTTCTTTCAGAGCGGCAACGAGAAATTAATATTTCTTCTCTTTCACGATTGACAAAGATTAATGTGAATGACGTGTATTTAGCAATTGGGTGGCTTGCACGGGAGAACAAAATCGATGCAAAAACTGTGGTAAAGCAGAAGAATAACCACTTAAAGGTATGGTTAAAACGATAAAAGGATTTTCTTTGTTTTTTCAATAGATTGATTTATGTTTTTATCGTGTTGCATGAGACAAGAAAATCAAAATCGCAGTCGTTGCACTTGCATTCATGGGCCATATGTTTTCCTGCGATAATCTCTCCACGCAGTGACATGACATTTCGACTTCCGCATTTAGGGCATGTAAGATTTGCAAGTCCAAGTATTTCTCGGTAGGCTCTTCTAGACATATTACGAATGTAATCCTGTTCGAGTTATTAAACTAATTTTTTTTTGAAATCGTTTTTTACAAACTGTCTTTTTATCTCGCTATAAGGATACATTAAAGGAAATTGGAATAATATTGGTAAAAAACCAATAGTTACCAATAATTATTTATAGTTCTACATCTATAACAGTACGTATGGCAAGACATTGCTTAGCAATAAATTGCTTGGGGGAAACATATGAAAAAAAATGAAACACATCATTTGATGTCTATTAGTATTTTAATCATCGTAGGGATTTTTTTTGTAACTGCATTCTCCGGTTGTACGACTCAACAGAAAAATACCATCAAAATTGAAGGAGCGTTTGCACTCACTCCAATGATGGAAAAATGGGCTTCAGAGTATAAAAAAGTTCACCCGGAAATCACAATCGATATCAATGCAAATGGCGCAGGAGCTGGTATGGCAGACGCATTAAAAGGACTCTGCGATATTGGGATGGTATCTCGGGAGATACACCAGTCAGAGATCGATCAAGGTGCCTTTTGGGTATCTGTGGTAAAAGACGCCGTCGTCGCAACGATAAATGCAGACAATCCAGTCATCGACACCATCCTTTCTACCGGTCTGACAAGACAGCAGTTTAAAGATATTTTCATCACTGGGACTATAAAGACATGGGGTCAACTTGTTGGGGATAAAAACGTTACACAAAATATTATCGTTTATATACGATCAGATTCCTGTGGCGCTGCTGAAACATGGGCACAATACCTAGGGGATTATACACAAAATGATCTTGGGTCCCAAGTTGATTTAGACAGGATCTCAGCGGTAAATGGTGACAATACTCTTGCCGCGACCATACAGCGGGAACAATACGGGATTGGGTTCAATAACATCGCATACGTTTATACAAAAACACTTGCAGATGGAACGAGGGTTCCAGCGGATGGAATCCTCCCGGTCCCTATCGATCTCAATGAAAACGGCACACTTGATGACTATGAGAGGGTTTACGCAAATAGAACCTCCATTGTCACTGCAATTAACAACAACATCTATCCCTCCCCCCCTGCACGTCCTCTGCACCTTGTCACCGCTAATAACTTCACAGGTATCGTAAAAGATTTTGTTCACTGGATACTCGTTGAGGGACAGCAGTATGTCCTAGATGCTGGATACGTGCCTTTATCTGATTTGATCATTGCAACACAATTGCAGTATCTTGAGAGTGGGACACGACCAGAGATTCAATAATCAGTGTCGATTGTAGTTTCAAACAAAAAAAAGAAAGGAAGTTAATAAAAGCATGAATCTACGAAAATGGCGTGACGTAATTGGGACAAAAATGATGCTTCTTGCGATGCTTTTTATCTCCTTTTTATTTTTTTTTATTATCCTTCTCCTTCTGTTTAAATCATCGTTAGTTCTGCAGTCCAGCTCTTTGGTTGATATCTTGTTTTCCCCAACCTGGAACCCTGATACAGGTAATTTTGGTCTTGCTGCTATTATAATCGGGACGATATTGGTCACAGGAATCGCTTTGCTGATAGCCATTCCAATCTCCTTATTAACTGCGATTTATATCGCCGAATATGCTCCAAGAAAGATTCGAAGGATTCTCCGTCCATTCCTTGATGTCCTTGCTGGCGTGCCCTCTGTCGTATACGGACTATGTTCGTTTCTTCTGCTTGTCCCACTTGTTAAGAACATCATCGCCCCTTTGTTTGGCGTACAGAGCACTGGTCTTTGCATCTTTACTGCTGCAATTACCTTGGCAATCATGGTTTTTCCCATTATCATCTCCCTTTGTGTTGAATCGTTTAGCGCAATCCCCCTTGAATTAAAGGAAGCATCTCTCTCTATCGGTGCGACGAAATGGGAGACCGTAAAAAAAGTTATGTTTCGTGCCTCTGGCCCAAACATACTTGCTGCGATACTCCTTGGGTTTGGACGAGCGTTTGGTGAGACAATCGCGGTCAATATGGTCGTTGGTGGTATCCCACGCATCCCCTCCTCGATATTTTCACCTGGGGAGACACTAGCATCATTGATTGCTTCGAGATATGGTGAGCTTATGTCAATTCCTCTGTACGAATCTGCCCTGATGCTGGTTGCTTTGATCCTCTTCTTTGTTGTGTTTCTCTTCAATTTCCTTGGTGTCCTTGTGTTACGACGAGCTAAAAAGAGGTGGAACACCTGAACAGCCGTACTTTTGAAGAACAGTTTTTCAAGATTCTCATGATTCTTTCTGTTTGCATCGTTGTCGGCAGTCTATTAATCATCTTTAGCCTTGTCATGTACCATGGAGTATCATCCCTTAGCCTTGAAATGATAACACAGACTCCTGATCCAAGCGATGCTCTTGGAGGAGGTATTCTTAACGCGATCGTTGGGTCACTTCTACTTGCCCTCCCTGCTACTGGTTTAGCGTGTTTCATCAGCCTTGGGATAGCCTTGTACCTTCAGAGAGAATTTACTCCTGGGTGGATGTCAGGGTTCATTCGATTCACATTAGACGTGCTTTGGGGGATTCCTTCAATAGTCTATGGAATTTTCTGTTTGATGATAATGATTTATCTTGGTATGGGGTCGTCGCTTGTTGTGGGTATCATCGCATTAACACTGCTTCAAATCCCAATCATCACCAGATATATGGATGAAGCAATCAAAATGGTGCCAATGGGACTAAAGGAAGGAGCATACTCCTTAGGATCAACAAAATTTGAGACAGCATACAAAGTCATACGCAGACAAGCATTCCCTGGGATACTTGCAGGCATTCTACTTGGTTTGGGTCGTGGGATTGGAGATGCTGCATCGATTCTCTTCACCGCAGGGTTCTCCAATCGAATTCCCACCTCGTTGTTCGACTCCACAGCAGCATTGCCGACGATGATCTTTAACTTGTACTCGCTTCCCTCAGGTCAACCAAAGGCGTTTGCTTCAGCCTTCATACTTCTCCTTATCGTTCTTGTCATAAGTATCCTATCAAGACTCCTATCGAAACGATTTACAAAACATATCATACCCTAGGAGATGAGGAATGAGATTATGGTGCCATCGGAGTTTCAGATTGAAACCAAAAACTTAAGCGTCTATTATAGTAAAAATTATGTCATTAAAGACGTGAACATCAAAATACCTGCGAAGCAACTAACCGCCATCATCGGCCCATCAGGATGCGGTAAGACCACCTTGCTGAAATCCTTTAACAGACTGCTTGATCTTCGAGAGGATGTAAAGATCACTGGGGAAATCATGGTTGATGGTATCGATATTCTTAGATCACGCTTGGATGTACCGGATGTCCGAAAAAAGATGGGGTTACTCTCTCAAAAACCATATCCTCTCCCGATGTCGATTTATGAAAACGTCGCGTACGGACTGCGGATTCATCATAAGAAAAAAGGAGAGGAATTAAACAAGATAGTCGAGTACTGTCTGATAGAAGTTGGTCTCTGGAACGAGGTAAAAGACCGTCTGCATGAACCTGCCGCTGGTCTTTCTGTCGGTCAGCAGCAGCGCCTCTGCCTGGCGAGAGCAATCGCGGTAAAACCAGAGGTCGTCCTTTGCGATGAGCCAACCTCGGCATTGGACCCTCTTGCCCAAACAGATAGAAAATCTGCTGTTAAAATTAAAAAAAGAATATACCGTCATCTTAGTGACGCACACACTTCGTCAGGCAAAACGTGTCGCAGATTACATCATCTTTTTGTATTTTGGTCAGGTCATAGAACATGGTCCTGCAGATGAGTTCTTCAATAACCCCAAGAACGCTGAAACAAAAGCCTATCTCAGCGGCGAAATCAGTTAAAGAGTTATAAGTGGATATTTAATAATAAGAGATAATAAAATATAAGAAAAAAGGAGTGAGACACAATGAAAATTGAACTGGAGAACGTCAAATGTATACGAGAAACAGCAATTACGATACGTGGGTCACGTAGAAGGATTACGGTCCCCTCTGAGGTTACAGAACTTTTCGATTTAAAAGACGGTGATAAACTTAAATGGGTTGTGCTGAAAAACCACACTATCTTTCTGACAAAAGTAAAATAAAAAAAAAAGAGTCGATTGTCTTATTTTATCGCATCGACCTCATTTGCATACGCTTGTTTTGGTGTAATGCCACCTGCTATCCCAGCAGCAACCGCTATCTTTATCGTATCACCAATGATAAATGGGATAAGACCCATGAGGAGCAGACCCCAGAGATCAACGGATGCACCGCTTAATGATAACCAACCATACAGCTGTAGTAAACCAAGTCCAAAGACAATTCCGAAATTAGCGCACAGCATCAAAGCAAACATCGTCCAGTATCTCCGCGATTGAACATAAGTATCAACGCAATGTCCAAGGAAGAACGCGGCTAGCACAAAACCAATAAGATACCCACCAGTTGGACCTGCAAGGTACGAAAATCCACCGTTCATGCCAGCAAACCATGGTACTCCCACAAGACCAATGCCAAGATACATGCTTTGACTAATGCCGCCCCACCATTTACCTAGAACCACTGCGCTTAGCAGGACCGCAAACGTCTGCCCTGTCAGGGGAACGGGCGATCCAGGGAGATAAAAACGCACTTGTGCCAGAAGTGCTGTGATACAAGCAAAACTTACTGCGAGAATGACTTTGTTGTACACTTCAAGTTGGTAGCGCCATTTGAAAAATGCGTAGCGAGCATACCTGTATTTATTTACATACATTGTTATTTCCATATAGATCAACCTCTATGAAAGAGAAATTCATGAGGGGTAACAGATACTGATAAAAGAAGGTTTCTATTAATCCCGAGGCTATTTTTACTCCGAGAAATTGAGGCTTTATAGGGTCGTTTCCGCTCCTTTAAACGTCAGTCTATTAACCCTTATCCTTATTGTTTACAAAAAGGGTTCTATAGGACCGTTTAAAGCCTGTAAGAGAAGGGAAAGGGTCTAATCAAACCGAGAAACTATCACTCTGAAGGGGTTTTTAACCTCTGCGAACCTCTAATGTGTTTATTTTTCAAACCCTTTAAATCATTCCAAGGGTTCAAATTCCTTCCCCTGCAAAAATTTATATACAAAATTTGCATTTAGTGCTATGTATTAGCATAGCATTATAAGGAGATTCAATGAAGAGAAAATATTTGACAATTGGAATTACTGTATTGTTCGCTACAATAGTGCTCTCACCATCACTTAGTGCGTACAACGAATCTATTCTATCAAAAATATTTTCTCCTCCTCAAAACAAAGACAAAGTTACGATTTCTGTTTTTGTGTATAAAGCAGATGGAACAGTTGAAAACTCTATGGTAAAGATGTCATATGAACAAATGGAACAATTCAATGCAGAATTAAATGAGACCAATAATAATATAACCTTGCAGTTGTCTATTTACAAGAAATATAAACTTATCCCTGAAAAAATCACTTGGGATACATTACAGGAAAGAACGAAAGAGAACGCACAGAGACTTGGATTGACACAACAAAAATTAGAGCACATCGCATCAAGTGACATGAACGACTTTCTAAAACAGAAAAACCAAAAGAATCAAGGCAATAAGATTTACATTAATATATTGTGCAAATTTTCAGGTCGTTTTGGTTTTCAATCAGTTATTCTACCCATAAAACTCGCTACTTTCATGGTTTTATTTTATATCACCGGATATAAAATTAGAACATTTAATTTACGGGATAGAATTATATGCTTCGACGGAGCACTGATAACAGTAGGTGATGGACTTTTACCTGATTTTCGTGTTTGGCTAAAAGATTCTTTCACTAAAATAATTGGGTTCATTGGGTTCATTTTCTGTTCATATTCTTTTTGGTATTGCATGGGTTTTGCAGCATATTTTCGTACATTTGGAACAGAATACGAAAAACTGAATACATAGATAAAAAACTATCTTTCAATCGTTATCAAAAACCACTAATCAGGAGTTCAAATTCCGTTCACTGCCTTCCTTTAGTTCCCACAGGGTCAAAGATTAAATTTTACATCTATTTTTTTTTTTTTTTTGGGTTCAAATCCCCCCTTGCATAAATCAAATATCAACTGGATTTACTAAGGGATATCTATCTTTATTATTCCCGCCAGTGATATTATATTGAAGTCTCCATATGACATATTCATTTCCATCAATATCAATTATTGGGCTTTGTACAGCATTTGGATATTGCTTTTCATAATCGCTCCAGTAATTGCCTTTTACATATTGAGTGCCATTCATCTCCATGATTAAGTTATCCCATGTGTTGTTACATTCATCATAGGCATTCTGAGTGTTTCCTAATAAATTATTATTAAAAACCCTATTATTTTCACTATCTTCTAGTGCAATAATACCATAATAAGTATTTCTGCTGATGTTATTATTAGTAATTGTATTGGAGCAAGAAGAGTAGGAGTAAATACCGTGGGAATTATTTGTGATAATGTTATCAGAAATATAGTTACTATCAGAATTAAGGCAAAGAACGATACTACTGCCAACATTGTCTATAATGATATTGTTATGAATCAAGTTACCTTTGCTTTCTCGTAGATATATGCCTGCAACAGTAGGCCATAGTGGTAATTTTAGTTGTATACCTGTTAAATCTACATATTTATTCAAATCTGCATTATTGGAGATAATATTGTTTGTAATCGTGGTGTTATGACATGAAGATAAATGAACGCCAATCAAACCATTTTTTATAGTGAATTCACTAATAGTTACATTATTTGCACATACATATACTGTATCATTAATCCAATCGCTTTCTATGATTGTGTTATTTTTATCTTCACCAATTAAATTAATAGGTTTATCAATTGTGATATGTTCATAATATATTCCAACTGGAATATTTATTGTGTCCTCTGGGAAGGCAGCGTCAATTAATTCTTGGATTACTATTGTTTTTTTGCCTTCTTCTCCAAAACACCCCGTAAGTCCAACAAAAAGGAACAGTGCTATTATACAGATTATCGTAATTTGTTTTTTCATGGTTATCACTAAATTATCCTGTGTATATTTGTAAGTATAATAAACAATCGTAAATGTTCGGAGAAAACCGGATATAACCTATTTTTATCTCCAATAGGAATAATTAGTATCTATCAATCACAATAATATGACTAAACTCGTGTTCAAATCTTTTCTCCTGTACCATGAAATAAACCCTATGAGTTCAGGGAGAGCAGTGATGCAGTTTACAGACAAAGGCTAATAAAAGAAAGTTTTGTTTCTTTTTTCAAATTATTCCCGAGAACGGCAGGACTTTCAGGAGAACACATCCGTAATCGATTTCAAAGGATTTACCACCTGTGATATTCAGTTCATTGTTAGAGAAACATAATTAAAGAAATCCTACTATACGACTGCGTATGTTTCAAGTACCTCGAGGAACACGTGACTTTACTCCAGATGAAATGCAGAAACGTCGCTATGTAGAACAAACTATGGCTGCGACCTTTACTTCGTTTGGATACGGAGAAATCCAGACACCGACTTTCGAAAACTTGGAACTCTTCACAGCAAAATCCGGTGAATCCATCATCAATGAACTCTACACGTTTACCGATAAAGGCGGACGAGCGTTAGCGTTACGTCCAGAGCTGACCGCTCCCGTAATTCGGTGTTATATCGAAAAGCTACAGATGGAACCAAAACCACTTAAATTATTTTATTTTGGAAACTGCTATCGCTATGACCGACCGCAGAAGGGCAGATATCGGGAGTTCCAGCAGGCAGGTTGTGAGATTATTGGGACGGATACCTATGAAGCGACTGCAGAGATACTGGCTCTGGCGTTTACCCTTTTAAAAAACACAGGTCTGAAGAACATTCGACTGAACATAGGTAATCTTACAATCGTAGGTGCTATTTTAAAAAACTTACATCTCCTTGAAGATGATCAAAAAAGACTGTTACCGTTCATTGATAAAGCTCAGTTCGATGATGTAAAAAGTTTGTTACGGGATTGTAATGTTTCTGAGTATGATGCAGAAAAATTCATTAACGTCCTTCAAACATCAGATATCAATGAAATCCGAGGATGTATCGATACTGACCCCGCTGCGATAAAAGAGCTCGCCGCTATGGAAACAATCCTTAGTTTACTAAAAAATGCTTTTCATATCAGCGAATATGAAATTAAATTAAGCATCGTACGGGGACTTGATTATTACAAAGGCTTGGTCTTTGAAATCGATGCGCCAGTCCTTGGGGCTGAAAAACAGTTATGTGGAGGCGGTTCCTACGAACTTGTTTCCTTATTTGGAGGCTCTGAGGTTCCCACCTCTGGTTTTGCGATAGGATTTGACAGAACGATTCTTGCTTTGGAAGAAGAGGGATTTGCGTTCCCACCTTTGAAGCTTGATGTATTCATCGTTCCGGTGAACCCAGACATGATTCCAACATCCATTCAGATTTCCCAGGAGTTACGGGGCCATGGTCTTTCTGTTGATTTTGACCAGCTCCGACGAGGTATAGGTAAATCCTTGAAATATGCGGATGCAAAACATGCCAAGCGAGTCATCATTGTCGGGCCAAAGGAATTGGAGAAGAACACTGTCACGGTTCGGGACATGAAAACCGGCAATCAAGAAACAGTGGCAATTACAGAGATTTACTCAAAACTAAAGAAACCTGGCGTGTAAAAGGGTTTTGAATGAAAACAAAGGTGTTTGTCATCGATACATCAGCAATCCTTTCAGGAAAACCCATATCTATTGATAACGCATCGCTTGTAACCACCCCTGGTGTTTCTGATGAATTTAGCCCTGGTGGAAGGGATTTCCGAACCTTTGAACTCCTTAAAGAGACAGGTCTTACGATTCATATGCCATCACAGGCAGCATTGAATGTTGTACGAACAATAGCTCAACAAAGCGGTGATGATCGCAGGCTTTCTATCGCAGATATAGAGGTGGTCGCATTGGCTCTTGACATCAACAAAGAGCATTACAAAGAGGCGATCATTCTTAGTGATGATTATTCAATTCAGAATGTTGCTTCTATATTGCATATCAAATTTGAGGGGTTCATGCACAAAGAAATAACAAAAAAGTTTAAATGGGTCTCTCGTTGTCCTGGGTGCGGAAAACAGTTTAATGAGATTACAAAAATCTGTCCTATCTGTGGAACGTCTACAAAAAGTTCTCCTCTACGCAAAAAATACCTCTGATTGTGTGAGCATATGAATATCAAGAAAATGTTGATCCGATTTTGGAAAAGTGAAGACAATAAAATTTCCATTATTCGAGATGTCGTTGTTGCGCTTCTAGCCGTCTTTATTATCTTAATGATTTTATGGGGATATACTGGTCAATGGTTTGCTGCTCCGATGGTTGCAATTGAATCAGGGAGTATGGAGCATCCTAATTCTCCCTTTGGTCGACTAGGAACGATTGATGCAGGTGATATGGTTCTTGTTCAGAAGGTGACAAGGAGAAGTGATGTGATACCACACGGTGGCCCTATACTAGGGGCAGAAGCAGAGAATGGTTGGCAAACCTATGGTGATTATGGGGATGTGATTATTTATAAACCTTTAGGAAGAACCGATGTATCACAGATAATTCATCGAGCAATGTGCTGGGTTGATGTCGAAGCGACACACGGCAGGACAACCTATACCATCGTCGATTATGGAATTTACAACGAAACCAGCCTTACTATTCCTCAGTTAGGTTTGTATAATCGCGATCCAGGATGGACGCATTCAGGGTTTATCACAAAAGGAGATAACAATGAGATAATCGACCAGATCACTGATATTTGCCCTCAACCGATAAAAGTAGAATGGATATCTGGAAAAGCACGACTTGAAATCCCCTGGCTTGGAACCATCAACCTCTTTTTTGAGGATATCCTCCACGGAAAAAATACCGTTGGAAATGTCCATCAGGATAGCTTGATTTGTCTAGGTATCGTTATCGCAATACTTGTCTCTATACCAATTATCCTTGATGTGTACGATTATTTGAAAAAACGCAAAGCGATGAGCAAGACATGACATGAATAATGAAAACAAAGAACAGATTAGTTTTTTAATTTTTAAGAAGAACCACTGCACTCTTGGTATAGAGATTGCGGTCCTCTCTAAAAATGGTCAGTTTCATCAATAACTTCCCATTCAACGAACTCTTCGCATTCGGCAATGATTCGTTGAGCATTTTTTCTCTTCAATCCAATTTTCACAAGATCGCTGGCGGTTGCTTTTCGTAATTTCTCTATAGAGGTGTAACCAACATTACACAGAAGCCGTGCGGTTTCCTGGTTAATACTGTCAAATGCACTAAATGGGTTAGACGGCTGTGGTTGTTTTGTCATTTTTTGCTTGGTGATTTCTTCTTTGAATTGGATATCCATTTTTTTCTTATCCAGATCGTTTTCCTTTTTTTTGGATTGTTGCTCGTCTCGTTCTTTTTTCTTCCGCTCTTTTTCCATCTTCCGTTTAAAAGCCTTTGTTTTCCGTAGTTCTTTTTCTTCTGCTGCAATCCGCACTAACTCCATCGTATTTTTTTGCTGATTTGATTTTTCCCCCCCGATTTGTTTTGTTTTTCCCATGCCAAGGTTGCTAATGTAGATTCTGTCTCTTTTCTCATCAATTTTTTTTATTTTTTGTTCTTGTTTCTCTTTTTCTTTTGCCAGCTTCTCATTTAATAAAAAAAGATGTTCTTTTTTCTTCTGCTCCTCTCTTAAAAGACTTTCTGCTTCCCGCTCTTTTTCTTCCGCTTCCTGTTTTACTTGCTTCTCTTCCAATTTTTTCTGTTTCAGTTGTTCTTTATCCTTGCTTTTTTTGCCAAACAATTTCTTACGTTGTTTCTCGACTTGCTTCTCATGGATCTTTTGTTCTTTTTGTTTCTTTTTTAATTCTAGACGTTCTTGCTTGTCCTTTTCTTTCTTTTCTTGTTTCAATTGTGCATTACCAGATAGCTTTCTTGGATATTCGGTCGTTTTCTTTTTATCAGATAATAGTTCGATGGGCTTCTTTTTTTCCTTTTGTCTTTCTTGTTGTTCGAATCGCAGATGGTCTTCCTGCTGCCGAAAAAAGCGTTGTTTTTCCAGTTGTGTTTCCCTTGCTTCTGCTGCGTCTTGTTTTATTTTTAATTCCTGTTTTTGTTGTGTTTCTTTTTCCTTTTTTAACGTTGCTATCTGTGTTAATCGTAACTTTTCTTTTTGTTGTTTTAAAAGATGTTGTTCTTCCCGTTGTTTTTGTTTTGCGAGAGCAATTGCTTTTTTTTGCTCAAGAATCTTTTTTTTCTGATTTCTTTTCTGGGCGTGTTTGAATTCTAACCACTCTAACTTTAATTTCCTGTCATGTTCCTTGGCAAGCTGTTTTGCCTCTCGTTTCTTTTGCTTTAGCTGCAGGCGAGTTTGTTTTTCCTCTTCTTTTTTATTTTTATGTTGCTGACTTTGGTCCTCTCCCTTTTTTAAGAATTCTAGTCGTGTTTTTTCTTCTCGGTCCTCTACGACCGGTTGATCTTTGGTCAGTTGTTGTGTATCCTTTTCTTTTTCACGTGCTTGTTTTTTTGTTTGTTTGTCATCCATCCTTTTTTGTTTCCGGTCTTTTTCTTGTATTATTTCTTCTTCTGACGTTTTCCATTTTTCCTTCTCACTTTCTATTGCTGTGAATTCAATTGGTTCAAATTGCGGTATGTCGACTTTTGGTTCTTGCGAGACCAACGGAGCAGTGTTCTGCTTCTCTTTCTTCGGATGTATCATTTGAGAGAATATCCCTTTTGATTTTACGTCTCTTTCTTCGGCGGTTTCTCTACCTGCTGTTTGCGTTCTCGTCGATCGAGACGTCTGTACGGTACTCTTTTTTCCCTTCTGAGCAGAGATTGCTAGTAAAGATTTTTTTCCCAAATCAGATTTATCTGATGGCTTTAGTGATTTATCCCGGAAAAATCTATCCATGGAAACAGGTACCTTCTCAATCTCAAAGACCTCTTCTTTAGAAAAAGGATTTTCTTTAACCAGGGCAAATTTATATTCAGGCAGTTCTTTTTCTTTTGTTATCTCCCGTGGTTTAAGGTCTATCTGAATTACTTTCTCATCCGTTTTCTTGCGTTCTTCCTTTTTATGGATTATCACTCGTGGTTTTAAATTATCTGATTCTCCATCTAGTTCTTCTGAAGAAAATACTTGTTTGCGGTCCTTTAGGGAATTATCAGAAAGTCGTTTTCGCAGTGCTTGAAGTTTTTCTTCTTCATACGCAGATGGTATTTTTTGTTTCGGTAAGGAGGCGCTATCGATTAATTCATGCAATTTCTCGATATCCTTAAATCTCATTTTTTTCTCTCTCACCATCAGCCTTGAAAAGAGTTGCCCGGTATTAATAAATTTCCTAAAATTACCTTCTCTTGTCATAGCAAAAATATTTTTTATTACGTTTTTTTATTACAGAAAAAATCAGCATATTTCGTTCCAACAGCTAACTAAGTCTACTGTACAATTTTTTTAAAAATGGAGTTATAGCCTATGTCAATCGGTTCTGGTCGCATATGGTAATGGATCTTTTTCCCCTGCCTCTTTGAAGCCCTTTAGACGGAGCAGACAAGAATCACAGCGACCACATGCTTTAACGTTTCCCCTGTAACAGGACCAGGTGTTCGAAAAAGGGACATTCAACTTTACCCCTCTTTTTATTATTTCAGCTTTTGTCAGATGCAGAAGCGGGGCTTTGATTTGAACTGTTTTTCCCAAAACTGCTTGGTGTGTCGCAAGAGCTGATAGTCGCTGGAACATTTTAATGTACGCAGGTCGACAATCAGGGTACCCGGAATAATCAACAGCGTTTACGCCGATAAAGATAGCATCGGCGTTAATCGTTTCAGCGTACGAAAGTGCGTAGGAGAGGAAAATCGTGTTTCGGGCTGGAACATAGGTTGATGGTATTGTCTTTCCAATATCCTTCAACGAATGGTTCTTAATATGTTGAACCGAGGATTTAAAAAGAGATGATCCACCAAATTTTTCTAGGTTAAGAGAAAGGATCAGATGATTTTTTACCCCGACTGCATTGCTTATCTTCTTTGCGCAAGAAATCTCCTTTGCATGTCGTTGGCCGTAACGAAACGACAAAGCGTAAAGATCATATCCTTGTTTTTTTGCGATAAAGGCAGTAACCGCGGAATCAAGACCCCCAGAAATCAGACAAACCGCTTTTTTTTGCATATCCTATCGGTTCCAAAGAGGAGACATTTGACGTAGTTTCTCGACAACCTGTGGAAATACCCTAGAGACAGACATGATTTCCTCTTTTGTGTTTTCTCTGCCAAGAGACAGACGAACCGATCCATGTGCCTGCACGGGATCCAATCCTATCGCCAGGAGCACATGGGATGCTTGTAGCTTCTGGGATGAACATGCAGAACCTGTCGATGTCGCGATCCCCTGCTCGTCTAAAGAGAGAAGAAGCGATTCTCCTTCGATTCCTGTGAACCGGAAATGCGCATTGTTGACCAGGCGTTTCTGAGGATGTCCGTTCAAATAACTTTCTTCGATTTCTAACGTATTTTTTATAAGCAGATCTCGTAGAGTTTTCATGGTCTCCATATCCCTTGTCATCCGTTTTTTCGCAAGTTCACAGGCTTTTCCAAGACCGACAATACCAGGGACGTTCAGGGTGCTGCTTCGTATACCTTTCTCATGTCCCCCCCCATGAAAGATCGGCTGGACTTTAACCCCATTGCGAATATACAGGGCTCCTATGCCTTTTGGTCCATAGATTTTATGACCAGACAATGCAAGCAGATCAATGTGATGCTTCCGTACGTCAATAGGAACCTTCGTAACCGCCTGAACCGCATCAGTATGAAAGATACTCTCATATTCGTGGGCAATTTTGCCGATTTCCTCGATTGGTTCAATGGTTCCAATCTCATTATTGGCAAACATTATCGAAACAAGGAACGTATCTTTCGAGATTGAATCGCGTAGCGAATCAAGGTTGACGATTCCATATGCATCTACCGGAAGATATTTCACGTTGAAGCCCTGGGTTTCGAGATGTCGACATGCTTCAAGGACCCCAGGATGTTCAATGGAAGAGGTGATGATATGTGGTCCTTTGGTTGTTCTTTTCTCTTTGTTAAGGTAGGCAATTCCTTTTATTGCTAGGTTGTCTGATTCTGTTCCGCCAGCAGTAAAGAAAATCTCATCGTGGCGGGACCCGATTATATGGCTCACATGGCCTCGTGAAGCATCCACTGCTTCCCGTGCGTCTCGCCCAAATGCATGAATTGACGACGGATTCCCGTAATATTTCGAGAAATAGGGAAGCATTGCGTTGAGTACTTCATCATCAACTCGTGTTGTCGAGGCGTGATCAAGAAAGATACGTTTCATTCCTTTTCACCTTATCAAGTCTCCATCATCCGTTGAAGCGGCAAACGGGCCTTTTTCATGATTTCTCCAGGCAGATGGATTGTAGGTTCTAACGTTTCCAGACTTTTTAATACTTTTTCTAACGTGGTTTTTTTCATATTGGGGCATACTGCTGAAGGGATTGGATAAAATTTCTTTTCTGGCATTTCCTTTTCCATTCGATAGCATAGCCCTTTTTCTGTGCCGATAATAAATTCTTTTTTTGATGATTCTTTCGCATGGGTAACCATTCCATTGGTTGAAAATACAAAATCCGCTAGATCAATGATTTCCGGTTGACATTCAGGATGCACCAGTATTTCTGCGGCTGGATGTTCCTTCTGTAATGCCAACAAATCCTCTTTTTTTATATCATGATGAGTACGACACACTCCGGGCCAGAGAATCATTTCTTTTTCTGGAACTTGTTTCTGAATATAGAGACCAAGGTTCCGATCTGGGACAAAAATGATTTTTTTTGCTGTCCTACTTTTTACAATTTTTACTCCGTTCGCAGAGGTGCAACAGATATCGGCCAATGCCTTCACGTCAGCAGTTGTGTTAATATACGCAACTACCTCTGCATCCGGGTGTTCTTTTTTTAGCCACCCAAGGCTTTCTGTATCAACCATCCCAGCCATGGGGCAGTTCGCTGTTTTATCAGGTAGGATTACGGTTTTTTCGGGGTTTAGTATCTTAGCTGACTCTGCCATGAAATCTACACCACAGAATATGATGACGCTCGCATCTGTACTTATTGCTTTTAAAGATAAATCAAGTGAGTCTCCAATAAAATCTGCGATATCTTGGATTTCTGGGTTTTGATAGTTATGTGCTAAGATAACCGCATGCTGTTTTTTCTGTAGTTCCTGTATCTTTCGTTGAAATGATTTCTGCATAGGTACTGGACCTGTAATTTTTGTCCAGAATGCTACTGTGGGACATAAAGCTTACCCCCTGCCTATTATTTTTATCCAACCAATGACAATCTATTTATCCTTGATGCTGTTTTACTTGTTGTAGGAGTTGGATAACAGATGGATGTCGTAGCATTTATCATTGGCTTGCTTATCGGTGTAATCACTATAGGTATCGCCATTGAAATAGGGATGAGGCGTGTCAATAAGACGCAACCAGCAACAAGACCGACGCATAAATGGAGTATCACAGAGATACCACACCCACGTATCATCGCGGAGAATATGGGGGCTATCGAAATTCCAAAGGATGCTAAAATAGTGGTTAATGAATATGAAAATGGTTTAGACTTGAAGGAATTTGATGTGAAGCGTCATTCTGGCATCCGCGGGAACTTCATCATTGGAGATGATCGAGCATTGATTCTCTCAGGTCCGATTAAACAAGACGAGCTAGGGATTTGGACCGTTGAAAAGGATATGCTTGAGAAACTCAATAGGTATTTCAATGATAGCTGGCAGAAAGCCACACCGCTAACCGACGACGAGCAAGACAATGAGCATTCTCATTAAACATTCTACGATTCTTACGCAGGATGATTCTCGACAGCAAATCAAGGGCGATTTATATATAGAGGATCATCTGATAGTGGAGTGTTCCAAAAAACCACTTTCCATCGAGGCTGACTATACGATTGATGGATCAAATAAACTTGTTTTACCTGGTTTGATTAATACCCATACCCATATCCCGATGACACTGTTACGTGGATATGGAGATGATATGTTACTAGGAGACTGGCTTGCCAAGCGTATCTGGCCTGTCGAAGCAAAACTTGACAAGAAGTCAGTTGAGAGCGGCGCAGAACTAGGTCTTTTAGAGATGATTGCATCAGGGACAACGTCATACCTCGATATGTATTTCTTTGAAGAGATCATCGCCAAAGCAACTCAAAAAGCTGGGATGCGTGGATTTCTTGGTTTTGCGCTCATTGACTTTGATACACCTGAGTTTGCTGCATCAGAATTACTCCCACAATGTGAGCAATTTATCAAACGATGGAAAGGTAACCCGTTGATTTCTCCTGTGGTTGCTCCCCATAGTACCTATTCGTGTAGACCAGAAACGCTAGAAAAAGCCCTTGAGATCGCGACAACACATCAGGTTCCCTTGCACATCCATTGTTCTGAGACACGGGATGAAGTATACGATGTGGAAAAGAAATATGGTGTACGACCTGTTGAACAGGTAAAAAAACTTGGTTTGCTCCAAAAAGGTACAAGTCTTGCACATTGTGGCTGGATTACGAAAAACGAGATTTATGATATAAAAAACGCGGGTGCTGCGGTGTCGCATTGCCCAGTGAGCAATCTGAAAATCGCAACCGGTGGTTTTACACCAATCCCTGAGTTTCTTGACGCGTGTGTTCCTGTTGGTCTTGGAACTGATGGTGCAGCAAGTAACAACACTCTTGATATGTTCGAGACCATGAAGTTCTGCGCGCTTGTTCATAAGAACCATCGATGGGACCCAACAGTACTTCCAGCACAGGTGGTTGTCGACCTGGCGACTTGTGGTGGCGCATGTTGTCTTGGTGTCGAACAAACATTAGGATCTCTCCAAGAAGGAGCAATCGCTGACGTTATCATAGTGGATTTGAAAAAACCACATCTCACCCCTGTGCATGACCCTCTCTCCCAACTCGTCTATGCAGTTCGTGGGACTGATGTGTGTACGACAATTGTAAATGGTGTCCCTCTCATGCTTGATAGGGAATTCCTAACCCTTGATTTCGATAAGACAATGCAACGAGCACAGAACATTGCTTTGGAGTTAACTAGTTAAATCCTAGGATTATTCCCGGAACATCATGCTGAATCTCATTGGTGTCATCATCGCATTCGTCGTCATTCTTTTCCTCATCCGAAAGAAAGTGAATTTTGGATTGTCATTGATTCTTGGGTCCCTTATTGTCGGGGTGTTTTCTCTTCAGGTAATAACTCCTATAGATATCCCAAAGGCCATGGTAGAAGCAAGTTTCTATTCCTTCGAAAACCAACAATTTATGACAGAGACTTTTGAACTTGCCTTGCTTATGACATTGATTTTCGTCTTAGCAAAATCTATGCAAGAGACCGCAGCGATTACGCGACTTATCGAGAGCTTGCGTACGTTTTTCTCAAAAGGGGGGATATTAGCTGTTATCCCCGCTGTCTATGGATTAATGCCTGTTCCAGGCGGTGCATTATTTTCCGCTCCGCTCATAGATAAAGAAGGAGATAAATACAAACTGAAGAACAACCAAAAGAATTTCTTGAATATCTGGTTCCGACATGTATGGTTTCCTATCTATCCTATCTCATCAGCGATGATACTCATCTGCAGCATCAAATTCTCAGGAGTTCCCATTCAGCACCTCATTTTGGCAAACCTCCCTGCTTTTCTTACAGTTATCATCATTGGTCTTATTTTTCTTAAACGATTTACCAGAAACATACCCAAACAAACCAGTACTCCACCCCGGGATTACCAAGGTTTGGTATTTATTCTTCCACCGGTTATCCCTTTATTGTTCTATCCTTTGAAACTCGTTGGTTTTTCAGAAACACGATGTTTCCTTGTTGGGGTGTCTGCTAGTCTGCTCTTGTTGTATTTTCTCCTTGATATCGATTCGAAAACCTATGGGAGAATTCTGAAGAACTCGTTGACTTGGAATCTGGCATCCGCTATTTTTGGAATTATGATTCTTCGAGAGATGATACAGATTTCCCAGATGCATGTACTTGTCACTGAAGTGATGCAAAATCTCGCATTCCCCGCACTTCTTATCGTGCTTCTCATCCCGCTTCTTCTTGGCTCATTGACTGGCTATAATCTTGGCGCTGTCGCTCTTTCTTATCCGTTAGTTGATCCATTCTTTGCGTTCACCGGGGTACAACTTCTTGGTCTGACCAGTGTTATTTTCATAAGCTCCCTTATTGGATATCTCATCTCCCCGATACATCTGTGCAATGTTCTTAGCAGTGAATATTTAAAGACAGATACGACACGCATGTACAAGATGTTTCTCCCTGCAGCGGTTATCGTGTTATGTATACAAATCCTCTTTGTGATTCTTGTTTTTCCAGCATAAATTTTTCTATAACCATTCAATGTATCAATTGTGTTGACCGTACGTGTCTATTTTTTCTTTCATGGCCCTGGGGAATCCTTCAAGGGACGATAAATCTTATAAAAAGTCATGGTCTACTACCTGTGTATGAATCCGGGAACACTTTTTGATCAACTGAAAAACCCAAGGTTTTTTGGACCTAATGTTACTTCAGTTCGCCTGCTACAAACGCATATCTCCTATGTCGCCCTCACAGGGACCTACGCGTATAAAGTAAAAAAACCAGTGAATTTCGGTTTTCTTGATTTTTCGTCACTCGATAAACGAAAATACTACTGCGAAGAGGAACTACGTTTAAACAAACGGCTCTGCCCGAAGCTGTATCTTGATGTTCTCCCGATAACAAAAAAAGATGATATCCTTGAGCTTGATGGGGATGGAACCATCGTTGAATACGTTGTCAAGATGAAAGAATTCCCCCAGGAATGCATCATGACGAATTTGCTGAAACAAGGGAAAGTCTCTGAGAAAACCATCGACCGCCTCTGCACGATTTTAGTTGACTTTTACAATTCACAAATACCTTCAGAAGAAGTCAAAAAATACGGTGAGATGCCATCTGTGAAACAAAATATTGACGAGAATTTCGAACAAACTCGCCCGATGATTGACATCACAGTACCAAAGGAAGTATTTTGGTCTATCAAGGATATGGTGACAATGTTTTTCGAGAAAAACAAGGAGGTTTTCGGGCGACGGATAAAACAAGGGAGAATCTGTGAATGTCATGGGGATTTACACTCAGGGAACATCGCGATAACTGGAAACACGATTCATATCTTTGACTGCATCGAGTTTAACGACCGGTTTCGTTTTTGCGATGTCGCCTCTGACATCGGTTTTCTCGCGATGGACCTTGATTACTTAAACCACCCGTATTTATCAAGCTATTTGATACAAAAATATATCGAAAAAAGCAATGACTTGGCGGTCTATTCGGTATTAAACTTCTATAAATCATATCGAGCGTTTGTCCGTGGGAAGGTCCATGGGTTCCAACTTAATGATCCCCATATCGATTCAGTAACAAAAGGAAATCTTCTAGACGCAGCAAAAAAATATTTTGAGCTATCGCAATATTACGCACGGGTATTTTCTCTTGATTTGAAAAAGCATAAACCCTTGGCATTTCTTGTTGCGGGTTTATCAGGAACAGGAAAATCAACCGTCGCACGCAAAATAGCGGTTGATTATCACGCGACACAGATTAATACTGATGTCGTCAGAAAAGAGATAGCTGGCATTGATCAATATGAACCTCATCACGATCAGTTCAACGCAGGTCTGTACGATCCAAAAAAAATAGAAGAGACCTATAACCAGGTGATGCAGCGTGCAGCAGCTTACTTAAGCAACGGTGAAAACGTTGTGCTCGATGCCACATTTCAGAAGGAAAAATATAGGGAGATGGCACGTCATATCGCAGATACACATCATGCGACACTGCTAATGGTGCACTGCATCTGCCCGGACATGGTGGTAAAGAAACGGTTGGAGGACCGTTTAAAGGAAAAGTCTGTCTCGGATGGCCGATGGGAGATTTACCTTTCTCAGAAGACAACATTTGAACCATTTCATTTGGAGGAAAACTACCTTCCAATAGACACCTCTGAGGAGTCGTATACATATCGGATGAATTTCTTCCAGCGGCTGCTGTCACAGGTTCATAAGGTGATGTAATGGAGATTTCAGGGTATATGATTGATATTGAAAGCGCCGCAGATACCTTGAAAAAACAAGATTTTAAAACAATCGCAGTCCAAATCCCAGAAGGACTAAAACGCAGCATCTTTCCTTTGGTTGAATTCCTCAAACAACAGACTGGTGCAAAGGTCATTGTCTCTGCGGATCCGTGTTTTGGCGCTTGCGATGTTGCAAATTACGAGCTAAAAAACTTGAAGGTAGATGCTATTATCCATATCGGTCATACTCCGATGGCTGATGTAAAGAATTTCTGGATACCCACTGTGTTTGTCAATGCACTGTCGACACTGGACGTCACAACGGTTGTTGAGAAAGCCATTCCTTCGCTTGAGGGAAAAAAAATCGGACTTGTCACTACCGCACAGCACATCCATACTCTTACCACCGTTGTTGCGCTTCTGAAAAAACATAACTTTGAAGTATTGCTTGCAGATGGTGATGAACGTATTACAGAAAAAGGACAGATTCTTGGGTGTAATTTTTCCGCTGGAACAAGGATTGCACAGCATGTCGATTGTTTTTTATTTGTTGGAAGCGGTACGTTCCACCCGGTAGGCCTTTTGATGAGTACAAAAAAACCGGTGATTGCCGCTGATCCCTATACAACCATTGTGAAAAAACAAGAAATCGAGGATATGAAACAAACCATTCTCAGACAACGGTATGGCGCCATTCATGTATGCCATAATGCACAACGGTTCGGGATCCTCATTGGGATCAAGCAGGGGCAACAACGGATACAACTTGCCCTTGAACTACAAACCATGCTTGATGGTGAGGGCAGACAATCTCTGTTGATCGCACAAAATGAGTTTTCCCCGACGTCTTTGCAGGGATTTGACCTAGATTGTTATGTATCCACCGCGTGCCCACGGATAGCAATTGATGATTTTTTACAGTACAAAAAACCGATTCTTACTCCAGTGGAGCTTGAAATTGTGCTAGGCAGAAGAAAATGGGAGACGTATGTGTTTGATGAAATTCTTGCCTAGGGATACAAAGCTTTTTTATGGTCTTGTTTCCTCAAGGTGTTTTATATGATTGTATTGTCTCTTGGCTGTCAATCGTTAGATGATTTACTTGGGGGCGGTCTTGAAAGTGGGATCATCACTCGAATTTACGGGGAAGCCGGGTCAGGGAAAACCAATGTGTGTCTTCAGGCGGCACGACAATGCGTTCTCTCCGGTAAGAAGGTCGCCTATATCGATACCGAGGGTGTATCTGTTGAAAGGATTCGACAGATGTGTATGCACTGCGATTATAAAAGCATCCTTCGGGATATTCTCTTTTTTTCTCCTGTATCGTTCGAATCACAGGAGAAAATGATTTGTGATGCGGTTGCGACGAAGGGAATTGGTCTTATTATCGTTGATACCATCACGATGTTTTATCGGTTGAATCTTGAAAAGGACCGAGATGGTGCGATTCGTTCATTTACCCGACAGGTGACCAACCTGCAGGTTGCTGCAAGACAAAAGGATATCTTCGTCCTTATTACCGAACAAGTATATACGGATAAAACAGGTGAGGTCAAACCCTTTACGAACAGAGATGCTGAGCATATGACAAAGACCATCCTTCGGTTTGATAGGAAAGCAATTGGAAAACGGGAAGCAACGATCATAAAACATCGGTCGCAGCCTGAAGGGAAAAAAGCGTGTTTTCGAATTAGCACTGGTGGACTGGAATAAACACTACCTTGACGGTATTTGAAATCATTTTTTTTTTCGATAAAGACTCTCTTTATGTTTACTAGGATTTTAGGAACAGACATTTGCCTAGACGTATTGGTTTACAGAAAAACAATAGGTATGTGTTTTTTTTCATTTATTTGTTTCGATGATGATTAATAGACCATAGATACATAAAACAGAAGGCTAAAACTATTTAACATCATTTATGATGTGAAAAAACGTATGGACGAATATGAAGAAATAAGCTATAAAACACTCCGGAGACTTCAGCAGGCAGAGCAAGTATCTTCGGTTCTTACAAAAATCAGTGTGAATTTTTATAAGGATCTTTCTTTGTATATGAAAACTCTTAAACGAAGTATTGAGAACGAAAAAAACCCACTGAAACAAAAACTGTTTACCGATGAAATCCAAAATACTAGAAAAATCGCAACAAGCATCTATGAGCTTCGAGAAAAAAAAATTGTCCAGGGCGCCTTAGCGACCGCGCGTGGCGCCACCCTTGATGTGACGTACTTCCTTGATATAGAAAAAAAACTATACAACGCCTTGGTGGAACAGATAAAAAACACCAGGAAAGAAATCTTTGAACAAACAGCAGATCAATCTCCAAAAAAACAACCTTTAGGCCCAACAGAGGTTCATGTAACAGAAGAGTCCAATAGAAATCCAATTGTCCGTGTGTTAGAAGATACCCCTGAGTTTATCGGCACGGACGGCAAAACCTATTTGTTACGAAAAGAAGATGTACTTACAATCCCTGGTGAAATGAGCGAACCTTTACTGAAAAAAAAGATAGTAAAACAGATAAAATAGGGCACCCTACATTTTTATATACCTTTCTTACTTACGGTTACAATCGAACTGTGATAGCTATGAAGATTCCTAGGAAAATCAAACGATACTGTCCGTTCTGCAAAAAACACACGATTCATGAAGTTGACAAGATGAAGAAACGAAAAGCAAGCGAACTGAAGCGGGGGCAACGGCGATTCAGACGAGCTACGAGTGGATACGGAGGATTCCCACGGCCAAAACCAGAAGGGAGAGAAAAAACAAGCAGACGGGTAGCCACCAGGTTCACATGCACGATATGTAAAAAAATGCATCAGCCACCAAGTATACGGTCAAAAAAATTTGAGATAGAAGGTGAATAAAGATATGGATCAACCAAAAAGCAGATTCATTAAAGTGCGATGTAATGATTGTGAGAATGAACAAGTTCTGTTTGACAAGGCAAGTACTACGGTCCTTTGCCATATTTGCGGTAGTAAACTTGCAACCCCAAATGGTGGGAAAGCCAAGATAAAAGGAACCATTTTAGAGACCATTGAATAAGGTTTTTCTGCATGCTAAAGAAGGAGTACCCTGAAGAAGGAGAACTCATCGTTGGAACCATAACAAAAGTCCAAGGTTTTGGCGCGTTTGTATCCCTTGATGAATACCCAAATCGAGAAGGGTTCATCCACATTTCTGAAATAGCGACCGGATGGGTCAAACGTATCAGAAATTTCGTTCGAGAAAAACAAAAAGTCGTCTGCAAGGTTGTCCATGTGGATACCGCAAAGAAACACATCGATCTTTCTCTTAAAAAGGTCAACGATCATCAACGCAGGGAGAAAATCCAGGAATGGAAGAATGCGCAAAAGGCAACCAAACTTTTTGAGATGGTCGCACAACTGCTTGGTAAATCAGTTGACCAATGTTACCAAGAATTCGGTGATTCACTGGTAAAGAAATATGGAACACTGTATGCAGCATTTGAGGAAAGTGCCTATGATGCAAACACCCTGAAAAATGATGGTTTTTCAGGGGAATGGCTTAAGAAATTCGAGGAAGTTGCAAAAAGCAGCATCACCGTTCCCTTCGTTGAAATCAAAGGGATGCTACTTATGACGTCTTATCTTCCTGATGGCATCAACCATATCAAGGAAGCAGTGAGTCTTGCACAAAAAAGCGAGTTTGACGATGTCAGCATCGATATAAAATATATTGGTGCACCTCGTTATATGATTAAAGTGAAAGCTCCTGATTATAAGATTGCAGAATCGCAGATGAAAAAAGCGGTTGAACGGGCAGAAGCATATATGAAAAAAATGAAAGGTGAAATTGAGTTTAAACGCGAAGTAGAAGAATAATGTCTGAAATACTGTATTGTATGAGTTGTCAGCGATATACTCTTCATCAAATCTGCCGGAGCTGCAAAGAAAAAACAATTTCTAAGAAACCTGCACGGTTCTCACCACAAGACCATTATGGGAAGTACCGTCGGGCGTTGAAAAAAAGAGAGATAAGGAAGAACTGAGAAAATGAATTTGGTCGAGATAAAATATATTGAGAAAAAACCCAAGCTTAAAAACCCGATTTTCATCGAAGGCTTACCTGGGATAGGCAATGTAGGCAAACTTGCCGTGGAACATCTGATCGATACGATGAAAGCAAGAAAATTCGCTGAGTTATACAGCAAGGATTTTCCTCCTCAGGTGTTCATTAACCCTGATGGGACTGTTAAATTGGTCAATAACGAGTTTTTTTATTGGAAAGCAAAGAGAAGAGGTCAACATGATATCATCCTTTTAACAGGGGATTATCAGGGTCTTTCTTCACAAGGGCAATATGAACTTGCAGAATCGATTCTTAATGTCGTACAGGACCTTGGTGTGAAACAGATGTTTACCCTTGGCGGGTATGGACTTGGTCGGGAGATTAAGGAACCAAAGGTGCTATTTGCCACAACCAATGTTCGTCTTGTCAAAGATATGAAAAAATATGGGGCGGTGTTTAAGAAAAACGAGCCTGGTGGCGGCATCATTGGTGCTAGCGGTCTTCTACTTGGGTTAGGTAAACTTCGTGGTATCGTCGGTACGTGTTTTATGGGTGAAACCCCTGGGTATCTTGTTGACCCGAAGAGTGCCAAAGCGGTTCTGAAGGTTCTTACGAAGGCTGTGAATGTTGAAATCGACCTGTCTCGCCTTGAGGAAAAGGCAAAGGAGATTGAATACATCGCGCAGCAGCTAAATGAAATGGAGACAATCTCAAAAGAAAAACCAGAGGACATCAGATACATCGGGTAATGTTTTTACTTGATTTTTTCTTTTCGCCTTTTTCACTGTACACTATTTCATAAAAAATAGGAAAAAAGATGGTTATATGAGGAAGATAAAAAACAGTAGTATCATAGCGTTTTGCTCATGGACTATCTCTTTGACGTTTGCTGCAGTTACCTGAAGTCTGATTAGGACTTTTCCAAATCCCAGAATGAGTCCTATCTGGAAGGTCATCTCTTCTCCTGGTAATAATTCTGACTTGCTATCTGAGAAAATTCTTCCGATGAGAACTAATCCACCTGACACTGTACAGTTCACTGTGACATCCCATGCCGTGTAGTTACCTACATTTTTAATAACGATGGTAGGTTTAATAGATGAAGGAGATATGGTTATTTCAAGGAATGTTTCATGAAGGCCGTAGGTCTTAAAACAGCCATCTGCGTCAGTAAATTCGCTCCATGTTTTCCCATCATCTATGGATAGGAATACGGTCCCATTTGGGTAGATGTTGGTTCCGTTGCCGCTAATCCAGTAGTAGTTATCCGTAATGTTTGCGGTGTAGACAACAAGATAGTAGGTCTTTCCAGGAACCACCCAGACGTCAGAAAAGTTGAATTCTATCCATGCTACCTGTTCTTCTGTTGGGGTCCCGTTAACAGAGGGAAATTCACTTGGTTCTACAGAAACTATTGCGAGATCTTTCGCTGTCAAGTTCTCTCGTACTGCTAAGAAACAAGGATAGGTGGTCGATTCGTTTCTCGCCATTAGAAAGTATGTTCTTGTTAGTACTTCTTTTTGCGGGATAAATGATTGTGCAATTGAGAGATTTGCATAGAAACCAAAGATATTGGTTCGTCCTAGGGGTAATGCCCCATCAAAATCAGTCATCGATTGATCAAGTTCATCGATATAAGAACGTCCAATGGTAGTACTTTTTTTAAAGCAGCGTTGGTCCTGGTTTGTTGCGGTAACAGCGGCACCTATTCCATAGAGGACCATTAGGCAAATAACGATGCATGATACCAATTTTTTCATGTTTTCCCTCTCCCTATTTATCGTACAGTCAATTATTAATGAAATACAATATATAAAGATTTCTTACGACTACTTGCAATTACACGAAAGAATGTAATTAATACTACGATGGTTGGTTTATTCTGCACTATTTCTGTTGAAAAGCATAAACCTACGAATGGTTAACGATTTCTTGTTCAAACTGTTTCAGATCAGAGATAACATGATGACCGGTTGTGGTTTTCTTTCTATCAAGATAATAGGCAATGATTCCGAGTCTCTGTGGGAAGAGGTAATCAAATTCCCTATGGTCGCCGACATGGACCATCTCCTTGGGAGCGATTTGCAGTTGTTTACAAATCATCTCATAGAAATCTGTGACTTTTTTGACCGTATGAAAATCTGAGGTTGATGAGAACACCTGTTTGAAATAGTCACTTAGTTTCGCCTGATGAAGCTGGACATCTATAAATTCTTTTTTTGCATTGGAACAGATGATGAGGTTGTACTTGGTTGATAATCGCTTAAGGACTGATGGAACTTCTGGATATATATCAACGTTGTTCCTGAACTCTACGAGCGTTTTTTTCCAATCTGTTTGAAGATCGAAACGGTCGAACCAGTATCCTGGGTCATACCATTCAATCCGGTTGTCTCCTATCTTTTCGTATTCTTCGAAAAGAAGACGTTTGGCTGTCTCCAAATCAACGTGATGGCGTTTGGCGTAGAGTGCGGGTACACCAGAGAGCCAGAACACGTCTGCGAAGGTATGTTTTGCGATGGTGCCGTCAAAATCAAAGGAGATTACTTTAATCATATAGGACAGTCGGATACACCGTATGATGTATTAAAAGGTATTCTCTGTAACATCAGTGATCTCAGCGGTTCCCTTATATCCTTGGCGCAAGTTCTCGTTTTTTGCTTCTCATCAATGAATATCCCAGGACCGCGAGCAGACAGGCCATGATAAGCACCAAAGCGATACTGATCGCTATTGCGACATTCATATCGGTGGTTGTGTTTGGTTGTGTCATTCGTTTCAACCAGATGCCAAAGAACGCCCAGAGGACGACAAGGCTAAATGCGATATCTTTTCGCAACGCAAGTATCAGACATGTAAGCAGTGTTCCGACCGCGATTATTATGATTGTCCAGAGTAACTCATCGATCCCAAACCCATTCCATTCCACTGAGACGAGGAATGCAGTGATATTTGCGATAGTTGCCACCGTTATCCATCCAAGATAGACGCTGAAAGGAACATGGACACATAGCTTTTCTGCGGTCGTGACAGGTGATCGACCGATATTGAGACGGAGATATATAGCGAGAAGCGAGAAGAGAAGAATGATCATCATGAGTACCGACAGACCGATGTATTCGTAATGCCAAAGGAAGATCCAGGCGCTGTTTGCGACACTGCTAAGTATGAACAAGAAGGTAATCTGATGAAGGAACGGCATTTCAATTTCATCTTTTTTAAGCAAGTCACGTGCCTGATAGACTGCAAAGACAATCCAGAGGATGTAGATGATGCTCCATATGGAGAAGGTGATTCCCGCTGGTACGAATAGGTTTGGTAATGCGTCTGACAGCTCCTGGGTGGTTTTATCGTTGAGTGGGAGAAGCACTGCAAGTGCGTTGACAAGAATGGTTATCAGAACAGCAAGGATGTTACC
>MUGD01000176.1 GCA_002900555.1 Thermoplasmata archaeon M9B2D | reverse complement strand
CCACACCCTGCTTTCGAGCAATCCTCTCATTGGCACAGGTATTCGTTGGCATTTTCTTTTCATCGTCAAGCTTGTATGTTCTGAGGAGAGCACCATCTAGAATGTCATCAAACAACGTATCAAACTGCATTCTTGTGTGCTGGTCAAGAACTACTATCGGAACATCACTCATCGTTTCATCAAAAATGAAACCAACCGCCTTTGCGAACTGTATCATTCTCTCGCGTTGTTCAGGAGATGGATTCCCTGTTGTGATGAATGCGCAGACTAATTTATTGGTAGAGATTACCCTCACTATATCTGAGATCGGAATCAATCCCCATTCTTCGGAGCTCGACTCAATATCAAACTCACCACGGAAACTTGTGATTGCTGTGATAAAGGCAGAAATCACAGTCTCTTCAAGCCCATCTCTGAGTATCTTCGAATACACAGGCAATCCACTATCTTTGTGGAGAACAATGACACCTAGAAGGCTCTTCACATCATCAAACCGTCTCTTTACTGCAAGGGCTGCTTTATTTTCCCGAATCCGCCGTTTTCTCGTTGATCTCCGATATACTAATCCAATGCCCACTGCAGCAAGAATTAGCATAACCGGATAATATCGGGTTGTCGTAACCAAAATCATTGTCATGACGTCCCTTCCAGGTTGAAGGTCAAACATGAAAGAGGAATCTAAAACATAATTTTCTGCTTCACATGTAATCTCCAGTTGGTATACGCCTTCTGCCGCTGGCATTACAATAATCGCACTGTAGACTCCACTCGTACTTGTTTCATCCATAATTATCGAACTACTTGATGCGCCATTAGGATCAATGATGTAGCAGAACACCTCCAACCCACTAACTGACTGGTTTGTGTCTGTTTCAAATACTCTGACAAGTATGACACTCTGGCTTAACTCAGGAGCACTCAGTCCCTGCGATACTTCAACCCTGATTGGCACTCTTGCCACACTGAATGGGATTCTGAATGATGCTGTATCAAAACCAATCCTATCAAATGTAAGTGTAACATAATGGTCTCCAAGTTCCAGAGGAGTTAGATTCACGGAATACTGTCCTGATCCAAGTTCAAGATAACTTATCCAATCAGCTCCCTCACCAGATGCTTCGATAGAAGCACCATGAATATAGCTCCCATTGATTTCAAAGATATAGCTAAAGGTGAATGTATAGGAGCGACCAATAAGGAGCGCCTCAAATGGACGAGAGCCTTCGACAGCTGTGTCAACCTTCTCCACCTCTATGACAAACTGTTTGGTCGCTATCCGATAATCGGTCTTGTTCGCGACTATAGATAGAACCCAGGTTCTTATTGCATACCCTCGTATTGAGATGACATAGTACCCCACGTATTCTGTCACAAGTATTTCTAGGTCTGCATCATCACCTGGAAGAATAGTGAGGTTCGCACCCTGCACCGCCTCCGAGGAACTCGTTCGTTCATAGTACACAAACAAGTCAAAGATCTCTGAGAATGAAACTGTCGTTGATGAGATGTCTCCCGCAAATCGTAGTGATGTCTGAATTTCTCTAACAATCAATGTGAAACCTGCACTTGAGCTCTGGTAATTATTTGCAGTGGCTCTAAAAAGCAGGTCAAAAGTTCCAATATCCAAGGCTTGAATTGTCACGTTATACAACCCATTTCCAGCAGGGCTTGCTCCTGATACTAGTAATCCTAGAGGTGGGTTGAGCAATGTGATGTTGGCATCATTGATTGCAACAAAACTCTCGTCCTGAAATCTCAACTGGAGGATGAAAGTTTCGTTTATCGCTATTGTTGTACTTGATGGAAGTGAAGTCAAAATTGTAGGAATTCCACTTGCTGTCAGCGTAAAAGTAGTGTATCGTGTTTCGTGATTGAGAATACTCGCACTAATAACGATGGAGAAAGTTCCTGCGGAACCTGGTGTGAAGGTAATCTCATAGTATCCATCAGTTATTGGTGTGAAGTTGGAATAGGTAAGTCCTGTTGATGGTGTCACTGTGATGACCTGCAAGGTGGCTCCTGCAAGACCTTGCCCTGTGCTGTTACGATATTCAACTACAAGTCGATAACTATCTCCATATAAAACAACATCTGCGGTTCCATTTAGGAGCTCCAACTCACTTCCCGTTTCACCTATTATTAGTGCAAAAGAGTCTGTTGCATTGTAGTGGAATGGTTTTGACAGTTTGATTGTTACCTCATAGAAATCTGAAATATTGCAGATGATATCCAACGAATAAGACCCATTGTTGTTATCGACAAAGGACTGCCATGATAGGCCCTCTTGAGGGCCAGTGTGTGTAACTGTTGGCAAAGCTCCTGTTACACCAGTTCCGTTTAGAAGCTCGTATCTTAGGAGAACAGTGAATATCTCATTGAGTCCATTATCAATCGGGATCACTCCTGCATTTAGAATTTCTAATGAAGTTTCAAAGAGCGAGATGACTACAAATTGGGTTTTGACCATGTCAAAGTATGGCATAGATGCGTTGACTTCTATGACAAACCGTCCACTGCCAATTAGGGCAGTATCAAAATCTGCTTCCCACCAATTCTTTGCATAGTTTTGCGTAAAAGTAACTATTGTACTGGACCAATTAGCAACGATTGATACGCTGTCATCTAGCAGATAATCTCCTGTATCTGCATCCTTGAAGGTAATCAGATTTGATATAATCTGTCCATAATCTGCCTCTATTGTTGGATAGCTTACCGTAATAGATGCCTGATGGTAAAGATCGAATAATGCATGTCCATACGCAAGCTCTGTGCCATTATTCCAGAACACCTCTACAGACCATTCGCCTGCAGATGTATTCGTTCCTCCCAATACCCAGGATGAGCTGTTAACATGTCCTCCAATGATGCTCGAAATAGAATCAGAAGTCCATAATGCGTCATTAGGCATGATCCATTGAATACTAACAGGTACGCCTGCTTCTGGAGTGACGCTTGCTGTACCTATCTCAACCTGAGCCCGTGTGATATTGCCTGTTCTGAAGATTGAATTTTCTGTCCAATCTCCTGAGAAGCTATCCTGCACTTGGATGGAGATGTTCTTGGCATAGTTGAACGCCTGGTACGATATCTTCCACCATCCTACTCTAGTAAAGAGACTGTTTGGAACGTAGATAATGCCTACTGCAACAGAACATAATCCCGTGATGTCATTATTAAGTGGGTCTAGGACCGTAGCATTTTCCCAATCTGAAGGATATTCAATCGAAAGTGTAAGATTCTGATAATCAATTGAAGTTGATACATAAGCATACATTACTAGATCTGAGCTCTGACCTGAATCAATTGTGTATGATACTCCCTGTTTGGATAAATCTGTGGCCCAGGAGGAATTGATGTCTCTCTGGAAGTATGTTGTCACAGAATATTCAAACGATACTGAGGTATTTGCGGTTACTTCTATTTGAAGGGGATTGATATCCCAAAGAGTAGAGTTTGAGATTGTTGATGTCCCAATTCCGCCTGTGGGACCAGTAATCAGACTAGTCGATCCTTCAGCATTGAATGTAAGTTCAACATTTGAGAATGGGACCGGGGTCTGGCTCGTGAATTCGAAATCGTCAAGATTTACTTCGATCTTTTGTGCATTGATAAGACCATCAGGAAATCCATCATCATCATAATCCCCATTTTCCGTGAGGACCAGATCAGCATATTCAATGTAAATCCCTATTCCAACCGTGAAAATTGCAGGAGATCCTGTAATCTCAATAGGATAATCAGTAATTGAATACCAGACACCTCGCAGATCTCCTGTAGCGATACTCATGTAGTATGTGTCAGTGTGAACATAGATTCGAAGTTCAACATCACCAGCAAAATCGTAGGGTGCTGTATCAACTGGACCTGAAACATATCTGTACCTGAAACTTAGACTGAAGTTACTTGAAAGCGGAGAGTTTGTGACAGTCTGCTCCCAGATTAATTCGGATGTTTGATGATGCGTGTATGTATCATCCTGAGGCGGATTCCTGTCTTTGAATTCTCCATAATTCGCTACTGTGACATATCCTTCCGTTGAATTCCATACTGCAGTCTGATTTTGTTTTCCCCCGCTTGGATCAAATAATGAGCTTGTCCAAGGATCTACTTCATCATCAAAGGTTCCATTGACTGCATATAGCTTCTTTAGATTGGAAACTTCAATCTCTGTTCTGGAAGCAGTCCAGTGATTCGCTTCATCAATGGTGATGTTCTGCTGAGTGTTTTTCCCTGAATCAGTCCTTGCTCTTACCAGACTAGTTTCTTGATGACCTCTCTGAACCATTCTCGCGGGATTCAGAATACCAGACTGAGTGTCCTGTGAAAGAGAAAATCCTGAGTTTTTATTGAAGTCATTTACTTCTTCTACCAACGGGTCTAATGAATTACTAG
>MUGD01000175.1 GCA_002900555.1 Thermoplasmata archaeon M9B2D | reverse complement strand
TCGGGATCATCCGTATGCGACTGAATATAATTGTCAACAGCCCACCACTGAAGAGTTTCATAGTGATCCCAATCATCTTTGTTAGACACAAGTGTATAGAGGCATGTGAGTCCCATTTCTTCACCTTGATACACATTATCTTCATGCGGTCGAAAAGAATTACGAGTCATTTTGGTCACCTCAAGATATTCAGTATCAGGCTCCTTCAACCAAAAAGGTTCACCAACAATCACAAGACCTCCAGATTTTGTCATCTGCTTGAGTGCTTTCAATGTTCCAGTATGATCTTCAAAGACCCAGCTTGCTCCCAAACACATTGCAACATCAAATAGTTCTCCAGATTCAGGTCGATACTTCGCACCATCCAATTCAATGAAGGTTAAATCGGATTCAGGAACTCTCTCGAGATGTTTCTTCTTACAATCATTGATACAAAATGGAGATAGATCAATTCCCACGCCTGAAATTCCATATTTCTCTGCTAGTCTGACTAAGACCTCCCCCTTTCCACATGCGATATCAAGAATTCGAGTACTTTTTGGTAGGTTGAGAAGTTGACAGAATCGTTCGAATTTCTCTTCACTCATTGGATTACAGAGTACATGATGCTTGTGTGTAATGTCATAATACTTCCATTTGTCCATTTACATCGACTCCATACCTGTTGACTCGAAGGTACTCTTGGAAATAAATATTCGAGGGTTCAAATCCCCCCTAGCCCGCCAATTCTGCTTCCTCTTTTTTCTTACTCCTACCATCCTTTGTATTCAAAACTTGATACGCACCAACCAGTAATAGTATTGGAGTTGGCACAAATAGTCGAAGATTGACATCTGGTGCTGCAATTGATATGATGACCGATGGGTACGCTCCATAAATCCCACCATCAAGCATCAATACCAAACAGATGATAATCTCAATTCCGATGAGGATTAATCCAAAGATCCGAACAAGATTCAGACCAACTCCATCTAGGTTGAACCCAATCAGCGCGAAAACAAACAGTACTCTTGGTATCAACACTATAATGTTCGGAAACAAGATGATTAGCCAATCATCGAGATACCAGTCAGAGTATGAAATTGCCCACGTTGACCCCATGATTCCAAAGAAGAGATGACTTGAATCACGCCACTCCATATATTGAAATCCTATTACCGCAGGAGTGACTATTGCTAATACTAAGAGTAGAATGAGATTCCCAACCGTATTAGCAGAATTGAATCTCAAATTGCCTTGCTCCTATCACACAACCTACCGTTATTGCGCTCTTTTGATGGAAATGTCTATTCATTACTAAAGAAATGCACGAGATCTCTCTACTCTGTCCGAGTCCCCCCTAGCACGCCATCTGATTTTGAATAGCTTAGTTCCAAACAATTTAGGCGAATTCAATTTTTGCTTACGTGTAATATCAGCAGTTGCCTGACAACTAATTATTTCAATTTGAGTTCCCAGACTTCCGAAACAAGTTCATGACCAAACCTTATACAAGGTTCTTCATCAATTAGTTCGAAACCATATTTTGAATAGAGGTGTCGTGCTGCAAGTAAGTTACTCTGTGTCCATAATTTGATTGTCTTGTAGCCATTTCTTTTCGAGAAATCAATACACTCTTCGAGGAGTTTCTTTCCGATACCCTTACCTCTTGCTTCTGGTTCAACCAGAAATAGTCGTAATTTAGCGACCCTGTCACCTCCATCAACAATCATTACTGAACCAACTTTTTCTCCGTTCTCTTCAGCAATCCATATTCGTTCCCGTTTTGAATCATAATTCTGAATGAAATCTGCAAGAATCTCTGCAGTCAAAGCCTCAAAGGTTTCATCCCAGCCATACTCTTCATTGTATATTACGCCATGACGATGTACAATCCATCCAATATCCCCTGCTCTATGTTGGCGAATGAAGAAGAAGGGAGAATGATTCGATTTCGGGTTGAGTATCTTATCAATCGTGTGCATCGCGTTCACAAGTCGGTATTGATCCTCACTGGACACAGGTTCCAATATTTCTCTGATTTCTTCACTTGAGCGATTGTTAAGATTCTGAAATTCTTTCCTGCCCTCTTTTGTGAGTCTTAAAATCCATTGCCTACCATCTGTGTTGGATTTTTCTTTAGTTATTAGACCATCTTTGTCAAAAGCGCTGAGGATACGGCTCAGGTACCCGTAATCCATTCCAAGTTTCTGAGCAATCTCACTCGAATTGATTTCTTCTTGTTGGGCCAGTTCAAAAATGACTCGTGCTTGAGAAAGGGAAAATCTGGTCCTTAGTAATCCCTTGTTTAGAAGACCTAATTTTCTTGTGTACATTCGGTTGAACTCTCGAACATCATAAACAATCTCTTCAATTTTGTTTTCGGTCATAGAGGTTCCCACAGACGAACTAGTTTATTTGACAAAATCATATTTTTAATTGACAATATCAACTAAATATGAAAAGTCTTCCTATCAACGCTAAATGCAATAAATCTGATAAAGAATAACGCAAGATTTCAAAGCTATTCAAATCCCGTCTGGCCCGCCAATTCATTTTTGAGTGAAACTTAACTTTCTCGTTTTTAACTCCTTGAAGAGTGATTATGATGTGTGATTACTGTACTAAGCATGGTGCTGGAGAACGATGGTATCAAAATGCTAGAAATTACTCGAATGAATTAGCATTTAGTGGTCCTGTTCGCGATTTCTGTGAATCCTATTTCTCCCGAGAAGTTCCTGCAGGTCCTGATGGATTCACTTCTATTGTTGAAAGGATTTCACAGCCAATTAACCTAGATGAGAAGAAACATGTTGATGCCCGGTACAGCAATTATCTACACCATCAAGTCGTCACTACACATGAAGCAAAACAGGTACTAGAGATAGCAAGCCGTCAAACAGATGAACATGAACGTGCAGTTGTTCGGCTTCCTTGCATATGCAGGTATGTAGCATATGGCGGAGATAAGGACCTGCGTTGTTTTGGTATTGCATTTTCAGATACATATACTCGGAGGTTTCCCGATTATCTAGGCGGCAAACATCAGTATGTTAGTGCAGAAGAAGCAAGTAATCTCTTAGAAAAGTGGAGCCAAACCGAAACTATTGTACATGCAGTATCCGCATTAGGTGTCCCATATATTGGAATGCTTTGCAATTGCGACATGCAAGTATGTCGTCCCTATATTCATCATCAACGACTGAATATCAGATCTCCATGGTATAAGGGACACTATACAGTGAAAGTCGACATTTCGAAGTGTATCGGTTGTGGAAACTGCGAAGAAATATGCCCATTTGGTGTTCCTGATATAGATCCAGATACCCACATTTCAATCATAGATTCTGAGAAGTGCCATGGCTGTGGAGTCTGTACGAATCACTGCGATGAACAAGCATTGAAACTTATTGAACACTCTCGACAGTCTGGATACTGAAATCGCTTTCAAATCCTGTCTTGCCCGCCATTTCCTCTATCTAGAAATACCGTCGAACTTGTTCCTTGTATTCACGATACTCCTCACCAAAACGGTCTTCGAGGAACTTCTCTTCAAGCAGAATCCTGAAGTGTTGGTTCACAAGGAATAGAGCAAGTGCCAAAACAGTAAGAAAACTTGGGAGAATGAATATCCAACCGACCATTGCAATGTGCAAACCTAGATAGAGCGGGTTTCGAGAGTGAGCATACCATCCATCTGTTATTAGCTTGGTCCTTTCCTCCTCTCCAGGCATGAGTAATCTGATGCTACTGCCGAGATTGAAATATGCTGTCAGGAATGTCAATGTGCCAATAAATGTCAATCCGGCACCTATGTTACTCAAGAGCTCAAGCGTGTTTGTATCCAAGGGTATCGCGGAAAAGTTGAAGTCTGCCACGAGTTCAGGCAACCAAATATAGAGTATTGTGAGGATTGAAAGATAGAGAAAGCTCAGCATAACTAAGGGTATGACCACATATCCCCACCTTGGAATATCACCAGACGTTCTTCCGGTAATACTCGATATACCTTCGCTCTTCTTTCTCTTTATTACATCTAGTCCAAGGATTGTTGCAGCCAGCCAAAACAATGCCAAAGAAATTCTTGCTATCAGCACTTTATTCGCTCTTACTAATAGGCCATGTTACTTATACATCTAATCACATACATTCACGTACAACACAGAATCATCATCTTAAAGTCCAACCTCCCCATATTCATCCTGAAATCACGCAAGCATCGAATTTGGAAAATTAGCAAAAAGATGAATGTGGCGATGCTTAGTTACCGTGTTTGTCTTCCGGATCTATAATTCATTGATTAACACAACCGTCATATGATGGCTATACACCTAAATGAACTCTGGCGTTTCATGGAAATAATAGAATCTCTTTAGCAAGTGGCGATGAGAATGACTTCACTGACAGAGAACCTAAAACAACTAGCATTG
>MUGD01000174.1 GCA_002900555.1 Thermoplasmata archaeon M9B2D | reverse complement strand
AACAATCGCGCCTTCGACCTTCTCATCGCCATAGACTTCTTTAATGGAATGTGACGTGAAAATAGGGACCCCACATCGACGAAGCTTAGCCGCATGCACATGATACCCCCCGATGACCGGTGCTGCCTCCACAACCCGATTCACCGCAATCCCTGCCTGAAGCAACTGATACGAGACAATAAGACCAACGTTGCCTGCACCGACCATAAGCACCCGATCGCCAGGTTTCACCCCGTAGACGTTCATCAACGTCTGAACCGCACCCGCGCCATATACCCCAGGCAGATCATTACCTGGGAACAGCAACATGTTCTCCATGGCGCCACACGCAAGAACCACCGCCTTACAACGCACATCATACAGTGTACTCTTATATTCACAACGTTTCACCACACCGAACCGATGTTTTTTCGTACTTTCATAATACCCGATGACGGTCGCATCAGACATCACCTGGATTTTCCCTTCCTGCTGCAACCGTTGCAGATCGCGTTCTAGTTCCTTTGCAATGTCGATACCACGCGTCCCAGCACGCTCTTCTCTGGAACCAAAGAACTTATGGGTCTGCTTCACCAACTGACCTCCGACACACTGGTTCTCATCGACAAGCAAGACGACTGCACCCTTCGACGCACTTTCTAAAGCCGCGCACAGACCGGCAGGGCCAGCCCCGACGACTAAGACATCGACCATCAGTGTTTTCGCAGGCTGTCCAAGGAACTCTGCCGTTGGCAGCTTGGGAAGTTTGTCCTGCATCTCGACATAAATCCCTTCCTGTAAAGGCGCGATGCACGTACGGACGTTTGGGATACCGTTTACCCGCATCAGACACGAGGAGCATTTCCCGATCCCACAAAAAAAACCTCTTGGGCTGTCATACTTCAGGCTCTTCGTAAGCGTTCGTATCCCTGCAGCGTGCAACGCAGAGGCGATCGTATCACCCTCCTCACCGACCAGTCGTTTGTTCTGAAAGGAAAACACCAGCTGCTTTCGTTTCGTAAAGTCAATAATAGGATGAGTTCGTATGCGCACGCGACGTCCCTTAACCATCCTGCAATGCCCTACCCTTTAAAAGTATTATCCAAAGAAGGGGCACACTAGATAATCTGTACGTCTTTAATCTGGTGATGGCGTTGCGCCATCTTCCGGATCATGTTGATGTTTCTGCCGCCTTTCCCTATCAATTTGGACTTGTCCCGCGGGTTAACCTCAAGTCGGACGATGTCCACCCCATCGTTCTCCTCTAAGGTCACCTTTTTTACCTCATAGGGTTTGCAGAGGTTCTTGACAAATCTGGTTTTATCCTCATCAAATTCGACGAACTTCACACTTTTCTTAAAAAGCGACCGGAGCCTCTCAAGGTTCTTTGCTTTGCTTCCGATGGCAACCCCCAGCTGCCCCTTCTCAACAATAAACACCACACGGTCATCCTCGACGATACAGTCCCTGATGCCTGCCCCAGAATACTTAGATGCAAGATTGATAAACTGGACCGTTTCGTTTGAAAGAACTATCTCTGCCATTCTGCTTATTTCCTTTTCTTGACAAGCTGTAGGATGTTCGATTCGCCTTCCTCAAGCACGGCCAGACAAGAGACCGAAAAGCTCTTGCCGCAGGTGTACCCCAGTTCGACACCGGTGGATGGATAGATATATATCGGCACCTTCTGTTGCGTCGAAAGTGTCGAAATGGTTTCTGCAGATGGGCAGTTCTGTGCCATCACCACAAGCTTTGCGGAGCCGTTTTTTAGTGCTGCTTTTGTCTGTTTTTCGCCAATGCGGATTGTGCCTTTCTTTGATACGTCCTTTAACGCTTTGTTTACGTCTACCATTTACTTTCCCTTCTGTTTAGGTTTTTTTGGGTTCATCACAAGTTCAATCGCACCTGTCCCAAGGTTCACCGGTTGCCCAACGATGATGTTCTCAGCCACACCGTTCAGTTTATCAGATTCACCCCGCTGGCTTGCCAGCAACAGATGGTTGACGGTGATCTCAAATGCGGCTCGTGAAAGCACCGAGCTTTTCTCACCGCTGACACCATGCCGCCCAATGGCCCGGACCGTCCCGTCCGCGGTCATCACATCAGCAACAAGCATGATGTGCCTCATATCAACATTCAACCCCTGTTCAGAGAGCGTCGAATATGCTTCCTGAATGATTGTGTTTCGTGCCGCTTCAATACCTAGTTCCCGGGCAATCGCATGAATATCATTCGTCGTAGTCCGATATGGGTCAACACCCTCGATATCGAGCACCTCCTTAAGATTGCTGCCTTCGCTGTAGATGACGTAGCCTTCGTTTGGCTCCTTGCGGATGATGACTCGTTTGATCCCATCGATCCCCTTTATCTTTAAGTTCTTTAACATCTCATTGGTGTTCTGCAGGACCTTGTACCCTGGTTCATCCAACATAACTTTTATCGTGTCTTTTTCGATTTTCGCTGACAGTTTACGAACCGACTGGACCCGCTCCAACAGGTCATCAATGGTAATGCTTTTCTTCTGCATGGTCATTTTATTAGGTTTAATCGCAATGGTAATATTGACAAGGTCCATTTCGATGTCGGCGACATCTGTTAGCCTAGTGATCTCGATTTTATTGGCGATTTCTTTTGCTAAGTCCGGGTTTATTCGGTATTCATCCCGAAGATAGATGTTCATCATCGGTGTTGAGGGGGTGGACCGCGCATCGACGATCTCGATTAACCGGGGGAGTCCCAGGGTGACGTTGATTTCCGCGACACCAGCATAGTGAAACGTACGCATCGTCATCTGTGTGCCTGGCTCACCGATGCTTTGCGCACTGATCATGCCGCATGCCTCGGTTGGGTCGATACGGTTTTTCTTGTACTCCTCCAGGGCTTTTTCGACGATGTTTTTTAGCTTTGCCTCGATTTTCTTATCCCGTGCAGCACGCTCGACAATCCCGTCGATAACAGAAATAGGGAGAAAGTCGTTTTTCAGCTGTTTGTATATCGCTGCTCGAATCGCCTTAAACTCCTTTGATTCCTCCTCTGTTTTCTTCGGCGGGGGAACAAACGTGCGTTCCGGTTCTTTCTTCTTCTCGATTTTTTTCTGAGCAGCGACCGTCTCTTTTCTCGTCTCACTTTTCTTCTTCCTCGAAACACCTTTCGCCTGCATTGTTTTTTCCTTCGTCTTCCGTGCTTTGGTTTTTAGAGGAGTCTTCACCGTGGGTTTTGTTTTTTTTGCAGGAACGACTTTCGTTTTCTTCTTCTCGGGTTTTTTCTGTGCAGACTTCTTTTTCGAAAACAACGCTACCATCTAATCAACCCTCCTGTCTTACGTCAAAAATGATCCGATCGATGTCCACTGCTTTCCCCGTGGTGCTTCGCGTGGGGTCAACCCCGTCATCCCCATACCTGAACTGGATGATCTCCCCGCCGGTGTGACGGACAGTTCCATCACTTTCCACCTTCAGATCCTCAAGGGCATTAACCAACCGACGCTGCATATACCCTGACCGGGATGTTCGCACCGCGGTGTCGACCAGCCCTTCCCTTCCTCCCATTGAATGGAAGAAATACTCAGTCGGGTTTAACCCACTTTTATAACTGTTGGCGACAAACCCTTTCGCACTGGCCCCCAGATCGCCTTTTTTGAAATGTGGTAACGTCCGATACTTGTATCCTCGGGAGATCCGTTCTCCCCGGACTGCCTGTTGTCCGACACACCCGGACATCTGCGAGAGGTTCAGCATCGATCCCCTCGCACCTGATTTCGCCATAATCACCGCGCTGTTGTTTAACCCCAGATATTTACTTGCGATCTCACCGGCCATGTCCCTTGCTCGCCCGGTGACCCGCATGATCTCCATCTCCAATGTTTCCTCAAGACTCCGACCAGGTAACGATTCAAGCTCACCGCGTTCATACGCGCTGACTAGCGTGTTAATCTTGTTCTGCGCTTTTTGCAGACCTTCCTCGATCTGGCGTTTTGCCTCTGTTGGGATGTCCTCGTCATCGATGCTGGTGGTAAACCCAATCACCGTCACCACCGCGATTCCCAGTCTGGTCACATCGTCAATGAACACCCTTCCGGCCGCAGTCCCGTGATCCCGGATTATCCGTTCAACAATTTTTCCTTTGAACGACCCGATGCTGTTCTCGTCGATGATCCCCTGTTTTAACCTGCCATTTTTCACAATCACATATGCGCCATGGGGACAGTTTGCAGCCTGACAGACCTCGCAATGATAACAGGCTTTTGCTTTATATTCGATGTTTAAATCCTTTGGAAGCAACACGCTGAAGATATCCCGCCCGTACACCACGCTTTTTCCATCTACCTCATGGACCTCTGGGAATTTCCCCTTGTACTTGAACGTGGAGAGGATTTCAGAGGTTTTTTCTTTTGAAAACGTCTTATCCTTATATGTGAGGAGGAAACACCCTGAAATATGATCGTGCAG
>MUGD01000173.1 GCA_002900555.1 Thermoplasmata archaeon M9B2D | reverse complement strand
TCCAGCCAATCAATGTATTCATCTACAAGAAAATGACCAAGGTTGGAATAATTCTAGTGTTCATCTGGTTTGCACTATATCTACTCTTTATCGGATTTACTGACCCGACCTTCTTAGAAATCATCTTAGCTCTATCAGCACCAATAGAGATTTTGACCATAATCGGATGGGAAACAACCAGTCTGATTTATGTTTCAGCGGCCATGGTATTTTTCATTATAGGATCACTTTACACATTCATATATGTGAAGAAAATTGAGTATACAGTTCTGGCGTGGTCAGGTGATGCGATGCCGGAGGTCTATGTTCGAAAGGGAATTATCAATATCACAAAGAAGCATGTCCCCTTCAGAACTATCGTAAATGTTCGAACACGCAAAGGGGTCTTTGATCGATTGTTTGGCATTGGAACAGTCTTGATTGAAACCGCAGGAGGTTCTGCAGGAGTCCAACCGACTGGACTCATTTCGCTCATTGTTGACAAACTAAAATCTGAAGCTGAAGAAAAGATTGAAGGTATAAAATTCCACGAAGAATTGCGGGACTTCATACTCCGAGAGATGCGAATGTTTGGTAGAAAAGCACCAAAATCCCTGACACCAAGCCAGGTACGACATAAGAAACGTATCTTCACTAGAGAAACACTTGATGCATTTCTAGAGATTCGTGATGCTTTGAGAGCGCGTGAAGCGACATAGGAGATGACTGAATATGAACTGGAGAACAATAGCTGGATTGATAATACTGATTGTGGGTTTCGTTGTGTTTTTAGTACTCTACTTGATTGGGTCTGGTTTTCTTTAGGAAAGACTACAAGTTATAGTTAAAGATCTTCATGATTTGACCAATGTTAGTCAGACTTCTATGAGCCTCTTCTCTAGGTCTTACTTCAAACACATACTGAGGCTTTGCTGAAAGCTTGCTGAGGAAAGCTAATGTTTCTTGGAAATCAATAAGTCCATTCCCTACCACCTGATGACCTCCAATCTGCGGAATGACGTCATGAATATGAACGACTTCGATAGATCCCTTATATCTTTGAAATAGACTCCAATCAGCCTCTCTTATTTTCAAATCCAAGCCATAGAGCTTGGGTATATCAAGACACAACTTTAGACCTTGGGGAATAAGATGCTCAATTACCTCGCGAACGAGCGGTGTCCAATTGACATTTTCAATAACCAATTTGACCTGTGGTCGAGCGTGCGTAAGAAGCTCAGAGAGATTCTCGCGAAGAACCTGAGCATAGACTGACTGGTATTGCTGACTAAAGCCATCAACGGGGTGGTTGCCTGCTTTTCTAAAGCTTGGTGGAGCTCCAGCATGTATTACCATATTTGTTGGTCCTGTACTGAGTTCCCTTGCCAGATTGATGATTTGCTTAAAGTATGTAATGACTCCACTTCTGACTGGGGAGTATGTTGACAGAAGACTCACATCATCGCCAGGCGCATGAAATCCCCATTCGATTGAGAACTCATCGGATAACTCTCGCAGCATGCTCCGTTCTCTGGAAGCTATTTTCTCAGGTGAAAAAATCGGGACACCTAAATCAGGGACTATGCCATTCCAATCATTCTCAGCAGCATATCTGATTGATTCAGCTAGTGAGGTATCGTATACTGTATGGTATGCTCGTCGCGTTGGAAATTGCATGGGATTAGATATTTCGTGGATTCTTATGAGCTTGACTAAGTAGACTGGGCGGTGGAAATTGACTCCTCATGCCTTCTTATTTTTCCAAGACTACAAAAGATTCATTTCACCAACATCAAGTTCTTTGATTCAAAGTATACATTGAAATGTAGGACTAACTCATAGACAGCAAACCACATCGAAAGAGGGGTGCGTATGAAACCAGTTGAAATTATTATTGCAGGTGCAGGAGATCGGGGATTCGTTTATGCGTCATATGCAAAGGAACATCCAGACAAGGCCAAAATTGTTGGCGTGGCTGAACCACGTGATTTCTATCGAGAAAAAATGGCGCAAGAATATGATATACCGGAAGAGAATGTCTTCGAGGATTGGAAAAGTTTGGCGAAGCGTGACAAATTCGCAGATGTGGCAATAATCACAACTCAAGATCACATGCATAGAGACCCTGCAATTGCATTTGCCAAGAAGGGGTATCACATCCTCCTAGAGAAGCCAATGGCTGTTGATGAAAAAGGCTGTCGTGACATTACAAAGACTGCCCTTGATAAGAAGGTCTTATTCGCAGTTGGACATGTTCTCAGGTATACAAAATATACACAGATACTGAAGGGGCTAATCGAATCAGGCATAATTGGTGATATCATCAGTATCCAACATCTTGAGCCTGTCGGGTTTTGGCATCAAGCACATTCATTTGTGAGAGGAAACTGGAGAAATGAGAAAGAATCCTCATTCATGCTGCTCACTAAATCTTGCCACGATCTCGATTGGATACGTCATATGATCGGGAAAAAATGCGTGTCTGTTTCTTCCTACGGTTCACTTACTCACTTCAAAAAAGAAAACAAACCTAGTATTGCAGGAAATAACTGTCTAGAATGTGATTTTGAGCCGGACTGTCCCTATTCAGCAAAGCGAATTTACCTTGGATTCATCAAACGTGGAAACACAGGATGGCCAGTGAGTGTTGTCACATCAGAAGTAACTGTACCAGGAGTCATCAAGGCTCTCCGAGAGGGGCCTTACGGAAGATGCGTTTACGATTGCGATAATGATGTTGTTGATCATCAGGTTGTAAATATGGAGTTCGAGGGTGGCGAAACAGCAACGTTCACCATGACAGGTTTCACTAAGGCAAGACAAAGAGAAACACGTATTTTTGGCACTAGAGGAGAGATATATGGAAATGGAACAAAGATTCAATTCTACGAGTTTCTGACAGGCAGGTCTGAAATTGTTGATATTTCTTCAGAGGAACCAGAATCACTTGCAGATCATGGAGGAGGAGACTATGGTCTAATTCATTCGTTTATTTCAGCGGTTTCCGAGAACGATCCCAGCAAGATACTCTCAGGCCCAGAGGAAACTTTAGAAACTCACTTGATGACATTTGCAGCCGAGAGAAGTAGAAAAGAAAGAAAGATTATTGATATTAAGATATGAGCAAAATGCGACAACAAGAATCTAGTAAAATCATTCGCCTTTTGTGTAAGTGAAATATGCACTTTCTCTTGAAATGATGTTTAATTCATACTGCCAGTTTCAAAGGTGTCTAGTACATAAGGTACGTAGTCTGTCATAGTCACATCTTTGCCCAGAATTCTAAGTAACGTCACGATTTGCGCTCGATGATACGTGGCATGATTAATAATGTTGAAAATCATTTCTTCTAACGTAAGAGGTACCTCTGCTGACCGAAAGGGATTCTTGATGGCATCAATATCATGGCTATGGACTAGACCCACAATTTTGCGATTTATATTGGTGAGATAAGAAAACAACTCATCTCGAGATAGTTTCTCTAGTTCGTTCTTTTCCTGTTCTTTTTCTATCCATAAATGAAACCATTGAGAATGACCTTGCGCCATATGCAGATATCGTTCATGAATACTGCCGCTCTGATTGCCGACTACCAGTGAAAACTCTTCATCTGTGAGAGTTTTAACATAACCCCATATCTTCTCATCAGCCCAAAGCATATACTCGCTCATTCTTGTTAAAAGTGACATGACTTTAGGCCATAGTGCCATTACTTAAACTAAGTTACAAACGCAATGAATTATGGAGACTCATCGAGGAGCCACTGACATATCTTCAACATGAAATCCCATTCAGAGTCTGGATCGGGATTTGAATCCCAGAAATCAGTTCCATCTCTCATACTTCCCTCTTCATACTCAGGATGTGGACTTGAGAGAAACACAGTGCCATTACCATACTCGAAGGCAATCATTCCTGCGAAACCGGAATCCGTGTAGGTACAGATTGGGATAATTCCAGTCATATTGTCCGCAATAAAATATCCTGAAGCTTCATAGAACACAGTATATGTTTCAGGTTCATCCGAGAGGTCTGGACTAGTTGAGTTTCGGTTTACATTCATCTCAAGGAGCCAGTCGCCGCTCCCATTACAATCAGCAGAGAGAACTCCATCAAAGAGACCAAGTCTGTAACTTGTAGCATATGATGCACCACCGTCCACACCAAAATAAGATCCTCCATTAAGAACAAACTGTCGAACGATTTCATAATCATCCAATATTTCACATCGCTCATCACACCAGCAACCTCCAGGTGCGACGAAAATATCATACGAGTCTAATGCTCCATTAGCTACATCATCACCAGTGATTACTGTAACATTAAGCGCCCATCCAACGAAACATGGCTTCTAGAGCGAATTGGCTAGCTGCTGTCGTTCCATGATCATCATAGACTGCAACCTTCACTCCAACTAAGGGTCTAGATGGAGTTGTAGCAATATAGAGGATTGAGGATGCAAGAATTACGATAATAGCTATTGCGGCTATAATCGGGGTCTTGTGTGATGTAAGGACACTCATCTCATCACAATCCACACATGCTTTCATATTATTAGCACATAATCTACGCTAAAAAGAGCCTCATCAGAGCAAGCTTTGGATTCAAATTTTAAATGTGAAATCAATTGGTTATTACAATTTGAATATCAAACGATTCGTCTGAATGGTTTCTAATAGCTTGAATGCGTGATTAGCAATACTTATCGCCGATTTGAGAGGTTTTTGGGATTAAGAGGAGTATATGATGACAAGTGTCTGCGTGATTGGGATTTATGTAGATGACATAGATAGAGCTGTGGAATTCTACTGTGAGAAACTTGGTTTCAAAGAAGCACAGAGATACGATGATGGGTGCATTGTGCGTCTTGAAAATGATGGACCACCAGTTATCCTTGAAAAAGTCGAGAAGCCAAATAAGACAGAATACCCAGGCAAGTCGCAAGTTGTACTTGGTATTGAAACTGACAATATAGAAAAAGCTGCTAAAGAAATGAGAAGCAAAGGCGTTGAGTTTCTTCAAGAGAGCCCACAAGCATTTGTTGCAGGTTTCGTCATGGCAATGAAAGATCCATCAGGGAATGTTCTTGAGCTTCTTCAATTCACAAATGAATGAGAGCTGATTTGTTAGCACGATAATCATCATCAAATCATCTTGCTTGTTTCTAGTAAAATCATTCGCACATTCTTTCAAGGATTAATTAGTGAACTACTTCACAGCCTTATGAATAGCAACAATACCAAAGCTCATTGTCTTGTAGCCAACTTTTGAGAATCCGACCTCATGAAGAATCATAGACAATTCTTTAGCATCAAAAAAGTTCGCAACCGAGTGTGCGAGATAGGCATATCCAGTTCTTGAACCTGAAACTAGTCGTCCAATTGTTCGAACTATTCTCTTTGTATACAAGTGGTATGCAATTCGGATTGGCGTTGAGATTGGTTGACTAGTTTCAAGATTGATAAATCGGCCTCCTGGTTTTAGGACGCGATTGAACTCCTTGAAGAATTTCATCAGTCGCACGCGGTTGCTTGTGATGTTCCTTGTGGCAAACGAGATTACAATCAAATCAAATGTGTTGTCGAGAAAAGGCAGCCTGCGAGATTCAGCGAGCGAAATAGATGTGCCCCGGAGTTCCGATTTTCTCTTGGCTCTTGAGACCATGGAAAACGAAAAATCGCTGAGAACTATTCTTGTTCTTTGACTGGAATATTTCTGAAGGTTGACCGCCATTTCTCCAGTCCCACTACAGACCTCCAACCACATTGTACCACCATCGGCTGCCGCGATTTGGGAGGCCTTTTTTCGCCAAGGAATATCCATGCCAAATGTGAGGATGTGATTCACTAGTTCGTACTTAGATGCAACCTCTGAAAAAATCTTGAGAAGCCCTTTACTCATGGAATATGCACCTATTAAACGATAAGACACGCCTTAAGGATAAGTAAATGTTTGAGAAGGCGTCAGTTGATAATGTTGACCATAGAGGCTATGCAATTGCAATCACTTCAATTCTTTTCCAACGGAAAAGGCATCGGCTACTCCTTCTCCAAGTGTCCAATACCGACTAGGTGGTTGTGTATAGACGAGTTGATTGATCTTCTTCTGATCTAATTTTCCATCTGTCAGGTATCGATCTTCTGAATAGGCATGCTTGACCTCACCAATGATGAGGTTTCTATCAAGTATCTCAATTATCTGAAAGACAGTCAATTCAAAACATACTGGACACTCCCTAATCATTGGAACA
>MUGD01000172.1 GCA_002900555.1 Thermoplasmata archaeon M9B2D | reverse complement strand
TATCCCTCCTACTGTACAATTACCATCAGAGAATAAGACAGAGACACTCCCATTCGTTGCTTTCCATGTCCCGATGAACCGGTCCGTATCGGATAGTAACGGATTAGTACATCCACTCAGCCACACACTACCAAAAAGGGCAACGATCCCAATACTTATAAGTTGTTTTTTCATCCCATCTCCTCAAAATATACATATGTCTCTGCTTTAAAAATATATCTTCTGAAATATGGTGGAAAACCAGTGACATGGTGTATTTTATGCGTTTCAACTACATACCTTTTTTTTGAGTTGCTCGAAATTTCCGTTTCAAGATTTTGTTCTTCAATACTTTGTATCCTTCATCGCTAAAAGTAATCATTCGTACCTTTGGTTTTGTTTTTGTGAACGCTACCTGAATGAGTCCTTTGTCATAAAGATGTGTAATACTCCTATAATATGATGCTTTAAACTTATCGTCATCCCATTGATTTAGATACCTTTCCTTATACGCGGGGCTCATGAGACGAAGTTTCAACAAAATACTCTTTGGTGAAACACCATCTCTCTCACAAATTTCCTGGAACGTTAATTTATGGATTTTCAGATTCTCCCTTAATTTTTTATAGAGATATATCTGATATATCCATGCTGTCGGTGAACCATATTGATTCCGATGGACTTCCACATCTTGTTTTTGAATAATAGCATACATTAACGTTAGAATCTTTTTTTGTAACCTACTTACCCGCTTATCCTCCATATATGGAGGAACTGTTGATTTCATCGTGTGACCTTTGATTGATGGGTGATACTCCCATTTTTTCCTCCCTTGTAAAAACGAGGTTATACATTACTATCATAGTATGTAATTTAAATGTTTTGGAACCAATAAAAATCAGAAGAAGAGGGGTATAGGAACGCAATACCTTGATGTAAGATGCTATTGTTGTACTACGTAGTTACCTTAGTTTTACTGCAGTACCATACGCAAGAATCTCAGCAGCACCACCCATGATGGCTGATGTCATGAAACGTACATTAATGACTGCGTCAGCACCGAGTTTCTCTGCCTTTTGTTCCATGCGTTTTAATGCGATTTCCCTGGACTCCGCAAGCATCTCTGTATACTCTTTAATCTCTCCACCCGCCATATGTCTGAATCCAGCTTTGATATCTTTTCCGATGCTTTTTGCTTGAATGGTGTTCCCACGGACAAGACCAAGTATTTCTGTTATTTCTTTTCCAGTGATAAAATCAGTATTGACAAGGATCATGGTTTCAAATCCTCCTTTTCGATGTCTTTCATTGTTGTTTTTGTATTAATACGCTGTTCGATGACAATCGAGACGACCAAAACGATAAAACCCAAGATGGTTATTCCCAAGAATAGACCGCTGATAAGATCTAACGCATTCATGAGCTCCTCAAATCCGAGGTATAGTCCATAGAGTATGAGGAGAACGATTCCTCCGATAAACAAGCCTAGACCAAGTGATTTCCCTATTTTCATACACACCACATCCTTTTACGTCATACTACATATACAAACATTCTATTTAAAAATGTCAATGAGGAGATCTCGTGTTGAGATCCGTAGGAGGTTTACCTCCCTGCTCCCTGAATTCAAAATTAAATCGTACGAAATCAGGGGAAAACAGTAACACGGTTTTAGTGTAATAAACCAGGATTAAAGTTGATACGTATTGTAAAATGCATCATCAATAAAAACAGTGATATTCAATGTTCTTAAAAAACCAAAAGACGGCATTTTCCAGGACATTTTAATTTTATGTCTTTCTTTTTCACCTACCTCAAAAGCTACCTCCCTAGCTCCAATGATTAATTGATTCCTAATTAAAACTGGTTTTTCGTCAACACACGCTTCAAATCGTCCAAGCCACCGGTTCCAAGAAAAATAAATAGTGTGAATTTCCTCTTTTCCTACTTTAAAAGAAAACATTGACATGATTATCAACCAATCATATAGAACTTTGTAACAATTTCTCCTTATAAAAACATATTCTTAAAAACAGTGGTGGGCGAGGGAGCAGTGACACGGGTATCTTATTTTTTAGTCAAGAGAAATTCCGTGATCAACGAAAATACAAATGCAATACATAACAAGATAAGATATCCAAAAAATTCTAATTCGGTCCCCATAACAAAAAAACCGATAAGTATAATGATAACAAACGCCCATATTCCTGCAATTATAATATGTTTACTCTCCATATACGACTCACTGTATTGTTTTGTAACAAGTCATCACTTAAAAATATATCCAAAAAAATAAACAAAAAAGAAAAAAACAAGGGTGGGCGGGAACGCAGCGACATAGCTTTCTTTTACACTGCCGTACTGTATCATATCCCTTGGATGACGATAATAGCTACCATACGACTAAATCAAGAACGAACGGTATCGAAACAGCTCATGATACATCGGGATTCGGCTAAGGATATCTTGCATTTTTGTAGGAAGCCATAGAGAGGGATATTTATAGATCGGGATGTTCCGCTGGATAGCGGGCGTCCAGTGCGTGTCATGGGTCGTTACGTTCAGCGGTATCTCTGGAAGGATGAGACACGACGACTGAACAGTATCGACAACATAGACAGTGTTCGTCGCAACAAAGGATGACGTGTTCCCATATATCCCATCAGCGGTATTTGGGTTGTTCAGAAACCGTGGGTAGTTCGATGAGGAGACTGCGACTCGTATCCGATGACCGGTGTTCCACACGTAGGATGTACTCCAGAGGTCAACCTCTGCTTTGTAGATCACCCCAGGGCTCATCAGTTCCCAATGATCTGTCCCATTCCGATTCCTCATACGCAGGATCCCATCAGTAATAAGCATGGATCGCCCATCCGGGTACACGTCGGTGAGCTTGACGGTAACATCAGTGTCAGGACAGTCAGAAGAGACATAAAGAGTTGCGGTTATCCGCCCTGTCGCCTCATAGGGCTGGGTAAGTATCGGACTAGTGAACACCAACACATCAGACCGGTTCTCCACCAAGCGCTGATCATATGGACCTGCCGGAAGGAGAAGGTTTCCTCCACCACGAGTAGGAACCGGGTTTGAGGGATCATAACTATACGTGAACTGATACGCGTCAGATGGAACAGTCGTCTGCAGGCTTCCATCCGCCTGGAAATACCAGGCGCGTTGCACACATGGTATCGGCCAGTCGTCAGCGGTCCGCCATTCATTGCCTGGGGCGTTCGCATCATCCACATCACCCATCACGTAGTAGGTTACGGCCGGCCAGCTGTCATATCCAGTGGAGCCTCCCATCGTGTATTCATTGACCATCTGCCAGAACAAAGGCTGGGAAAAATTATCAAGAGAGTTTGAAGGATACGTAAGTTCACCTTGGTTTTTGGTCTCTGACCCTCCATGTGTCCACGGCCCAAGTATCAATTTAGACTTGCCAATTGCCCCCGGTCCTCCCAAATGCTGATAACCAAGGAAACCTTCAATGGTTCCCTGGGTGAAAATATCGTACCACCCGCCAATATGAATAGCTGGAACGTTCACATCCTGCCAGTTATCGTCCAACGAGACATTTGTCCAGTAATCAAGGGTGTAGTTCTCATGAGCCCAAAGCTCCGGGAGGACTTCTTCACTCCCCTGATTCGCCAGCCAGCCCTCCACAAGGTTCTTCCTAAATTCCCCACCAGGGTACATCGCATGTCTATACAGGTTTGGGGTTGCGACCTGAATGTACTGACAAGCAAGGTTCGGAGGGTTAGCACCAGCGATACAGTATTGGGTGATGCCTAACGCAGAAGCGCCAAAGGTTGCGATTTTACCATTTGACCAGGACTGATTCGCAATCCAGGCAAGCGTATCAGGTCCATCGGTATGATCACTTCTAAACACCGTATCATTCCCCTCTGATGCAAACCGTCCTCGTGAATCCTGTGTCACAACAGGCCAGCCATTCCGCGCCCAAATCCGTGCTATAAGAGCAAGAGACTCTTTATTATACGGTGTCCGAATGAGAATGATCCCATGGGGCGATGGAGACGATTTGGGTAGATAGACATCGGTTGCCAACCTAACCCCATCACGCATTGAAACCATATACTCATCTTTCACAACACAGCCAGCAAATAGAAGCACAAGCAGAACAATGCAAAGAAGCCCTCCACCAATAATTTTTTTATTTTTCATACAAATCTCCCTCATCTTATTATATCATTATAAAGCAATACTATTTATTTTTATCTGTAGAAAAGATGTATTCTCCTTTAAAATACGATGTTTCTTTTTTTTAAGGATTTTTGTAAACCGTGCGACTCCGTCCCTCTTTTTCAGAGGATTTTTATGTTTTCGATACACATAAATCAAAAAGACGAAAACAACACAGATGGTTATTTCAGACTGCGCAGTTGCTTTTCCTGTTCCTTTTTAATTTTGGCAAGTGCTTTTTCCAAACTGGTTTCTTGTACGGTAGCAACC
>MUGD01000171.1 GCA_002900555.1 Thermoplasmata archaeon M9B2D | reverse complement strand
AAACAGTATCAAAGGAGCATGAATGATTTGTCAATTCAAATGTGCAGATAATACAATCAAGAATTATCCTAACCGTTATTTAGTGGATTGCTCCTGTACAAAAGAGGATTGATGAATAATGAAATCCAAAGTCTACTTCACTGATAGACAGGCAAGAACTGACTTCAATATGCTCGATAAGATTGAGCTGATTTTTAGCAAGTTAGGCCTGAAGAAGGTAATAAAGAAAGGTAGTAAAGTAATGATAAAAACGCACTTCGGCGCATGGGGAAATACGAACTACCTTCGTCCCTCCTATGTCCGTAAAGTTGTGGATTTAGTTAGAGATTGTGGCGGATTTCCCTATGTAGCAGAAACTTGCGGACTTGGTTACGGTGCTGGTGGCACATACGGAGGACGTACTACATCACCTGAATATCTTAGCATGGCCGCATTAAATGGATTCACTGAGGGAACAGTAGGTGCACCACTTATCATTGCTGATGGCTATTGGGGTAATGATGTATTCCGCATCAGTATTGATGGCGATTACCTAAAATCTGTAGATGTTGCTGCAGCGGCTTTAGATGCTGACATCGTAATTGTTCTCACGCATGCAAAAGGACATGGTCTGAGTGGGCTTGGTGGAACACTCAAGAATCTCGGTATAGGCTTGGTTGGTAAAAGAAGCAAATCAGCTATGCACACATTGGGCGATGTAGTTGTTAACAAAGAGAAATGCCTCGGGCCTGATTGTTCGCTCTGTCTCAAAGTTTGTCCAGTACGCTGCATCACGATGAAAGAGAAAGCAGAGATTGATCAAGAAGCATGTATCGATTGCCTTCATTGTCGTGGGGTCTGTTCACGTAATGCAAAGGCTGGGGCAATAACTGCAACCTGGCGACCAGCAGCAGACCAAGCTGTTCGATTCGTGGAGAATGCGATGGGTGTTGTCAATGCTATAGGGAGTGATCGACTCTACTTCATCAGTTTGGCAATTGATATTTCTGACAAATGTGATTGCTGGAATGTTGGGGCTCCTCTTCTTGTTCATGATATCGGTATATTCGGATCACGCGATCCCCTCGCAATTGACCAAGCAACACTAGATGCTATCAATGCAGCAATACCTAATCCCGATTCAGAAGCAAAACATGTCCACAAAGGTGACTGCATGTTTGCCATTGCTCACAATCAAAGAGATTCTAAGACGGGTGAACTGGTTGACTTTGCAGAGATTCAGTTTGCTCATGCAGAGAAAAAGAAGCTAGGGAGTAGGAGTTATGATTTGGTCAGAGTAACAAAGAAGCCCCCTCAAAATCAGCCTCATTAGAATTCTCACATCTCTGTGAAGATTAATATTGATGATATTAATCATGAAAAATCATGACCGAGGAATTGATGAGAGAAGAACTCATACAAGCTCATCTGAATATGCGAGAGCATCTCTATCGTATCATCGACGGATTGACGCAGGAGCTTCTATTGAAAGAGGTCTCTGATGAATCACAGTACCCCCATATGCTCTCACTTATCTGGCATATTGGAGGAGCTGAAACCTACTGGTTCCATCGTGCCAATCACGATATTGCACCAAGGTTCACAATTGAGAGCTTTGATGACATTCAGAAGAAATTGAGAGAGAATACTGAAGGTATCAAACGTGTGCTTAGAGAGTGTGATTCCAAGCAAATTCAGATTGTAAGTCCGAATGAAGAAGGTGGTCCGAGCGTAGCTTGGTGTATTCTTAGAACGTATCAACATGGCATCTACCACACTGCTCAGATATCCAAAATGCGACATATGATAGAAGGTAGTCCTCCACTTAGTGGAAATGATGAATCGTGGAATAATGCAGTTGATTCAGTTATTGAGATTGTAAAGAAACTATATGAAAATAGATGATGATCAGGATTTGGAAACTCCTATTCATGAAATTTCATTATTGTCATACGAAGTCTATACGATCTGTAGGTCAAGATTGGCGAATAGATTGCAAATGGGATGAATATTAGTGCAAGAGCAAAAACTGAAAGAAGTCCCAATTCATTTCCCGAGTTATTGTAAAACAAGAACATAAACGGCAACATTGTAACTGAAAGTGTTGGAAAGAATATTGATGAGAAAATGAACGCACCGAGATGACCTGCTAGGTAGCATTCTCTCGAGCACCATAATCCTTTCTGAAATGCATTACTTCTCCATTTGTCGCTTTCAAATGTGCCGCACCAGCTGCAACGTACTGCTCGTTTTGGATCGACAGTGACCACCTAATATACCCCCAATGTACCAATCCAATGTTTGCTTGAAGCAGAGCAAAGGACTCTGCCAAAACCTTGATAGAATCGCTCTAGAACTTTTCTAACTTCAAGGCATTCATTTATAGACATCATTATGAGCTCTGTACAAGTCACACTATCCCGAAGCTTTTTGAATTCCATCCCATGTGTATTTCGCTGAAAAGCACCCAAGTATAATGCAGAACAACGATAATAGTACGAAAATTCCTCCTCCGTAAATCACAACAGGAAGTGTAAACAGCAGAAAGAGAGGACCAAAGCAACAACCACATAGAGTCACGCAGCAACTTCCCGCCAATTTGAACAATGTACCTGCACTATCATCCCTTGAACCTCTCCTAGGCGGATGAGGTGACCTAGGTGCTTCGATTTCAGCCATATGTCGTGCCCTCAATTGCTGTATTTATGGAATGAAATATCTAAACGTTTCCATCAGCTTTTGGAACAATCCGCTGATTAATGTGTTGAGATAGAGATATCGATTCTATCAATCAATCTGGCGGTTGAAAAAGGTGCTTTCACCAACTTGGAAGTTCTTCGTATCGATGGCACATTATCCAGTGACCGGGCTCCACTTCTCTATATTCTGGTTTCTTGTCTCTGCAGATATCCAGAGTGTATTCACAACGTTCCTTGAATGGACAACCGATAGTTGGTTCTGAAAGGTCTGGAGGTGTCCCAGGTATTCCTCTTATTCTCATGCCTTTCTCCTTAATCTTACGAATTACTGCCATTGACGGATTACTCATGATGAATGCCCGAGTGAATGGATGCCCCGGAGAGTTCATTATGGTTTCAGTCGTTCCAAATTCCACAATGTGACCAGCTGTCATGACTGCCACTTTATCGCAAGTCTGGGAGATTGTACCTTGATTATTACTAATCATAAGCATTGACAGGTGCATCTCTTCTCGTGCGATTTGTATTGCATCCATAATCCGCAATTGAATTGCCATGTCAACTGCAGTTGTAGGTTCATCTGCAATCATAAGCCTCGGATCCGGAATGAGTGCCATTGCAATCAATACACGTTGATCCTCACCAACACTAAATTGAGAGGGCTTCATTCCTTTTCGGAGGTCCACATCACCAAGCTCCACGAGATCAAGTGTCTGTAGTACCTTCTTTATCACAAGAAATTCATTCAATTCGTCATCTTCATCATGAGCCCATAATCCTTCAGCAGTTTGCTCTTCAATATTCGAATAAGGATTGAGTGATTTTGTTGAACCCTGTGGAATGTATGTGATTTCATTACCCCGAATCTTCCGATAGTCTTTTTCTTTGAGTGTAAGTAAATCCATTCCTTCAAACCAGATATGTCCCTCAACTCCCGGCAGATCGACTCCAATCTCCTTTGATGTTATTCCCTTCTTTCTTGCCTCGTCTTTCATTTCCCAGAGTCGTACATTATCTTCATTGGCTGCTGTAGAAGCGAAGTGTCTGGAGATGTCTTCAAACATTCCTAGAATTGCAAGCGCAACACTTGTCTTCCCCGCACCTGATTCACCAAAGAGTCCCACTGACTCTCCTTTGCGTATCTCAAATGTGATGTCATTCACTGCTCGTATAAGGCCCTTTTTGGAGGTGTAGAATGCCTTGAGTCCTTCAACTCTTAGAACAACATCTTTACCCATAGCAGCCATAGGTTTTCAGTAGATGTAGTACTGAAATACTCTACGGCTAGCGCAGAGTAGTCCTTCTAGATTGGTATGTCGCTCTCATCATCCATCGTGAAAGCCTTGTACATCAAAAGCATGCAGAGACCAATTGATAGGATGATTACAATGAAGTTTATCATAACCGCTGGTCCCGTGATTTCATTTAAAATGAAATATGGACCGTGTGTTCTACTCCATTCAGTAAGTCCAGTAATATCGCTCACAAATTCAATAATTACGCCCATCAAGACTAGTGACACCAATGCTCCTAGGAGGTAGTATGCCCTTTTGAACCAAAGATGTTGATACCATGGTTTTCCACCTGCATTTGCTCGTTTCTCCGCATAATACCAAAGGAGTCCTCCTGCAAACGAGATTGTGAGGTTCATTAAGTAGAACGGAATGTATGGCAACGGATCCGACCATTCAAAGATCGCTGCAAACTCCGGAATCTCATGGTAATATGTTGCTTCATGCGATGTGGACCAATAGACAATTGACATCCAGAGGATTTGGAATAAGAGTATGTGGTA
>MUGD01000025.1 GCA_002900555.1 Thermoplasmata archaeon M9B2D | reverse complement strand
ATCGGTTCACGTATCGTGTAATACGAGGGATCGTTGTGATCAGATGGACCTTTTTGGTGTCCTCCGTTGTCTTGAAATCCCGCAGCATCCAGTAGACGTGATCTGCGACCTCTACTGGTTCCTGTCTGTTCTCATACTGTTCGTACAACTCGATGAAACGGAGGATCTGCTGTTGAATGTCCACGGGGTTTTGATGAAACACCCAGGGACAATGCTGTGCTTCTCTGCCGATCATGACAAGGTCACAGCCTGTTTTCTGTAAAAAAGCAATCCCGTCGTGATAGCTAGTAACGTCACCGTTCGCGATCACCGGGATTTGGAGCTTTTCCTTGATCTGTTTCATAACGGTCCAGTTGACTTTCCCCGCGTATCCCTGGTCTGCGGTACGGCCGTGGACGCAGACAGCCTGGGCACCTGTATTTTCAATAAGCCTGGCGACCGTGACGCCATTGATATGCTGGTTGTCCCATCCGATGCGTATCTTGGCGGTCACTGGTTTTTCTGTCGCATCGACCATGGCTTTAAGCAAGCGTTCCAGCGTTGGAAGGTCCTTTAGCAGGGCAGCGCCACATCCTTTCTGTAGATACTCCTCTTCGATACACCCGACGTTCAGATCGATGATATCAGCGAACTGCTCGACTGCTTGGACTGCGGTTACAAGAACGTCCGTGTTACTACCGATGAGCTGAACACTCACAGGCCGTTCACAGTCCTGAATATTGAGAAATTGTTCGACTTCCTTTGCGGTTTTCTTGCTAATCAGGTCTGCATCAATCATCTGCGTATAGATTAGTCCCGCACCGTTTTCCTTACATAGCATCCGAAACGCGGTACAGCTCACCCCTGCCAAGGGCGCAAGCACAAAGCGATTCGGTATGTCAACAGCTCCAATTCTCATAGGACATAACAACGGTAGCATTATCGATAGTGTAATTTCAGATGCGGTACGCTAACCCCTGATCCTCTCTTGACAAATCCCACACGTTTGACGGTGGCATCAGAGTATTTCTGAAGGATTTCTATCGTCTCCATCCCAGCGTCTGCAGAGACAATGACTGCAAATCCCATTCCCATATTGAAGATCTGATACATCTCATAGTCATCGATGTTACCATGATCTTTCAGGAACGAAAAAATCGGCTGAGGCTCCAAGGGGTCATCCAGCACATATCGTACTTTTTCTTTTAATCGAGGGATGTTCCAAAGTCCGCTTCCCGTGATATGGGCACAGCCATGGACATCGATTTTCTTGAAGAGCTTTAGGATTTCTTTCACATAGATTCTTGTTGGCTTCAGCATGATCTCTCCGATTGTCTTCCCGGGGTACAACCCATCGGGAAAACGATCCTTGAAGGAAAATTCTGCTTCATCAACGACTCTCCGAGCAAGTGTGTACCCGTTCGAATGAATACCGCTACTGCTCAGTCCGATGATCACGTCACCTGGTTGCACCCTATCTCCAAGGATGATTCGGTTTTTTTTCACATACGCAAGGCAGGTTCCCGCAAGGTCAAATCCGTTGATAAGCTCAGGCAGGTCCGCGGTCTCCCCACCGACTATCGAGATGTTGGCAAGTCTTGCTCCTTTCTCCAGTCCCTTGCCGATTTCCTTGGTGATCTTTGGGTCTGGGTCTTCCATGGCTAGGTAATCGACAAACGCAAGTGGTTCTGCACCGACGCATAATGCGTCGTTGACGTTCATCGCGATGCAGTCGATGCCGATCGTATCATATTTCCTCAATGCCTCTGCTATCCTAACTTTGGTTCCGACACCATCGGTGCATAGGACCAACGCATAATCGCCAAACTCAATGAGTCCGGCATAGTGTCCTCCCATGGGTCTCCCGATAGAGCTCTTCCGCTTTGTTCCAATACTTGACAGGAGTTGTTTAATCGCCTCTTCCTTTTCCTCGATGTCAACACCACTGTTCTTATAGGTCATTTTCTTCAAGAAGAACCGCCTCTGTTTTCCCTGTATCGCGAAACTCTTCGGCTGTGATAAACTTTTTTATGCTCGCGAGGTTTGTCATGATTGTGAAACGATTAGCAGATATTGGAGAACGAGCAGCGATTCGACGGATTCAATCGATTCTGACCAAAGGAAAAAAGAATCAAGGCATCGGCGATGATTGTGCCACGATTGATATGGGAACAACATATTTGTTGGTCACCACCGATATGATGTTTCGACAGACCCATATCCTCAAGCAGATGACCCCCTATCAGATGGGCTGGTTTCTGGTTGCCATGAACCTTTCAGATGTCGCGGCAAAAGGAGGGACCCTTCTTGGCGTTGTCTGTTCATATGGCCTTCCGAGAAACACAAAAGAATCGTTTCTTACGGCACTTACGAAGGGGGCAGATGCATGTGCGGTACGGTTTGGAACTACCATTGTCGGTGGCGATACAAAGGAGACCGATGAGATAACCTTATGTGGGACTGCATTTGGCATCGTGAAAAAATCTGAGTACATGGCACGGACCGGCGCGCACCCTGGCGATGTCGTCGCGGTAACAGGGACATTAGGCAAAGCAGGTGCCGGGTATTATGCCTTAAAACAAAACAAACAGGAAAAAAAACTATCCAAATCATTGTTCGAGCCTCACGCCCGAGTTATGGAAGGCCGGTTACTTGCGCAGCAGAAGTCCGTGACATCCTCAATGGACATATCTGATGGGTTGTCTGCTTCATTGTACCAGTTACAGGAGGTCAATCCTGTCGGGTTTCTAATCAAAAAGGATGCACTCCCGCTTGATCCTGGATTGCAAAAACTCTGTAGCAGATCAACCGATCCTGACCCATACGCAGTAGCACTGCATTTTGGTGGGGATTACGAACTGCTGGTAACAATACGGAAGAACAGATTTGAGAACACAAAAAAAACGTTACAGAAAAAAGCCTTCACACTGACTGCAATAGGGAAGGTTACAAGGAAAAAGGATATCGTTCTCCTTGATAAAGGAAAAAAAAGCATCTTGGAAAACAAAGGATATGAGCATTTCAGAAACCATCAATTTTAGTCCCATAATCAGGTAAGGGCTGTTCAACAAAGGTTTTAAATGGATAAAAACAACATAGTATACTGACTACATATGAGATTCAAATGGGTTATTGCTCTTAGCATCATCGTTGTTTCTTTGCTTATCTTTGGGTTGTTTTCAGGGTTTTTCAATTCAGATTTTCCCTTGAACCCAACAAAAAGGGAACCGATGGTGACCATCACCTATCCTCCAGATGGGGCAACGGTGGCCCACCTGGTGATGATCAGTGGAACATCAGGTGATGCTGAGGAAAAGACAGACATCGTAAGCGTGCAGATAAAAATCGGTCAGAGCGACTGGACGACTGCCACGGGAACAACACTCTGGAGCATTGACTGGACAACGTTTAACCTCCCAAATGGGGACTACACAATAAGTGCCCGATCCTATAATGGAAAGGAATACTCAGAGATTCAGTCGATAACAGTGACGTTGTATAATCCGACATCTGTCGACTCTGGTTCTCATAAATGGGCACTGTTTATTGCAGCGTCGAACTTCCCACTGCCTAACGAAAGCAAACTAGGCAATGGCGGACTGTACCTTGCAGAGGACATGGCTGCGTATTTTATCGAAAACTACCAGTATCCAACGTCTCAGATAATGATTCTATTTGATGACGGATGGATACGTAGTGACAACGGATATGGAACGAAACAAAGAACGCTTCAGGAACGGATCCATGAGTATGATATCACCTATGCAGCTGCAACCAAAGCAAACGTCCTTGCGTCTCTTCAGTATTTCATTGACGAGTCAAATAAATATGATGATAGTGAGATGTTCCTTTGGATCTTCAACCATGGATTGGGGAATCAAAATAAAACATTCACCGGCGGAAAGATATTTGAAAGAAGTGAGATATTCCTCTGGGATAACACTCTGACCGATAAGGAACTTGGAGACCTGCTTGCTCCTTTGGAATCAAAGAAGGTCACCATCATCGTTGATGCGTGCTATGCTGGTGGGTTTGCTGACCGAACTATTGCAAGCCTTCAGACATCACTGCTGTTGCGCTCAGGGATTGCTGGCAGTGGACGTGTCGTTATATCAGGTACCAGTAAATTCAGAGCAGGCTATGCAAGTACGACCCAGGGGCCTCTGTTTTCTCTGCTGTGGTTTGAAGGTCTCTCCACTGGCAAAGCAGATGGCTATAAGCCTGGTTTGTTTGACCGAGGAGTGTTCCGAAAATTGAAATTCTTCCAAGACGGCAAGGTCTCTGTCGAGGAAGCGTTCTACTATGCTAGAGTGATACTGCGTACAGATGACGCACTGCAGGAATTTAAATCCATGCAGCCTCAGATAAACGATGGGTATCCGCATCGTGGGATTTTAAGGAACTGGGGCGAACTCATACTATAAAAACATTAATAAAGCCTCAATCATTGGAAAATCTACGATGAAAAAAGAGGCGATGTTTTGGACAGCACTCAAGGATGGAGCCGTACAGTGTGCTCTCTGTCCGCATCATTGTGTCATTGCTTCCCAGAAACATGGAATTTGCGGGGTTCGGAAAAACGAGCAGGGGAGATTGTATAGTCTGATTTATCAAGCCTGTTCATCCATTGCGACTGACCCTATTGAAAAAAAACCATTGTATCATTTCTACCCGGGGTCTTTGGTGCTTTCGTTAGGTTCAGTCGGGTGCACCTTCAAATGCGATCATTGTCAGAATTACCAGATTTCCATGGTGCGCCCTGCAGAACTGTCCTTGCGAGATGTCCCAGCAGAGCGTCTCAGCAAGCTTGCTGTTGAACAAGGTTGTCAAGGCGTCGCCTGGACCTATAACGAACCTACGATATGGCATGAGTACACGCTTGAGGCTGCCAAATCGGTCAAGAAAGCTGGTTTGTATACAGCGTATGTCACGAATGGATATATTGAAGAAGAACCGCTGAAAGAGATCGCCCCCTATCTGGATGCCATGAATATAGATGTAAAGGCATTTCATGAAGAGTTTTATAAAAAAATCTGTAAAGCTAGGATGGCGCCGGTACTTCAGACATGCGAGCGTACACGAAAACTTGGGATACATCTTGAGCTGACGTACCTGGTTATCCCCGGTATGAACGATGATGTAGGTGAAATCAACAGATTTTGTCAATGGATTGGAGAGACACTCGGTACAGATACTCCGGTCCATTTCTCTCGATTCCATCCTGATTACACAATGACCGACGTCACGTCGACTCCTCTTGAGACCCTTCGCAGGTGTCATTCGATCGCTACAGAGGCGGGTCTTCAGTTTGTCTACCTAGGAAATATCGCGCATGGTGACTATGACAACACGTACTGCCCATCCTGTAAAAATCTCCTCATTGAACGTTATGGATTCTCCTCCGACCTCAAGGGATTGACACAAGGGAAATGCTCTCGGTGCAACGCCTCTATTCCAGTACGTTTGAAATAACCGGGTTTTTTCTCCTGGATAATTAAAACCTGTTTAAATATATATATTGAGGAAAAATTTAATAAAGGAGGAAGCATACTTATCATTATAACTTATCGTCTATATATAACAAGATTGTACAGGTGACCTTATGATATCCTTGAAAAAGAACGATAAAATCATTATTATTGTCGCGGTCGTTATTCTTGTCATCGCAGGTGTTGGCGTTGCGATGTACCAATCACCGAAAACAACACCGATTCTGCCGACGGAACTCCTTGGTGAAAAAAGTTATGAGGTCAACTGGACAGTACGAAATGGCTCTCTAAGTTCAATTTCTGAATTCGCAGGAAAAAAATCACCGTACGAGGGGACGGTCATGATATCAGAAGGAAACATAAAGAGCATTACGTTTAATCTCAGCTGGACCGACGACCGGATGACTATCCTGAAGCGGATGGGTTTGGATACTTTAACACTCGAGGTCACAACCCCTGATGGCATAACGTCTACACAGTCTGCTACAAGTGCACGAATTACGGGAAAAGGTTCTATTGCACTTACTATAAACAAGGGAATCATCCCTCCCGAATCACCTATTAAGGCAGTTGATGAGCAAGAGGCATACGCTAAGTTAAAACAGCAGCCATACTATGACGACTCCTGGACTGACAAGGATATTGTCATCGTTGTCAGTGTGAAAATCGGTGAAATCCGCTTGTTAAAACAACTGCGCGACAAGGGAAACGGCTTCGATTTGATGATAACGTATGACTATTACGAAGCGGTCCTTTCTGAGGATACAACAAAAGGCACTGGAGGCGGCTTTACCCAACCATCAGATGAGAATCAATGGACTGATTTGGAAAAACCACCATACATCTCGATGATTATTCGTACTGGGTGCGGCCGGTACGTTTAAACCATTTTTTTTCTAAACCGATATAACACCTTTCAAATCAACGGCATAAGGGACTCTTCTATCCCTATTGCAGTGAAGGTGAATCGTTGAAATGATTTTTTATAAAACCTTTCTACTAGCCTTGATATTGGTATTCATCCTTGTATGTGATTGCGCCTGCCTGGAATGTCCCTAAGAATATAGTACATAATACTATTAACCACCGATTCATCCTAAGATTATACAAGCAACGGGCACTTCTGTGTCGCATTCTGAGAAGAAAACAATCTTAATATTTGAATCGAAGCAGTGCCGCTGATCCTCCGATTCCCTCAAATTTTTTTCCCGCCTCATGCATCGTGTTGATAATCATAAACGTGCAATTTGTCTTTCGTGCAAGGTCAAGCAAGTGTTCCCCGTTTTTGCTACGAACCACCTTGTCTGAAAGTAACAGTTTTTCTGCTGCACCACGTGACAGCGCGTCTTCTACTTCGTTTTCCCCGTAGGTTACCAAACCGTCTTTTTTGATTTCCTCAAATACTTTCTCAACTGCCTGGGTTTCTTTTGAAACACGGTTTTCCTTTGTGATTTGTTCAACGATCCCTATCTTGAGCGCCTCATGGACCCCATTCATTCCTGCGTTTGCGGTCGCATGGGTGATAGCATCCTTGAAAAGCAATGGTTCTTTTTCCTTTCCTTCCTTCATCAGATGTTCGCGTGCAAACCCTGGACCGATGATGACGAGCGGGGAATCGACTTTTTTAACTGTTTTTATCACAGAAAAAATGTCACCATAATACTCCTTGGTTGTCTCTTTGCTCTCGTACATCTTACCAGACCGATGTGCGTCAATCTCAGCAATAAGTTGCACACCACTCTGATAAAGGAGGGCGACGGTTGCAGCATCGTCATCAAGGCATACAAACACCAGCATCGGTTGGGTCCGTTGCTGCACTGCCTCATCAATTCTTTGGAGTTGATGTGCTTTCCAATACTCTTTTATAATTGAGAGCGGCTGCATCTCCTCTGCATCGACATTGAACGTGTGATACGAGCCAAGGTCTTGTGGTCCCTCCTTAATGATCCCTTGTATGCGGAGCCTATTGGAGAACTCATGAAAGGCGACTTTTTCAACCAAGATTCCCAGTTTCATCTTTTTCTTCTCTGATTTCTTTGCTCGAAGCTTATCTGCTTTTTCGCCTTCTGCGGTTCGAAACGTCACTGCACGAACCATGTCGCCTTCCTCGATGATGTTATACAGATGCCAGATGTCATCGAGGTTCTCAGGGATTAGTTTGATTTCACCGCTCTTTGGATCTTTGAAGATAACTTTCACAGCTCGTCACCTATATTATATCAAATCCAATCGTTTTTAGGAGCGTGCAATCCCCTGGTGGAAGTACTTTTTCAACTGTGTCTGTGGAAACCTGGAATGCTTTTGCGAGTTTCTGTGCAATGGTACTTTTCTTTGTCGCACCTGGGGCAAGGATGGCATAGCCTTTTACTGCTCGTTTTTCTACTGCACTAATCGGACCGCCCATGAGCTTTTCTTGATTCCCAAGGGTGATCAGACCAACAGCAATCTCAAGCTTACTGCGATGATAATTACGTTTCCCTCTGATGATAAACGCACCCTTTGGTACAAACTCGCCGCTCTCTGGCGTCTTGCTGACCTGTTCAGGTAGCACCCAATAGGCAGAGGCTGTAGCAAACTGGTTCCATGCACGCGAATAGGATGCAGCAAACAGGCATGCTTCCTGGAGTGTTTTCTCGGAAATGGGCAGTTTTTCGTCGTTTACACCTTTGCTTTTAATGACGCAGCTAGGGGCGCCATGGATGTCTGCATGGGCGTATCGATCGCCATCAGAGAGGTATTTTTTCACCACGGTGTCGTTGCTTGAGGCGTCTCTCCCTGCAACGACAATGTTTCCTTCTGTCGATAGGAACCAACGGAACCGCTCGAACCACCATTGTCTCTCATGATGTACTTCGTTTTTCTTCTCCACGACATCGATTTTTTCGATTGTTTGCAGGTCTTGTTTCGTCTTTGCAACCGCTTGTTCTGCACCTTTTAACTTCTCCTGTATTTTTTTGCTTTCCTCGTATTTTCTATCTGCGTTTTCAGAGACGCTTTTTCGGAAATCCAGTGCGACATCAAGGGGTGTTTTCGTTCCATCGCTAAGTACGACAACCAGTTCGTTGGCAGTGGGGTCAAACTGTTTTACCATGGGGTTCAGTCGTATTTTGTTAATGGCGTCATTTTTTTCTTTTTGTTTGAGCACGTCCCCGATGTCTTGTAGGATTTTTTCGCATGCTTGATAGTTCATATATATGAGGTCTGCCTCAAGCTTCTTTTGAGTGATGCTTTTTTTGAATTGTTCGATTAACTCCTGTTGTTGTGTTAGTTGTCGCTGAAGTCTTTCTCTGGCCTTTTTCTGTTTGGTCTCCTTTGGTTGTATGGTGTCTGTTTTTGATATGAGCAATTCCAGTCCTTTTGAGAAACTTTGAGATGGTTCAAACATATATTCCGTATAACTTTCAAATGGGAAGGGAAGGATATCGATGATTGTGTCGTTCTGCTTGACAAACATAGGATGAACTGTTTTTTCTTTGAAAATGGATAAAAGGTTTTGCAGTTCGTCGTAGAGTTTTTTACACGACTCCAGACCTAATTCCTTTACCTTTGTTTTTTTATCAATCTTTGCACGGGCGCACAGTTCCTCCGCATACAAGCCACTTAAATTGACCGAGGTTGCTAGGGTTCGTACTAGATCCTTTGAGCTTTTTGAGATGATATCATGAAATTCTTGCCATGTCAGATGAAACGGGTTTATTTGGGACGGTGGTGGGATGTATTTCTCGCCGCTTTTAATGATGCGGGAAGACCATTCCTGCTTGATTAGGGGACGGATGATGATTCCCTCAGGGTTAAGGAGGATGATATTGCCTTTTGAAAATAGCTCACAGACTACGATATAATCTCCTTCCTTTCTCCCCACCTTGATTTTTATTATCCGATCGAACTCGTGCTGGGTGATCTCGCTGATTTTCCCGTTGAGTATATATTTTCGTAGGGTCATCGCAAAAAGCGACGGTCTCTCAGGTGTTTCAAACGGTTTTTGAGTGCGACAAAACAGTTCCCCGTTCCGTATGTAGATCGCTTCTTTTTGATTCGCTGTTTTCTGCTGTACTTTCAGGAGAATCTCGTCGCGAGAAAGCTGATAGATTTTTTCTATGAAACATCCTCTTAGGTCTTGAAGCTCTGAGACAATGACATAGATGTCAAATGACGCAAGTCCTCGTTGCATGTTCAACAGAACATTATCTATTTCAATGTTAAAAAAGAATAGGATAGCGCAAGATGGGAAAAATTCAGTGTTCCATCGGGTGGTTTTAGGGGGTGTTCTGATTTCTATGAAACAATACTGGTTATGTCTTTAATTAAATCTTCTAAAGATATTGATGAAACGGATCTCTCTCCAGTCTGATGATTCTCTCCCAAGTTCATCATAGACAATAACGGTAATCTGGTGTTTCCGTAAGGAGAATTTATCGAATTTCCATTTATAGGGAGCTTCAGTATCGGTGAAGACTAATTTTCCATCATAATAAAACTCTGCTCGTTCGATTGGGGCAGTTGCGTAGTCGACTTCCGCCCAGATCCAGATTCCATCGATGACCGTTGTTTTAAACTCGTCAATTGGGCGTTTTTTCATTTCGTTGTTGTAAAGGAAACCAACCTGAGGTGAAGTAATTCGCACCTGTGGAGGGGGATCAAGAACATCAGCAAGATATGCAAGTGTTGCTGCGATGATGCGGGTCGTGTTTACCAGGTAACTTATGTTGACATTGCTAAGGTCGTCTTGTGGGGTGTGAAAGTTCGGGTCGCCGGTTCCTTGCCAGCAGCAGACCGTTTCCCAGCCATAAGGGAGAAATACTGCGTAGTCGCTGCCAGATGCCCCGTGGTGTACTCTATTGATTTCACGGCGACTTATGTTTAGTCCGATTGAGTAATTCATATTGATGCTTTCAAAAATATCAGCTACCCATCCAACATCCTCTGTAGCAGTGACAGTCATCTTTCGGCTTCCTTCGTCGTATCCTATCATATCTGCGTTTATCTCGACAAGAATACGCTCGTTTTGTTCGTATGCCTCTTTTGTGTAAACGCGACTGCCGACTAAGCCAATTTCTTCTCCTGAAAAGGTCACAAATTTGACTGTACGATGGAAGTCAAAGTGGCTTAGCGCATAGGCTGCTGCAAGCACGGCAGCGGTACCGGATCCGTCATCGTTTGCCCCTGGGCTTTGTGCGACTGAATCATAATGAGCATTAAAGATGATCGATGAAGTGTCATTCGTGTTTGTGCCAGGTAATGTTGCTTCAATGTTTTGGCTTGTGTAGAGATAAGGGTAGTGACGGTTTCCCCGTCCTGTCCAGTTTTGGTATCGTGTCAGTAACCGCATGTTTGTGAATTGGTTATAGATATATTCAGCTGCTTTTTCGCATCCGTAGGACCCAGTCATCCGTGGTCCAAACCCAACGATGAATTGAAGATATTTCATTATGAGATTTTCATCGATTATGGAGAGAACCTCAGCGATTTTTTGGTCTGTGGTTATCCGTATATTCTCATGGTCAAGAATAAAGGCGGTTGTGTTGTTTTGAGTTGGAAGCGAAATCGATGATGCTGAGATGCTAAGTGAAATAATTATCAGAAAAACAACGGTTGTTTGGAGGTTACATGATAAGGATTTCTTCATACTATCTTATTATCTTATAAAAGCAATTAATATTATAAAGTTTTGTGTATAGAAATTATTTCTGTTTTTATAATTGGTTCGCTGGCGGCTTTTTCGCTAATTTTTTTACGGTTTGTATAAGTGTGTTGATGTCAAATGGTTTGGTGATATACTCAGCGATATATGAGTAGATTTCGTTAAACTCCTCCCCTTGGATGCGTTTTGCCGTAAGGATGATGATGGTGTTTTGGTCGATGAATCCATCGACTGTCATCCTCTTTATGGTTTCGATGCCATCAAGCACTGGCATCATTAGATCTAGGAGGATGATTCCATGAAATCCTTTTTCGAGTTGATTAAGGCAGTGTCTTCCGTTATACGCTGTTGTGACCTCAAAGCCCTCCCTTTCAAAGAGTAATTTTAAACTAAAGACTATATCCGGGTCGTCGTCGACGATCATAATATTGTTTTGTTGATATCGCTCCTCATCCATAATGTTATATCTTGCTTTTTTTAATATATATACTTACGCATTGAAAATGTCAAAATGGAAAAATTACATAGGGGAATATATGGTTGTACGGAGGTACCTCAAAAAAGGAGATAGGATGCGAAGAGAGGATGAGGTACCTCATGAACGTAGGAAGGACTGTTTGGTAGTTTGGTGTCGTATAAGGATGGGATGTGGGAAGAGAAGAGAAGAAATGAACGCGCTTGGGTTCTGGATTGAAGGTCGTACGCTCCCCCAGGCGGATAGTTTGATGGGTTTGTTTTTCCATAGGTTTCTTAGAGGAGAGTTCATGTTTTTTATCCCTTCACCACTTTGCCATGCATTTCTGCCAGGCAATACAAGAATAAATTAAATACTATATATACTTTTCTTTTTCTGCATGGCAAAACTGATTAGCAAAAACGAAATGCATAAAAAGTAAGCAACGATTCAACGATCGTGGAGAGCTACCAACAAGAACTTACAGAAATAAAAACAATTTTGAAAAATAATCCCAAAGGGATGACGGTTACAGATATCTCACGACAGATACGTATAAACAGAAACTCGGTGGCAAAATACCTTGATATCCTACTTATCTCAGGTCATGCAGAAATGGTCACCTTCGGACCAGCAAAAGTATATTTTCCCTCCTCTCGAATCCCTCTTAAAACAGTTATGAATTTCACTCATGAGTATATTTTAATCCTAGATAAACAACTACGATTAATCCAAGTAAGCGAAAACCTCTTACAATTTCTTGAGGCACAACGCACCGAAATCATCGGAAAACCCATCGAAACCTTCTCAGCCTCTTTTTTTCATATCCCTGAACTAGCACACCATGCAAAAAAAGCACTTGACGGAAAGGAACAGACCATAGAAAAAAAATATGTGCAAAACACTCATGAAATCTACCTTAGAATCAAACATATCCCTATAACCTTTGACGATGGAGAGCCAGGGGTCATCCTGCTAATAGAAAACATCACGGATATAAGAAGAACCGAAGAAAAAATAAAACACTTCCTCTACGAATGGGAAGCAACATTTAATGCAATTACAGATATGGTATTTATTCAAGACAATAACTTTTCCATTCTCAAAGCAAATCGTTCTTTTACAAATTTCCTCCATATAAAACCAGAAGAATGCATAGGGAAAAAATGCTATGAACTTTTGCATGGAACCCATACATCCTCTGAGTCCTGTCCCTGTGCAAGTATCCTTAAGACAAAGAAACCAATAATCGTGGAGTACTTCGCACCCTATCTGCAGAAATACTTAGAAATATCAGCGTCACCGATTCTCACTGAAACCGGAGAGATATCCGGCTTAGTTCACGTCATAAAAGACATTACCCAACGGAAAATCTCAACGGCACAACCATAATGCACCTCTTACATATTTTATCATACATTCCCCTTAGAATTTCTGATAACAAGAACAACAATAAAAACAGCGACTTTTTTTTAATAGATATGAAATAAAACAAATTCCTATTCTCATTTATAAACACGATACTTATAGGTTATACATATCTTTTTATATTCGACTGCAATTTATAATCATAAAGATAATCGAATGGATAATCTAATTAGGGGATAAAAACAATGAAGAAGGAAAAAGCAATCGTTGTTATTGGTATAATGCTCCTACTGAGTCTAGTACCAATAAACAAGGCAGACGTTCTTTTAAATCAAGACATTCAACAAAATAATTTTACTACCTATGAATACCCAAGTGAAAATGAACTGATTATCACCTTTCACTTACCAGAGTTGCTCCAGCAACAGGTCGCCACCGAGCTTGGAGAGTTTACAACAATAACGATACCCAATGCGGGATTTGTTGGAACAATCGGAGCCCCACAATTACCTGCAGTGACACAATTCTATGCGATACCCACGTTTCAACTCTCCTTTCAGATACTAGACGTTCATCTCATGGAAACCCGTCACATCGACCGGATTTATCCAATGCAAAGCCCGCATCCTGATTGCGACTGTGGAGAAGATCCTGTGTTTTCCTATGACGAATCTGCCTATCAAACAGACATCACCATACCAGAGCATCTCGTCGAACTATCAGAAACGGGGAAACTTAGAGATGTGCCGTTCATAAAAATAAAGTTTTATCCTATCCACTATAACGCGTATCAAAAAACCGCCTTCATTTATGATACAATAACAATCAAACTGACCTTTGCTTCTCAAGGGCCACTTGCTGTCGAATCAAAGTATACAGAAAAACCATTTTATGGTTTATACAAAAACGTATTTGACAACTGGGCAGGTTTCATCGAACATACTGTCATCCAACAATCTACCTCAACGCTAGCCACCGGATGTGACTACCTACTCATCACCCATCCGAATTACTACACTCAGGCAAAACAACTTGCTGATTGGAAACATGCAACCGGTCTTATGGCAAAAACAGTAAATGTATCAGAGATTGGAACGACGTTTACCCAAATTCAGCAATATATTAAAAATGCATATGATACATGGACACCCCGTCCATCGTATGTGCTTCTCTTTGGTGATGCAGAATTTATCCCAACAACGTACGTCTATAGCACATATACCGACCTTTGGTATGCGACGGTAGACGGAACCGACTATTACCCTGATTTGTTTATAGGAAGAATACCTGCGGATACCACGGCACAAGCAGATATTATGATTCAAAAGATCTTGACCTATGAACAGTCTCCCCCGACCGTGTCTAGTTTTTATAATGATTTTGTTGTTGCCGCGTACTTCCAGGATGATAACAATGATCATTATGAGGATAGACGGTTCGTCCGAACCTCTGAAGAAGTCAGAGACTATCTCAACTCAATAGGATATAACGGCCAAAGGATTTATTGTACTTCCCCAAGTATTTACCCAACAAATTATAACAACGGGTATTATGGACAAGGAGAACCATTACCCGCCGAGCTTCTACGACCGACCTTTGCGTGGGACGGGGATGCCAACGATATCATCACCGCGATAAACCAGGGAATTTTCATATTAAATCACCGAGACCATGGTATGGAATCAGGATGGGGTGATCCCTATTTTACAACATCCCATGTGTACACCCTGACGAACGGGGATCTTCTACCTATTGTCTTTAGCCTTAATTGTTTAACAGGGAAATTTACGCCAGGTGAGTGTTTCGCTGAAGAATTTATCAGAAAACCCAATGGTGGAGCAGTGGCAGTCTTTGCTGCATCCGCGGTCAGTTACAGCGGCTATAACGATTATCTCTGCAGAGGGCTCTATGATGCGATATGGCCTGATTTTGACACAGGCGTCGGTACCGATGAATCGTTGTATCATCTTGGAGCAATATTAAACTACGGAAAGACCTATATGGCAAACACCTGGGGGGATCCCTGGGGGTACGAACGCCTCACCTTTGAATTGTTCCATGTGTTCGGCGACCCAGCATTAGATATCTACACAGCCCTTCCGGCAACATTGGAGGTGACCTATACCTATTCTTCTGACCTGCTTGAAGTCACTGTACAAGGAAATGGGGTTCCGATACAAGGGGCTCGCGTCTGCGTCAGTCAAGACAGTGGCTATTATGAATCAGCGTTGACCGATTCAACCGGACAAATCGAATTTGATATTACCGAAGCATCTACAGAAGACCCCGTATCACTTGTTACAACAGCCCATAACTATCTGTACTATTCAGAGAGTTTCATGTTAAACCAAAAACCACAAAAACCAAACCGACCAGATGGATCAACAGAGGGAAAACCAAACGTCGAATATATGTATAAAACAGCAACTACCGACTTCGACGGTGACCAGCTCTATTTTAACTTCTCATGGGGCGATGGGTCATATAGTGGTTGGATAGGACCCTATGAATCTGACGAGGAAGCATTCGCACGACATGCATGGGCTGAAAAAGGAACATACAACATCACGGTGAAAGCAAAAGATTCAAAAGACGCTGAAAGCGAATGGTCTGATCCACTCCCCGTCACCATGCCTATGAAAATCATATATTCCCATCCGGTTCTCCAATGGTTTTACGAAAGAATACTCAATCGCTATCCTTTTGTAGGATTTTTGCTGGGAAGACTCTTAGAAACCATCTCTTAATAAAAACCAAGTGACTATTCACATCTGCTTAGGGTAGTTTAACGACAGTCAGAAGCTTAAGTGTCACCAAGACAAACAAGGTCAGAATCGAATTTGTTTTCAAATCAAAGACCTTTACCCATTCAAGTAACGCAATAATGACATACGATAAAATAAGTAGCAGCACTAACTGAAGCGCAATCATACCAATGATTTCGGGAAGCGTGGGTTGCGTTTTATCCAGGATAAATTCCCATATAGTGGCAAAAAAGGCTAACAATCCTATTGTAATTTGTGCTTTGGTAATCTCTCTCATTGATATTGTCAGCGCATATTTCTTTATAAAGATTATTAAAAAGAGTCAAAGAATTCGATTTACGAAAAGACCCCACGCTATCTAATGCTTACCTGGATTGCTATTTTCACCGCATCGACCATGGTATCAAATGGCATTCCTTTTGGGTCTTGTGTCTCCAACAATGGAACATGGATAAACCCTACTGCTGTGTTTATGTTCTGGTTTTTGACATACCCTAATAATCCATAGAACAATGCATTACAGACGTACAAACCAGCACAAAGACTATGCCGCACAGGGATATTTCCCAGCCGTATTTTCCGAACAATTTCATTTATGCGAAGAGGCGTAATGCGAAGAAACGATCCCTCTTTTTCGATTCGCCGTGGGAACGACCAGGTTCCATCGTCTTTCGGGAATCGTTTGAGATTTATCCCAATTTTTTCCACTGAAATGACCTTGGAACGGGCAGCAAGTCCAAGGCCTATCACTACATCTGGTTGATACTGTTCTATCGCCGCTATTGCATTCTCAACGGAACTGTCAAAATCAACTGGTAAGACTATTCCGATAATTTTTGCATCATCCAGGATAGAGCCGTTGAGCGTTTCAGCAATCATCTCAGATGGATTTGTCGCATACAAGCCAAACGGCTCGAAGCCTGTTATAAGAACCACTTTTTCGCCAGATACACTGCCTATTACCAAAGGAAACAACAACAGTGCAATTCCAACGATGCATACTCCTTTTAGCAGCCTCATCATATTTTTATATAGCGTTTTGCTATAAAACCATTCCTCTTTGATTACGATTTATATGACGTCGCATAGGAGAGCATAAAGATGTCCATTTCATCGTACGCCATTTTTCCTGAAAGTGTGTAGGCGTACACATTAAAGATATGCCTTCCGTTGATAGGATAAAACCATCCCTGCATCCTCCATTCATAGGGTGGCTCTGAATCCCAAACCATGAAATATCCATCGATACAGAAGACTACATATTTTATTGGTTCTTCAGAGAAGACCTCGACACTTGCCACCGTTCTTCCTCCAAGAATAATTGTTAGTCCCCGTAACCCGGCAAAATATCTTTTCCCAAAGGAACTTTCAAAAAGAACACGGTTAAAGAAATACGTGTGCCCTTCATAGGGTCGCCGGATAATTACTTGGAGATCAATTGGTTTTAGTGCGATTTCGGCTGTAATCGCAAGCATCAGTTTGGTTGCCTTTACATAATAGGACCAGTTCAAATGGTTCGCTGTATCATTAGGTGAATGCCCCCAGGGGTATCCATCCTGATGTGCAATCCATACGCCGTCATATCCATAATCGACAAACGCCTGATTATCAGCACCACGGTACCCAGGCAAAACATTCACCTTCATGTCAATAAGTTCATTATATTTCTCACTAATCATACTTGCATAGTCCGCAATCCAGATTGACCGTTCTGGTGGGAAAAACCGTAGAATCCTTCCCCCTTCCGTCGTGCTTGCATAACCGATCATATCCATGTTAAGCACGGCAACGATGTTATCTCCACGGTACGATGCATCCCGTGCATAGATGAAACTCCCGTACGTTCCGACCTCTTCCCCTGAGAATGTGATGAATCGAATCGTATGATTAAACTCATAGCGACTAAGGACAGACGCAATCGCAAGAACCGCTGCTGTGCCAGAGCCATCATCATTTGCACCAGGGGACCCTGCAACAGTATCGAAATGACTGCAAAGGATGTATTCCGCAGTGCTGTTCAAATCGGTCCCATAATATGTGGCAACGACATTTTTGCTCTGGAACCCCCCGTACCGCCATTCATGGAATTCTACTTCAAGCCCCATCTGTTGAAACGAGGAATAGATATATTCCGCCGCAAGTGTACAATTAATCGAACCGGTATACCGTGGTCCGAACTTCAGCAGCCCCTGATGATACTTCGATAAAAGCGCTTCATCGATTTGATTGATCATCTCAATAATCGGGACGTTATCGCAGGATGATAGGATTGGACCTGATTTTGAGTCTTTTGCTTGAATAGAAACCATTGATGAAGCACAAAGAAGAAAAATTGTCAGAAGAACAAACAGTGTTTTTTTCATACGAATCTTCCTTAATGAAATGATTTCCCTTTCATTATATAAATATTTCTAAATAAAATTTTTGTACAATGCAGAGAAAAAGATTTTAGGAGGGATATCCTCCTATGCGCAGACTGGGGTCACCAAACAACGCCCATTGTTGCGCAATCTTACAGTCGGTTTGGTCCTGCATCGGTGGATGCTCCGTCATATAATAGATGATATCTGTTGCATGTGTTTCCCCAAGGTTCACCTTGCCATCCTTATATGCCTTGAAGAACAACCACTCCATGTGCCGCCCTCTCTGTGTTAACGTCTGCTCCCCTGGTTCTCCATATCCAAGACCCGTATTTGCAATGATGGCGATAGCGCCACCTCTCGTATGACTCGCCATAGCCCATGCCCAGCAGCGAGGGATCCATTCGTAGTACCAAAACTCGCCATACGGCTTTGTAGAATTAAAGTACGAAAGTCCATCCTCTAAAATCCCTTTAATTATGTTAAAAAGACTAGTATTGAATTGAGCGTTATGGCACCCGCCAACGATGACAATTGGTTGTTTATCCCCGTTGGAAAGCTTCTTCATCTGAAACGCATTCGGGCCGTTCACCCACGAATCATTCCTTGGAGGGTGGTTCGACCATGCAAGGGGGTTTCCATGACCTGAGAAATGAACAAACCCGCAGCCTTTACTCATCTCATCAATCACCGAATCAGGATTGGTAAATCGACCATTGGATGTCCAAAGCATTGAAGCCTGAAACCCAAGACCCTCTAATTGTTGAAATGACGCGTTCGTCGCAAGCTCTCCTTCATAATACGGGTCGTTATCGGCAGGATAGGTGTCACCAGCCACACCAACGAACGTCTTGAACCATTCAGATCCATTCGTCGAGGTTTCATAGGTGATGATTTTTTTCACCATGGTTCTTACTTGAGGAACACTGGTGCAGGGAAGGCGCCCGACGTACACCTCCGGATACATATCAAGGATGTCTTTTCTCTGGCTGTTCCATTCTGCGAAAATACCATTGTTATCAGAATCCCAACTCGAGAAGCTCCCATTGCTATCATAAAGATCAGCAAAATACAGATCAGTAAGATACGAGCCTTCTCCCCCATCATTAAGCTGTGAGTATCGGACCGGAACCCACCATTTTTCTTGGGTTATGCCACCGCTTCGTCCACCCACCAACAGCACGTATTTGGTATCCCATTGGTCAAAAGCGTTCTTGATAAAGTATTTCATCTCCTCTGCACAGTCCCGCCCTTCCACTGGGAAGTA
>MUGD01000170.1 GCA_002900555.1 Thermoplasmata archaeon M9B2D | reverse complement strand
AAAGTCGATGGGTATATCGGGAATTATACGACGACTCTTAGAAACGGTGTAGCAAAAGTGAAAATTGAACACGGGGTCATCGTTGTTGCAACAGGAGCCCAGGAATATAAACCAAACGAGTATCTCTATGGGAAAAATAATCAGGTCATGACCCAGCTGGAACTTGAAAGGCATCTTTCAAGTGGCATCGGTTTTAGTAAAAAGACGATTGTAATGATTCAATGCGTCGGTTCCCGGGAGGAGAATCGTCCATATTGTAGCCGGATCTGCTGTACTGATGCAATTAAAAACGCGTTGAAAATCAAAGAAAAAAACCCTGATGCAGAAATCTACATTCTGTATCGGGACATGAGAACCTATGCGTTTCGGGAAACCTACTATGAGAAAGCACGGGACCGGGGTATTGTTTTTATTCGATATGAAAAAGATCATAAACCAATTGTAAAAAAAGGAAAAGATGGGCTTGAGGTTGAGACACATGATATTCTGCTTGGTGAAAAACTGTTAATCCATGCAGATTATTTGGTTTTAAGCTCTGCGATAGTCCCTGCCCCTGATAATGAGCAGTTGGCGCAGAAGCTCAAAGTTCCGTTAAATGAAGATGGATTCTTTTTAGAAGCACATGTGAAACTGCGACCGGTAGACTTCGCAACAGAAGGGATTTTCCTTGCGGGTATGGCCCATTCTCCTAAATCCATCACAGAAACCATCGCGCAGTCCTATGGCGCAGCATCACGGGCGCTAACGATTATTTCGAAGGATAAATATTATACCGATGCGCCTGTAGCGTGTGTCAATGAGGACCTCTGCAGTGGATGTGGTGTGTGCGAAAAGATCTGCCCCTATAACGCCATTGAGATGGTCGCTATTTCCACAGACGGCAAAGAGGGCCGCGTATCCCGTATCATCGAAGGAGTCTGTAAGGGATGCGGGAGCTGTACGGCAGCTTGTCCGTCCGGAGCGATAGAGCAAAAAGGATTCAAACGCGAGCAAATTATCTCCATGGTTGACGCCGCAGCGGAATAAAAAAGATATGGTCATGCTTGTGCTTCAATCAGTATCCAAAAAGATTCTAATGAGGTGGCGAATGTATGGGTAATCAATTCGAACCATCGATTCTTGCGTTTTTGTGTAACTGGTGTAGTTATGCGGGAGCGGATCTTGCGGGAACCAGCCGATTACAGTATCCACCGAACGTACGAATCATTCGAGTGATGTGCTCCGGTCGGGTGAACCCATCCTTTGTGTTAAATGCTTTGCAGCATGGTATTGATGGTGTCATCATCGGGGGATGCCATCCGGGGGAATGTCACTATACTCAGGGGAATTATCTGACAAGACGTCGTATTACTCTGCTTAAGTTACTCTTAGAATATGTCGGGATAGATCCCCGTCGTGTTCAAATGACCTGGGTGTCTGCCTCTGAAGCAGGAAAATTTGCAGAGGTAATGAAAAAAGCAACTGAGGAGATCCGAAAGCTTGGTCCCATGAACCAAATCAAAAGGAGTAATAAATGGTAGGAGAAACGGAACTGCAGCGGGAAGTTGAAAGGATCTTTGATACAACCAATGTTCAGTATGTCATAGGATATTCAACTGATCCATGTGGATTCCAGGGGATTCCTTTTTTCGCAAAAAAAAAGCAGGATGTAGCACATCTTATTTTTTCTCCGTTTTGTGTACATAATCTTGCGATGTATCTGAAAAACTATACGGGAAGCGGAAAAATTGGTATTGTTGTGAAAGGATGTGACTGCCGTTCGGTCATTCAATTAATTACAGAAAAAAGGATAGTACGGGAGAATCTTGTTATTATCGGGGTTTCCTGCGGTGGGGTCATTGATCAAAAGAAGTTACTAAAAAAATATCCGACTATTGGCAATCCCCAAGGGGTCACTGAGAAAGACGATGATTTTGTCTTCATGACCGACGGGAAGCATCATCAAATCCCAAAAAAGGAGATTATTTTAGAGAAATGTTTGCATTGTGAACACCCAACTCCGTTAATCTCTGATGTTCTCCTCGGTGAAAAAAAACAGTCGTATGGATCTGACAGCTATTCTGATGTAAGGGAATTTGAAGAAAAATCATTATCAGATAAATGGAAATTCTGGGAGATGCAGTTCAATCGTTGTATCCGCTGCTATGCATGTCGAAACATCTGCCCTGTTTGTTATTGTACGCAATGCTCTGCGGAGCAACTCGATCCACAATGGCTTCGACGGTCAGTGACTCTTTCAGAAAATACAGTATGGCATCTGACAAGAGCGTTTCATGTTGCTGGCCGTTGTACAGGATGTGGGGAATGTGAACGTGTCTGCCCGATGGACATTCCATTAATGTTACTGAACAGGAAAATCCTCAAAGAGATAAAAGAGTTGTTTGAGTATACACCAGGTCTTTCCGTTGACGAAACATCACTGCTGGCCATCTATAAACCAGACGACCCGGAGGATTGCATTTGCTAAGTCAAGAAACGAAAGCATATATCCTACAAAAACAAGCGATACCTGATTTGATCAAACATCTTTTACGGAAGTATGTCCTCTGGGGGCCGGTACGAGAAGAAAACATAGTTCTTTACAGACAAATAAATTCTCCACAGCAAATCACCCTTGATTTTCAAAAAGTGTGCATACCACCAAAGAAGATTGTATTTCCTCAAACAGAGACGCTCATGCGATTTTGCAAAGAAAAAGACATGACTGTTGAGGTACCACCATTCCCTAAAAAACCCGTGGTTCTCTTTGGTATTCGACCCTGCGATGTGAAAAGTTTCCACGTGTTTGATACTGTGTTCCTCCGTGATTGCGAAGATCCCTATTATGCCTCAAAAAGAAGAACAATGATCTCTGTTGGTTTAACCTGCAGTGCCCCTCCACAGAATTGTTTTTGTTCAAGTGTCGGCGGAAATCCCGATGATCCAACAGGATTTGATGTTCTGATGACCGAGCTTACAGACGCGTATTACACAGAAATTCTGACTGAAAGAGGAGAGGAGCTGCTCAAAGGTTTCAATGGATGCACACCCGCTTCCAAGCAGGATTTGGAAAAAAAGAACGAAGTATGCAACCGTGCACAAAAAAATATCAAGCGACAGATTTCTGTACAAAACACTGAAACGATTCTTGATACCATATTTGATTCATCATACTGGGAGACAATTGCAGAACGATGTATCGGATGTGGGATTTGTACGTTTCTTTGTCCAACCTGCTATTGTTTCGACATTCAAGATGAAACTGCACAAAATAAAGGAGCACGTGTTCGCATCTGGGATTCCTGTATGTACCAGGAATACTCCTGTCAGGCATCAGGGTACAACCCACGAGCAATGCAAATGAATCGAATACGAAATCGCATCTACCACAAATTCAATTATCTTCCTAAAAACAATCAGGTTCTTGGATGTGTTGGATGTGGACGATGTATCGATATGTGCCCTGTTCACATTGACATCGTTGAAATTATTGCACATGCACGGGAGGTGACACAATAAAAAATCCATACCTACCGGTGGCTGCAACCATTGAGCATATCCTTGAAGAAGTCGGTGGAGACCGAGCGATTAAAACGTTCCGTCTGTCGTTTACACAACAGAAAGACAAAGAGCAGTTTATCTTTAAACCCGGTCAATGTGTTATGGTTGGTCTTCTTGGCGTTGGGGAATGTATGTTTGCCATTGCATCTTCCCCAACAAAGAAAGAGTCCCTTGAAATAAGTGTCATGAGACATGGCAAAGTCACCACTGCATTACACAATTGTACATCAGGTGATCAGGTATGGATCCGTGGCCCCTACGGCAACAATTTCCCTGTTGATGCATGGTCTGGAAAAAATCTTGTGTTTATAGGAGGGGGTATCGGTCAGGCACCCCTTCGTTCGGTTATCCAATACGTCCTTGATAATCGGAAAAGGTATGGAGGCATTCAAATTTTTTATGGGGCTCGAAGCTCAAAGGACCTCTGTTATAAAAATGAGTTTGTTCACCTAGAGCAACTCGATGACATCAACGTTTTTCTTTCGGTTGACAAGCAAGAAAACGGATGGAAGGGGTTTACAGGATTTGTTCCTCAAAATGTACTAAGGATACAACCATCAGCAAAAGATAGTATCGCAATTACCTGTGGTCCCCCTGAGATGATCAAACATGTTATCGATAATCTCATCGGTCTTGGTTTTTCTGGGAAACAAATCTTTACAACACTGGAAATGAGGATGAAATGCGGTATCGGGAAATGCGGTCGATGCAACGTTGGACCGTTATACGTCTGCAAAGATGGACCTGTGTTTTCCTATGAACAATTACAAGGTATCAAGGGAGAACGATGAATAAGACCAAGCGACATTCAAAGGAAAAAGACCTTATGGAAAAACCATCTGAGGTTGTCTCTCAGGTTCTTGTCGTTGGAGGCGGTGTTGCTGGTATCCAAAGTGCCCTTGATTTGGCAAATGCTGGGTATAAAGTATACCTTGTTGAGAAGAAACCAAGTATTGGGGGCGTCAT
>MUGD01000169.1 GCA_002900555.1 Thermoplasmata archaeon M9B2D | reverse complement strand
GTATACATCCAGAGAAAAATGATATACTAATGAGCAGCCCTACGATTATTATTGGTATGACTTTTTTGTTCTCCATATCTTTCATCCTCATAAAATGATAAGAAATTAGGTTTATATATATTTTCCAATTTAAAATCACTTATTGTCGATATTTTCAATGAAATCATGGAAAAATAGTCCGAGCTATGTATTAATAAATTAAATAAAAAAAAATGATGGTGGTTTACTCATATCCACCGATCATAAGGCTTGGGTCGCCAAGCAGCACCCATTGCTGAATGGTTTTTGGATGACCAGCGGCAAGATCAGTCATGTCAAACGTGTTCGCATAGGTGATGAGTGTCTGTTTATGCGCCTGCCCTAGTATATGCTGTCCTTCGGCTCCATACTGCTTGAAGAATTCTATGGTGACCCACCCATCACCGCCACCAGTGGTGAGATCAACACCAGGCATTCCATACCCAAGACCCGTGTTGCCTATGGTCGCAATAGAGCCACCACGCGGGTTCCGAACAAGCCGCCAGCTGAACGTCTCAGGTACCGGTGTTCCGTAGCACCACATGCTAAGTTTTGGGAAATTCGGCAGCAGGAAAATCATACCATCAAGCAACCCGTAGACCATCGACACGTTGAACTGGCTGTTATGACATCCACCAATAATCGTGATGGGGAGTTTTTCCCCGTTTTTGATGGTGTCCATTGGGAATATGGGTTTGGAGAAAAACGGTGGCCATGGTTGAAGGGTGGTGACCCGAAGCCCGGTGACACTTGAGTACCGGCGGTTCCCCGCAACGCCAGGGTAATGATCAGCCCAGACATTGGGACTGCCATGTCCTGAAACAAACACAAAACCAGCACCTTCGCTCCAAGCATCAATCACGACTTGCTCCCCAGTTAACTTTCCATTGGACGCCCAGATGATTTCACGTTCAAACTCTTCTGGCATATAATACATGGCACCGCCCCGGCCAAGTAGCACCTTTTCTCCAGTGGTGTATTCACCCTCATAGTACATCTCTGTGTCGTTCCGCCAATCCTCAAAAACAATTTCATCAGCGCTGTTTTTTATCCAGACATGGATGCTACTGAGATTACCGTATGGTTTTGGATCATAGCTTTTTCCCCGGATGGTAAGAACCCCGGAAACATAGCTCATGTTTGCCCAGAAATAAAACTCATTACAATAGGCTTCGTTCTCATTAGGGGTGTAGGTGAAATCAGTGTTTCCAAGAACATTTCCCTCGGAAACCGTCACGATTTCAGCCATTGGTAGTCCAGGGTATTGGCTAATCCGTAAATGGTCATCATGGTTGAAGGTAAGGTTGGTTTCTTTTGTTTTATCGACCGTGACATTAATGGTTTCAACAGGACCGTATTCCGCTGAAGGATTGTGGCTCTGCGCATAAATCGTATATGTCCCTGTCGGGAGCTCATTGGTGTCCCATTGTATGTTTAAATCTTCTTGGTCTAAGAACCCGTCACCGCTAATAGCTACAATCTTGTTGAACCATTCTTGGCCGTAGGTTGTTGTTTCATAGGTAATGATCTTCTTTACAAGGGTTTGTACCTCAGCAACGCTTACGCATGCGAGTCTGCCGACCGCCACATCAGGATAGAGGTCGACACCTGTATCATTTTCAACCCCGGGTTTTCCCCAGGCAGCAAATACACCATCCCCGTTAGGATCCCAGCTGGAGAAATTTCCGCCTTCTTCGTAGATATCAGCATAATACAGGTCACTGATGACACCAGGATCATGGAGTGTGCTTTCTGCGTTTAAGGGGAATTTGGGGTTATCATATAGATTTGTGTATCGGACAGGCACATGCCATGCCCTGCTGCCTTCGTTTACGTTATCCCGTGGTTTAGCCAAAAACATGTTTTTTAATCCACCGACCAGAAGAACGTACTCGACCCCCCATGTTTCAATCGCGTCTTTAATGAAATATTTTATCTTCTCTGGTTTATCGACACCGGTAAATTCATCATAGATGTCTTCAGTTGTTTTAAGTGTCGTCATCATACCATAGCTATTTTTATGCTCTATAAGCGGCTGGAGTGCTTTTTCAAAAGAAGCTGGTGCTATGATCACCAGGTCATATTCGGTATTTGTTGGAAATGGGTGGTATGTCGGTGAGGTATAGCTCACAGAGATATCCGCAGCACTAGCGATATGAAGAATGCCTGTCGCTGGCGTGTATCGAATTGGATAATAATGGACGTTGACAAAGGTGACATGCTCGTTTTCCTTATTCAAACCCACCCCGACAGAGGTTGTGAACCATGTCTCCGGATATGGTGTTGTCATCGCATAGACTTGCTCGTCTTTTATCCTTGTATATGCAGCCAGGCTTTGAGATTCAACAGTGAGAGGAAGCATTTGAGCAGCCGGTCGGATTTCCTGGTCGATCTGCTGCGTGGTGATATCATGCGGGTTACACGAGACACAAATGTCCCTTGCCCCAAAAGGAAGTTCGAAGGTATAAACAATTTTTGGTAGTTGTGGTTGGCCTGCTTTTGTCTGAAACGTGGATGTCCCTGAAAGTTCAATCAAGAGATAATTTTCGTTATTAAGAGATTGTATTTGGAAAGACGGCGTATGTATATACGCAGAAAGAGATTTGGTCGATTCCTGGGTACTTTGTGTTCCAACAGCTCCAATGGTTGTACTTATTAGAATTCCTACAACAAACAGAATTGTTATTTTCTTCATTTTATTTATAACCCCCTATTTTAGTAATGTATATTATGGTTCAGTAGTAATTAAATATTTGGGTCCTCTCAGCAAATTGGAAAAAATATATCATTTTTTTCTTTAAATAACCGTATCTATCTCTGTGTTCAGAAATTATTCACCACCTATTTATCATCAAAGATATAGGAGACAGAACATATGTGCCTTCTGATAATACCTTAACCAAAAAAGGTCAGGGAAATTTATAAGAACCATCAACTAATGTGATAAACTACTATTGAGTGGAGGTCCTTATATGAACATCCCTGTGAAAAATAATGTGTCGTGGGTCGGTAAAATCGATTGGGAGCTACGGAAATTCCATGGAAATGAACTATCCACGCATCGTGGTTCAACCTACAATTCGTATCTTGTTAAAGAGGAAAAAGTCGCGCTCATTGACACGGTCTGGGGTCCGTTTGCCAAGGAGTTTGTCAATAACCTTTCTAAAGAGATCGGCCTTGAAAAAATAGATTATGTCATCGCGAACCATGGGGAGACGGATCACAGTGGTGCACTTCCTGAACTTATGAGACAAATCCCTGATACACCTATTTATTGTACTGCAAATTGCGTGAAATCCTTAAAGGGTCAGTATCATGAGGACTGGGATTTCAAGGTCGTTAAAACCGGCGACCATCTCAGTCTTGGTAAAAAAGATCTGGTGTTTATTGAGGCGCCGATGCTGCATTGGCCTGATTCGATGTTCTGTTACCTTACCGGAGATAACATCCTGTTTAGTAATGATGCATTTGGAGAGCATTATGCCTCGGAATTCATGGTTAATGATCTGGTCAATCAATCGGAGCTTATGGCTGAGGCTATGAAGTATTATGCAAACATACTCACCCCGTTTAGTGCGCTTGTTGAGAAGAAAATCAATGAAGTGCTCGCACTGAATCTCCCTGTTGATATTATCTGTACGAGCCATGGGGTCATTTGGCGGGATGACCCAAAACAAATCATAGAAACCTATTTGAAATGGGCAAGAAGCTATAAAGAAAACCAGATTACCATTCTCTATGACACGATGTGGAATGGGACGCGTGTTATGGCTGAGCAGATTGCAAAAGGAATCGCACATGCAGACAAGACCCTGATTGTTAAACTCATCAACGTTGGCCAAAGTGATAAGAACGATGCTATCACTGAAATCTTCAAATCAAAGGCAATTCTTGTAGGCTCCCCAACGATTAATAAAGGAATCCTTACTGCCGTCGCATCACTGCTTGAGGAACTCCGCGGACTAGGATTTAAAGGCAAAAAAGCAGCAGCGTTTGGGTGCTATGGATGGAGTGGAGAGTCGGTTCGTCTCATCAATGAGAATCTGAAGGAGGCAGGGTTTTCCATGGTTCATGATGGATTAAAAGTGCTGTGGAATCCTGATGATGCCGGGAGGAAAGCTTGTTTTGAGTACGGTCAGATTTTAACAAAAGAATTCTGATGAAAGACTTCATGGTTCCTCGATTACCGGATTTTCATCTGCATAGCCACCTGCATATAATACTATATAAAAAAAATAATATTTCTTACAAACATTTCACTTAGTAGATTGAAACATGAAATGTTTATATAGCCAGATAACTTTATATTATATCTAAGGGGTGAAATGTATGAAAAATAATAAAAGAAAAAGTTTGATTATAATTTTTCTTATTGTTCTTATGCTTTTTTTAACAGCAGCTTCATTTACTGGAAGTAAAATCACTCCACATCAGGTTACTTCTCCGTTTCATAGAACGATTGTCTTTGTCGAAAAATCAACAGGTCTTGAGACACCAGCAAAAGA
>MUGD01000168.1 GCA_002900555.1 Thermoplasmata archaeon M9B2D | reverse complement strand
CCGTCATATGATGGCTATACACCTAAATGAACTCTGGCGTTTCATGGAAATAATAGAATCTCTTTAGCAAGTGGCGATGAGAATGACTTCACTGACAGAGAACCTAAAACAACTAGCATTGGATGTTGGATTTGCGTCTGCTGGCATATCACGACCAAACATGCTCGAGGATCTACCCTATGGGCAGATTGGGAAAGTAACAACACTGCGGTCACCAACTCAAGAAATGACTGATGTGAAATCAGTTGTGCTTCTTGTTTTCCATACATGGGACCAAATCTTCAGCCTCTCGGTCGACTCCCCAGAATGGCGTGGATATGGCCTTCATTCGCCAGAAGAAACGTTTGAGAGCTATTACTTGCCATATGAAATTATGAAGAATAAAGCATGGGAGATTGTTGCTTTTCTCCAAAGAGAAGGTTATGAGGCTAAATATTCATTGAGAATTCCTTTGAAAACAACTGCCATCAGATGTGGCTTGGGATGTCAAGGAAAGAGCACCTTATTGGTCACGCCACAACATGGACCTAGAGTCAGCTTGATCTCTGTACTCACAAGTGCTGAATTGGAGATCGATGAACCCTTTGAAGAGAATCTCTGCGGTGACTGTAACCTCTGCGTGACAGCCTGTCCAACAAAGGCTCTTGATCAGTATTCGATTACGATAGAAAAATGCATGACTTACTCAGCTGAATCACCCTGTTCATCAGATGTATCTCCTCATGTGCGTGAGATGGAAAAGAAACTAGTTCCACGTCCAACGAAGAACAGCTACATCGAGTGTGCAAGATGCATGGAAGTCTGTCCAATCGGCAAAAAGAAGTCGGTTGGTTGAGTCCGTATTTCACAGTCACCCCGTGGCTACCTTCTCTGCTACATGCTGAACTAGAAGCAATGTTGGCGATGATTCAAATTCTGTTTCGATTGCCATACTCATTCTATGGAACTTCACCAATCGCGAGGAAAAAGGTGTTCATTACAAAAGCACCAGAATCAATCATCAACTTCTCGAATTCCTCTATTGCAATTTTGTACTCCTCTTGTGTGAAAACTTCCTGTTCTATTAGTTCCGCTTTTCTTCCTTCAACTATCTGTAGTGGAACCGACATGAACATCCTCAATTGCTCACTATTTTCTTGAGTTCTGTGAATTGGAAATAGAAAAATCTTGATTGATTTCAGTCCTGCTTGAGATAGAATAGAGAAGAGCTGTCTTCCAATATAACGGTCCATTTTTTGTTTCTTTGCCCAGTGACCATACCTACTCCAGATTTCCATCATTTTTGGCATGAAGGGATATACAAGTACTCCACCATCATCCTGATCAGATATGACCACCCTTCCTCCTTTCTTGGTAACTCTCTTGAGTTCCTTGACTGTCTTCACAGGATCTTGAACGTGCATTAATACCAGTCTGCAATAGGTCAAATCAAACATCTCATCTTTATACTTAAGATTATCAATATCTCCAGACTCAAAACTGACATTGTCTATCCCTTCGTCAATTGCTATAGCTTTTGCATGCTCGAGGAAAAGAGGATCAAAGTCAACTGCCGTGACATGAGCAGGTGTCACTATCTGAGCAAATCTGCGTGTTAATGCACCCGTTCCGCATCCTGCATCGAGGATTGTCATACCAGATTTAATGTCCATGGCATCAAACTCTTGGTCGATAATTTCACTTAATGCTACTGCTTGAAGTTCAAGTCGCATTGCTTCTTCTTCAGAATGTTTCATAATGTAATCGCTTTCTCTCTCTGACAATTCAATTCCCTCTAGAATCTACGAATACGTATTGAAAGAATAGAACACACTTCTCTAATGTCTTTCGAAGTTTCAGCTCTCGTCCAGTATGATGTTTCTTCCTCTGCTTGTATTGTACTCAGAAGGTCGACTTACAATAATAAGAAAAGGGAGTATCGGAAAGACACTCCTGTTTATGATGAACAGATTCTTGGGTTGTCTTTAGTCTGCATATCGCATAGTGTTGAATGCATCAATGATGCGCCACAGACCATGAACGACCACGAAGGCTAATACACTCCACATTATCATATTTACATATGCGTTGGACGTGATTAATGAGCCATATTCATCATTGACATATGGTATGATAGCAAAGATCAGGACAATTTCCAAAATTCCCATGATTAGCTGACCCACAAAGCGTGGTTTCGCTACTCCTTTCTTCATTTTTCTTCAAACTCTCCCAAAGTTTGTGAAATCAATCCACATTGCGTATTTAACTCATTCTTCGAATTTTCTTCTAGATAATAAGATGGGAGTATGCACCTATGTTCTGCAATCTTTGTTTCACTAACAGATGACTGTGTTAAGTTTGGAGATTATCTCTTCAGTTTCATTCATTATTCTATCCAATAGTTCTTTAATAGTCGGAATATCTTTGACCAGTCCCACACCTTGGCCACAACTTACAACTCCCAAATCAATATCCCCCCCATCATACATCTTCTGAGCCTTTTCTCCTGAGGCCGCCTCAATCAGCTTGAAGAGAGGTGCTTTTTCACCCTCCAACTCAATCACATGCTGTGCTGCTTTGTTGTTCCAAAACCTATGGGTATTCTTGACCGAACGTAATGCAAGAACAGTATCAGTTTCCTTTGCTTGAACAAAAGCCTGTTTGAGATTGTCATGGATAGGACACTCTTTTGTTGCCATCATTCTTGTACCCATGATTACCCCATCAGCTCCTAGTGCCAAGGCTGCAGCAACACCCCTACCATCAGTAATTCCACCCCCTACAATTACAGGAATGTCTAGCGCATCAACAACTGATGGTGCCATTACCATCGTTCCTATGTCCAAGACTCCCGTAGCTCCACCGTTCTCATATCCAACAACTGTGACAATATCAGCACCTAGAGACGCTCCCTTTAGTGCGTATCTCACTCCCGCACATTTGTGTATCCAGATGGCGCCGCTGTTTTTGAATTTAGGAACCAGGTCCTCTGGAGCCTTATGACCACTTGTTTCAATGATCTTCACATCCTCCGCCAATGTGGCGTCAACATAATCTTCTAGCTTGTCCTGAGGCATCAGAGCAGGGAACAGATTGATATTCACTGCAAATGGCTGATTTGTCAGAGACTGTGTCTTTTTGATTGCATCACGAAGGTTGTCCGGAGACTTGTAGTTTGCGCTGGCCAATACAGCACAGGCACCAGCATTACTGGCTGCGGCAACAAATTCGGGATTAGAAATCCGTGCCATGGCCCCAGATATGATTGGGTACTTGCATCCAAGCATCTTAGTTACTCTTGTCTCTATCATCTAGGTCACACACATCTTCTGACCATTGACAAGCTCCCACAGATAAATCTCGTCATTAGAATAGGATTTAAGCAAATCTGCAGAAGTATCTCTTGTGTGGTTTTTGGAGCAAATAACTTGTTGACACTAGACTTGAGAATGGTCACCTATCTCGTAGTAGCTACCATAATTACATCATCTCTCTCATATCTGGTAATGAATATGAGTGGGTCTGCTGTTTGCGCATCAAGAGAAGACTTCAGCCCTAGCGAACAAGCAACCATGGTTATTGAAACAACGGACGATTTCATCAATAATGGCTGGTCTGGAAATGGCTCTGTATCAAATCCTTTCATCCTAGAGAATCAGGAATTTGGATCTATCGGCACTTATGGATACATTCGAATTTTGGAAACAAGCTACTATTTTGAAATCAGAAATTGTCAGCTACTACTGATGGAAGTTAATTTTGTATCGCTATCGAACGGAAAAATCGAGGGCTGCACATTTGTTAATAGTTCAATTTCGATTGACAACAGTTCGAACTGCATAATCATCGGGAATGAATTTTCACACAATGTCTATGATGAAGGGGAAACCATTTGGCTGCATGATTCATCAGACTGCGCGATTCTGCAAAATCACCTTAGCTATGGGTCTTCTGGCATTTCGATATTGAGATGTAATGATACAATCATCTCTGGCAACACCTTCACCGAATTTACATACGGAGCGATTTCACCTGATTTGGCTAACACTACACTCAGTGACAATGTCTTTGAGAACACAGGAATTCGAATCGAGTTTTGGGACTCGCGAATAGCAAGCAATCCCCCCGTCTTGGAAAACAATTCAGTAAATGGCAAGGACATTGGGCTTTTCCATAATATAACTGAAACACAGATTGACGCAGATTTGTATGGTCAGATTATACTCGCGAATTGTACCGAAATTACAATTGTTGATGGAACTCTTGTAGCTTGCTCAATAGGTGTGCAATTTCTAGAATGTACCAATTGCACAATTGATGGAACTACTGTATCAGACTGTTGGCAGGGTATCTATGTAGAAAGATCGACTTGGACCAGAATCATCGACTGCCAAGTGAGTAATTGCCTAGAGGAAGGGATATTCTTGTCGCAAAGTCCTTTCTATGAAGTCAAGAACTGTACTCTACAAGATAACTTGGTTGGATTTCTCCCTCACATCTATTCCAACAATGGAACAGTAGCAAATTGCACCATCAAGGGAAACAAG